>NZ_RCOS01000077.1 GCF_003947435.1 Candidatus Methanodesulfokora washburnensis
GGTATCCAAGCGTTATTATCAACGCCGGCTCTACATGAGCTGGAAGATCGAGCAGCTCCTTCACAGCCATTTTGTTAAAGGATGCAACAGGACAGGATCCTATATCTAGGGCATAGGCCATGAGCATCATGTTCTCAGCTGCCATTGAGACGTCCATAAGCGACATAAACTCTCCCATTTTGCCGGCTTTCTCGGCTATTTTCCTGTTGATACAGACCACTATTATGGCTGCTGGTCTGCCAAATAATCCGGGTGAGAAGAGCTTTACTTTCTCCAGCAGGTCTCTATCCTTTACCAGCACAAACTCCCATGGTTGCAGGTTGCTGCCGCTTGGCGCCCAAATTCCAGCCTCTAGTACGAGCCTTAAGTGCTCATCAGGTAACTCCTTATCGCAGAAGTCCCTGATGCTTCTCCTGCCCTTAATCACCTCAAGCATAGTTTTAGCTTTATCCAGCAGCCGGGATTCCATTAAACTCCGTGAGGGGTATTGATATTAAAAAGTTTTCAGGTAGCTGACATTTCTTGCGTCTTAGAACCCTATCTGAATTATATCACAAGGGTTAGAACTACTGCTTGCCCTTAATCCTTGCCGATCCTTCTGCTGGCAACCAGCCTCACTAATCATGTTTAGACTTACATCAGAGCTTATTATCAAGAAAAAGCTTAAATTTTGACTTCAGTATGCCCACTTATATGAAGGAAGTCATCCCACTGATCCTTATCAAGGAGATCATAGAGGAGAAGAGGAAGCTAAGAAGAATTCTCTCGAAATATAAAGTAAAGGTACCTGAGGAGATAGAAGAGATGATAGAGAGGGACGAAATACCGGAGCATCCCTCTTATGAGGACTTCTTATCTGCTCTAGCTTTGAAGAAAAATATTGAGGAGATGGGAAAGGCCATCAGTAGGATAATAGATGAAATCTGATTCATTAAGAAGCATATTTCTTTAAAAATTTAAAAAGCTTTTATAAAAAATATATTAAGGTTAAAATATATATTTCTAGCCATATCTCAGCTTTCTCGCTAGATCTGCTAGCTCAGGATGGACAAACTCGCCGTTCTCTATTATCTTCTCTCCATCCCCGATAACAGTTGGTGAGAGACATATTCCATCGGTATGAGACGAGGCACTACCTACTTTGCCCTTAAAGTCCGGAGATTGATAACCAATTCCCCACTCCACAGCTCCCCACACTCTCTCATCCTCAAGTATGTTTCCGGTGAGCTTAGCTCCAGGATTGCACCCATAGGATATATGCGCTAGCTTAAACATATTAGGATCGTTAAAAGACCTCAGCCAAGCTTCAAAAAGCCTAGCCTCACTTCCTCCTTCCACTTTAACAATCTCTCCCTCCCTCACATGAAGCTTTATGGGATTTCTAAGTAGACCCAGCTCCGATGGAGGCCAAACAGAGCCATCGAATACCAATAATCCGTTTATGCTCTCCTCTATTGGAGCCCAATCTACCTGCCCGAAGAGCATGTATACCCCGGGTCCGCTCACCTCCCCTTCTGTGAATATAGGCCTGTTTCTATCATTCTCGAATTCCAAATCAGTACCAGCGGGTGTTGTTATCCTCATGTGTCTAGATTTCTCTGTCACTCTGGCTAATCTTCTCTGCAGCTCGTAGATAAGAGGGACATTCACCTTGCCTATTGTCCTAGTGCACATATCGGTGTCCATCCCAACAAGGCAGATATAGCGAACTCTTCCCGTTTTAATAGCACTCTCATAGGGTGTTGAGTAAAGCAGCCAGGATTTGTTGAACTCTATCCACACATCCGATTCGCTTAGCAAGGCCTTTAGAGTTCTCAGCGGTATATGAGGATCTGCAGCCTTTCCCACACCCGGGGGTGACTTGTACCATGCAACTATGGGCTTTGCATTGACTTGAGCAGCAGCTTTAGCTGTTGCCTCCACAACCCTCCAATCACTGCCAGTATCAGCTGTTATCGCCACTTCCTCTCCCTCCTGTACCTTCAGCACATCCCTCACAAGCTTTAATGTAGCAACTGCAAGCTCCAGATCCAAGCCCATTGGGCTCATTTCCTCACCTCCTGTACGGAAGACCTGTTATTCCAAGCTTTATTAGAGCTTCAGCTACCTTGATAGCTGCCCCAGTTGGATCTATTGTGAAAATATTCGTCTTTTCCTGAACCTCCTTTGCAAGTCCGGCCAATCCAGTGCAGCCCAGCACAATAACATCTGCCCTCTCCTCTTTTCTTGCTTTTTCAGCTTCATTTACAAGATAGCTGACGACAGCCGCTCTGTCCTTATCTATATCCAGCACTCCCACTGGTATCCCCCTTACAGATGTCACCTTATCGCTTAAGCCAAGCTGCTTGACCCTTTCCTCTATCATCCAGTCACCATCAGCTCCTCCGACAGTGATTATTGATATTCTAGTTCCAGCGATACAGGCAAGAGAAAGAGAGGCCTCACAAGGTCCTACTACTGGTTTTTTCAGGATCCCCTTCAGGAAGTCCACCCCGGGATCTAGAAAGCAGTTCACCAAAACAGCATCAAAGCCCTCATGATTCCTTCTCGCCACATCTAGGACAAGAGGTATTACCTCAGCATGAGCCTCAGGTGTTTCAACGCTGACAGGTCCTCTGGGAAGGGATACCACTTTTATCTCAGTTTCAGGAGAGGCAAAGCTCTTACAGATCTCCTCATCCTGTTTATCCCATGTGCTATGACCAACAGGATTTATCACAAGAATCCTCATTCAGATCACCTTCACCAGCTCCTCCACTGGAATGTAATCATAGTCGAAGCCGAAATGTCTCGGCCCAAAATACTTAAGTCCCTCAGGAGTTCTCCATATATCCGGAGCCTTTGCTGCAACTCCATACACCTTAATTCCCTCTCTTAGCTCCGTGTTCGTTATGGGCTCGCCATCCTCTCTCAACAGCATGAACATATCAGGCGGCATGACAACTGGCTTACCGTCAATCCATATCATTATATGCTCATTTTTTATCCAAGATCTCAGAGTTCTCCCGCTGAAATCCCCAACACCCTTTATAACCGCTTCTCCCCTGAGAAATCCGCTCTCATCTCTCCACTCATATTTTTCTACTACCCCCTCAAATATCCTCCATCCCTTGAGCACGTTGACAACAGCATCAACAGGATCCCTTCCCTCATTCCTCGCCTTGATGACCTCCTCCCCCAGCCTCATGGATGTGGATATTGTCTTCCTAATTATGGCCTTGCATGCAGTATCGTAGCTCATTGGAGTATCAACCACCGATACATACTTTCCACTGAGCACTGATAGATATCTGGCTATAGCCTCGTAGTCATCTATATCAGAGTACTCTCTCACCACAACAACATTGCCACTCTCACCGACTATGACCGAGGGATACATCGGTATTCCAAGTATATTTACAGTGCACTGATGTAGCTCTGGTGCCGCCCTTCCAAGAAGATCACCATCAACAGCAGGAATGCCTAATTCAGCAGCAATGCTCAATGCAACAGGCGTATTACCCCCACCTATCTCGCTGGCTACAACAGCTACTATCTTTCCACCGATTATCTGCTCCATTTCCTTAAATGCCCTTCTGACGGGCTCTTTTATCCTTACAGGTTTCTTAGCCTTAGTGCTGGGAGCTATTGATCCAACGTCATAGGGAACCACTACAAAGCCATCCCTAGGAATCTCTTCCACATCCACTAGTTTTACAGTTTTGCCTTTTTTCAGGACATCATCGAGCATTTTAAGCCCATCCGAAGGACTTCCACCCCCTCCTGTTCCAAGAATTGTTGCTCCGAGGACAAGGGCTTTTATCTGATCCTCTCTCTTTATCTCCATCATGCTGACACCTTAATTCCCTACCGAGTTAATTTTTTAAGTTTTGGTTCTAAGCAAACAATATGCCCAGAATACTGATTCTCAACCCTGTGAGTACCGATATATGGAATGAGTTAACATACAGTTACTGTAGTAAAATAGTGGATCCAGATACTGAGATACATGTAAAGAACCTTTCCAATGGACCAAGAGCAATAGAATACGATTATGACAGGGAGATTGCCGCTCCATATGTGGTGGAGGAGGTAATTAGAGCCAATAAGGAAGGATTTGATGCCATTGTCATAAACTGTTTCGATGATCCTGGTCTCGATGCAGCGAGGGAGGTATCGGATAAATTGGTGCTGGGGATAGGTGAGAGCTCTATTACAACTGCCCTTCTCCTAGGACATAGAATAGCTATAATATCGACAGGAAGGCAATCAATCCCGATTTACCATAGAAAGGCAATGATCTTGGGCGTTGAGGACAGAATTGTCCATATCACTGGAATAGATGTGGGTGTGCTTGACATAAGGAAGGACATAAATAATGTCAAAGAGATTCTGCTGGGGGAGATAGAGAGATCTGTCAGGTATCATGGGGCTGAGGTTGTGGTCCTTGGATGCGGTGGATTCATAGGATTAGCTGAAGAATTAAGCGCTAAGACCAAAGTTCCTGTGATTGATCCAACCATGGTGACGGTGAAACTGGCTGAATCTCTCGCGAGACTTCGGTTGATGCATAGCAAGGTCCTCAAGCGTAAGTCACTAGCTAATGAATGATTTATTCTGCTATGAATTTTTCTCTTAAGCAAATTTCTTTTAAGTTTTAAAGATAAGTTGTGTGAAACGAAAACCTTATATTTAATCTTTTTTTCAATTCGCAGGACCTTCATGTCGGCAATATTTGAAGTAGATTTGGAAGGTCTTTTTGAGAAAAAGTCTAAGATGGGGGTGAAATATTGAGAACAGCTGTATCAAAGCTTTTGATAGCTATTGTTCTAGTTCTTGTCATGGTCTCCTGCATCGGTGCATACTATTATTATACAAGCATGGCAGGGAAAGCTCCCGCAAAGAAGACGGTTGTTATTTATGCATCTTTATCGGAGATGACGAGTGCTGAGCCCAGCACTGAGGCCTCAAATTCAATTATGTGGATGGCTGTTGTCTACGAGCCTCTACTACATTACGATCCGATTAACAATATTTTTATTCCAGCCTTGGCTGAAAAATATGAACATGATCCAAGTGGGCTTGTTTGGACATTTCATCTCAGAAAGAACGCTGTATTTCATGATGGTACTCCTGTAACAGCTGAAGCAGTTAAGTTCTCCATAGAGAGAACTATTGCTATAGGGCAGGGAGAAGCCTTTATATGGGATCCTGTAGATAGAATTGAAACACCAGATAATTATACAATTATATTTCATCTAAAATACCAAGCACCTTTGGATGTAATAGCGTCTGCAGCTTATGCATCATATATATTCAGTCCAAATATAGTAAAATATGCAAATGCATCAAATAGTACTGATCCAAAGATAACAAATTGGTTTAACTCGGGCAAGGATGCAGGCTCTGGTCCTTACAAACTTGTCAAATGGGATCCTGAGAACGAAGTTGTGCTGGAGAAATTCAATGAATGGTGGGGATGGAAAGATCCTAACTATCCATTTAAGTCGGATAAAGCGCCAGACGTATTCATAATAAAAATAGTGAAAGACTCCGTGACCCAGGAGAGATTAGTCAAATCCGGAGATGTGCACATAGCTGAATATGTTCCATTAGAGGATGTTGAGAACTTAAAGAAGGATCCAAACTTGCAAGTAGTGATGAAACCTTGTTTTCAGAACCTCCTTCTGTTGATAAACACAAGAAAACCCCCGCTGGACAATGTTCTGGTGAGAAAAGCGATTGCCCACGCAATACCCTACGATGACATAGTGACAATCGCCAGAAGTGGTCTAGCGAAAGTGGCATCCGGACCGATACCGCATAACATGTGGGGCCACTTCGATAACCTCACGTATAGTTACGATCTCAGCCTAGCGAAAAAGCTGCTTGCTGAAGCCGGATATCCCAACGGCATCAATAGGACCCTGATCCTGACATATACAGCTGGAGATATATATGAGCAGAGGACAGCGGATCTCATCAAGTCCAGCCTAGGCAAAATAGGAATAAACATAGAGGTAAGACCAATGAGCTGGGAGGAGCAATGGGCTCTGGCTCAAAGCGGATGGAATAATTCTCAGGCTGCACAGGACCTCTTCATATTCTACTGGTGGCCCGATTATATATCGCCATACGACTATCTGTTCAACATGTTTCACAGCAGCAGCAAATCTTTTGATCTATGCTACTACAATAATTCAGAATTTGAAAAAACAATAGAAGATGCACACTATTGGGAAGGAATAGATAGGACTAAGTCCCTTGAGCTATACTATAAGGCACAGAAAATACTGTACGATGATGTTCCTGCAGTAGCTTTATGGGATATGATTGATGTAAGAGTAGCTAGAGTAAATATAGGGGGCCTAGATAAAGCTATAAATCCAGCATATCCGACAGCGATATTTCCACAGGTCCTAAGCGTTGAGGGATAGAGTATAGAGAAGTTTAACCCCTATTTTTATTTTTTAGGTGTCGGTTATGCCTCTCAGTCGGGAGTATTTGATCAAGCGCCTTATCCTCCTTATTTTTGTTGTGTTTGGCGTGTTAGTGATAACATTCACTATCACAAGAGTTGTACCGGCCAGACCTGAGCTCCTATGGGCAGGCCCTCATGCGACAATAGAGCAGATCGAGAGGGCAAGAAAGGAGCTTCATTTGGATCAGCCGATCTACATTCAGCTGGGTTACTATCTTTTGGATTTCATTAGAGGAAACTGGGGGGTTTCGTGGAGAACAAAATCTCCAGTGCTAGATGACTTACTAAGTGCACTTCCAGCCACTTTAGAGTTGATAATCTTCGCATTTTCCATAGCTGCTGTTCTTGGCATCTTACTGGGAATTGCCGCAGCTCTCAGAAGAAACAGGATGACAGACAGTGTCATACGAGTGTTCAGCGTTCTTGGAGCCTCAATGCCTGTATTTTGGCTTGCCTTGATTATATTGCTGGTGTTCAGCAGCTGGCTTGGCTGGCTACCATCATCAAAGAGAGTGGATGAAATGCTGGTCATAAGCACGGGATTTCATCCTATAACAGGTTTCTATCTGATCGATTCCCTGATACAGGGGGATTTTCCTGTGTTCGTTGATGTGCTCAAGCACATGATCCTTCCCGCAGCAGTCCTATCGCTTTATCCCATGGGCCTGTGCGCTAGGATGACCAGAGCTATGATGGTGGATATATTACATGAGCCATTCATGAGAAGCGCTCTGGCGTGGGGTATTCCGAGGAAACTGATTGTGTACAAGTATGCCCTGAAGAACGCAGTATCTCCTGTTATAGCTTCTCTTGGCCTATCCTTCGGATATACAATAATAGGAGCATTTATGGTGGAGCTGATATTTGTATGGCCTGGAATAGGGCTTTACACTGCAATGTCCCTTCTCAGCTTCGACTATCCCGCAATAATGGGTGCTGTGATCATTGTGGCACTATTTTACTCTGCTATAAATCTGATCGTCGATCTGATTCATGCATGGATAGACCCAAGGGTGAGTTTATGACATCTGAAGTTAGGACAATGTTCATGTTAATGAGAAGAAATGTTGTCTCTATGATAGGTTTCATCATAGTCATTGCTTTCCTTATAATGGGAATAATATCTCCATATATACTCACAAAGCCTGAGGACGCATGGGGCACCACATACGATGTGTCCAAGAGATATCTGCCTCCCTCATTGGAGCATCCATTTGGCACAGATGAGTACGGGAGAGATATGTTCAACAGAGTTATACTGGGAGCTAGATTCTCTCTCATTATAGCAATTGGTGTGGTAGGATTAGCCTTGGTCATAGGAGTTCCTCTTGGCCTGATAGCAGGCTATAGCGGAGGAAGAACGGGAACAGCACTTATGAGGATAACGGATATGTTTCTCGCATTTCCACCTCTTCTTCTAGCTATAGCTTTAGCAGCGACATTGGGAAGGGGTTTGGAAAATGCAATTCTAGCTCTTGCTATCTCATGGTGGCCTTGGTATGCGAGGCTTATCTATGTGCAGGTGAACACGGTAAAGAGCATGCCTTATGTCGATGCAGCAAGAGTGCTTGGGCTTGGCAGCTTCACGATAATGTTCAGGCATATACTGCCCAATGCTTTGACCCCTGTTGTGATACAAGCTTCATTGGACATGGGTTCTGCAGTGCTTGAGGCAGCTGGGCTGAGCTTTCTTGGGATTGGAGTTCAGCCGCCCACACCAGAGTGGGGTCTGCTGGTGAGCCAGGGATGGCAGTCCATCAATGTGGCTTGGTGGATCTCCTTCTTCCCTGGGCTGGCTATATTGGTTACAGTCCTAGGCTTTAATCTTCTAGCTGATTTTGCTAGGGAGTTCATGGATCCGAGGCTTAGAATTACAATGATGACAAAAGAGGTGGTTTAGATGGAGGAAGCACTTCTTCAGATAAAAGATCTGAGCATTGTATATGAAACACCACTCGGAACGATTCATGCAACTACAGGAGTCACCTTTGATGTGAAGAGAGGAGAATCAGTTGGTTTAGTGGGAGAATCTGGCTCTGGAAAGTCAACCGTAGGTCTAGCAATAGCTATGGCTCTTCCTCCCAATGCAAGGATATTGAATGGCAGGGTTTTATATGAAGGCACAGATCTTTTAAGGTTGAAGGAGGAGGAGAGAAAAAGGTACTCGGGCCGCGAGATATCCATCGTCTTTCAGGATCCAGCAGCCACATTAAATCCCCTCTTCACAATAGGGGAGCAGATGACCGATGTCCTTATGAGCAATCTTGGCTTGACAAAGGAAGAAGCACTTAATAGAGCAAGAGATTTCCTGAAAAAAGCTGGCTTGCCCGATTCAGAGAGGATACTGAGGTCATTCCCTCATGAGCTATCCGGTGGAATGCTTCAGAGAGTGAACATAGCCATAGCTACATCCACAGAGCCCAAAATCTTGGTCGCCGATGAGCCGACAACAATGCTGGATGTCATGCTACAAGCACAGATATTGGAGCTTTTTGATAAGCTGAAGAGAGAACTAAAGCTTACCCTGATATTCATCACTCATAATCTAGGAGTTGCATCAGAGATATGCGATAGAATAATAGTCATGTACGCCGGAACTGTAGTGGAGGATGGCCCTGCCGACGAGGTGATATCAAGACCAATGCATCCATATACAGCCAGTCTGCTGGACTGCGTCCCTAGGACACACATTAAGGCTAAAAGACTGAGAAGCATTCCAGGATCTCTTCCGGATCTATCCAAACCACTAGTTGGTTGTCCCTTTGCGGATAGATGCGGTGAAGCCAAGGATGTGTGCAGGCAGACCAAACCTGATCTGGTGGAGATAGCTCCGGGCCATAGAGTTTCCTGTTTTAAATATAAGAGGTGAGATTATGCCCCTTCTGGACGTAGAAGAGCTGGTCAAGTATTTTCCAATAAAATACGGGCTGTTTGGAAAGATAGCAGGTTATGTAAGAGCGGTGGATGGAGTCTCATTTTCCATAGAAGAGGAAAGTGTGTTCTCCCTTGTGGGAGAATCTGGCTCCGGAAAGTCAACTGTTGCCAGATGCGTACTCAGACTCTTAGATCCTACTTCGGGCAGAATAGCCTTTGAAGGGAAAGATATAACTTCATTAAGAGGTAGAAACCTGAAATGGTATAGAAGAAATGTTCAGGCCGTCTTTCAAAATCCATTTTTATCCCTTAACCCAAGAATGAGAGTTGAGTCCATAGTAGCTGAGCCTTTAAGAGTTCATATGGGAATGAGGAGTGATGAGGCAAGGGAGGAGGTCCATAAGCTGCTTGAGAGGGTAGGACTCTCCCGGGAGATAGGAGATAGGCATCCCCATGAGCTAAGTGGAGGTCAGGCTCAAAGAATTGCAATAGCTAGAGCGATAGCTCCACAGCCGAAATTGCTGGTATTGGATGAGCCAACATCAGCATTGGATGTCTCAGTTCAGGCCCAAATATTAAACCTCCTTGCTGACCTAAAGAAAGAATTGAAGCTATCCTACCTGCTGATATCACATGATCTATCAGTAGTGAAGTACATAAGCGATTATGTCGCAGTGATATATCTGGGTAGAATAGTTGAGTATGCTCCAGCTGAAGAGCTATTTAACAACCCAGCACATCCCTACACAAAAGCACTTCTCTCCTCAGTGCCGGAACCGGATCCAACTATGAGAAAATTGAAAAGCAGAATGGTATTGCCTGGAGAACCTCCCAGCCCAGTAAATCCGCCGACAGGATGCAGATTAAGCCCTAGATGTCCTTATGCACAAGATCAATGCAAAGCTAGAGAACCGGAGTTAATAAGTATAGGAAATGGTCATCTAGTTAGGTGCTGGTTTGTCAAGTAGCTTGGTATCTGGTTAATGGCCTAGAAAGCTCTGAGCTAGCTTAATGCATTTTCTGACATGACAACCTTATTATTTACATACTCAAATTGAGAGAATTTTATTTATTATTTTTATAACACTCAACTTTATAAAGGATGTGAACACCTTATTACTGATGGAGATAGTAGGGGAGGCTGAGCTACCCCTTCACGGTGGAAAAGCTCCTTCATGGCTCTTCTCTAGAATGAAATCTCTTGGAAGGGAGATAATAAAGAGCATAGTTTTTGAGTTCGGTAGAAGGGAGTTCCTCCTTAGATTGAGCGATCCCTTCTGGTTTCAGTCGCTTGGCTGTGTTCTTGGCTATGACTGGCATTCATCAGGGGTAACAACAGTTCTATCTGCTGTTATAAGGGAGGTCTTGGATGAGGAGGATCTGGGAATAGCTGCTTGTGGTGGAAAGGGTAAAAGATCCCTTGAGACCCAGCATGAAATAGTTGAGAAGGGGGATAAGCTTTCTCTGAGCGACAGAAGGATAGCTGAGATATCGAAAGCAAGCCGTTTGTCAGCTAAGGTGGACAACGCAGCACTGCAGGATGGACACAGCTTATATCACCACATAATAATATTTTCTGAGGATGGAGACTGGACTGTTGTTCAGCAAGGGATGAACCCTGAGAGAAAAACAGCTAGGAGATATCACTGGGTCTCTCAGGGGCTTAAAAGCTTTGTAAACAGACCTCATAGCGGGATAATTGCTGAATCAATGGAAAAGGAGGTTCTGGATCTTACAGCAGAGGAATCGGAGGAGACAAGGAGGATATCAGTTGATTTAGTGAGGGAGGGACCGAGAAGGCTCAAGAGGATGATGGAGGAGCTGAGCGGAGGGGGTTTATCCCCATATCTGGGAGATAGCCTGAGAGTGCTGAGAATGCCGAGAAGGATAGATTGGAAAGCTGTGGAGGAGGCAAATCAGCTCGATATAAGGGATTTCGAGGGGCTTCTCTTGGTGAGAGGAATAGGGCCATCCCTTCTGAGGGCCCTATCCCTGATATCAGAGGTTGTGTATGGGGCTCCTCCGAGCAAAAAAGATCCGGCAAGATACTCCTTTGCCTTTGGAGGGAAGGATGGAGTCCCATACCCTGTTAATATCAGGCTCATGGAGCAGGCTGTTGATGTGCTGAAAACAGGGATACTTCACTCCAACATAGAGGAGAGGGATAGAAGGGCAGTTTCCAAATAGTTAACTTTATATAATTCTTATGTGTATATTCAGATTGTGGAAGTTGTTTTGGGAGTTCCCTTCGGATATGAACCTAATAACGAACTCAACAAGCTCCTTGAGGACTTCAGGAAGATGATAAACTTCTGCATAGATTATGCCCACAAGAGAAGGATAACATCATATGCAAAGCTGAGAAAAGGAGTTTATGAGGAGTGGAAGCGAAGATGGGATTACTCAACCCATTTCTGCCATTCAGCATGTAAAATAGCTTTAGCTATGCTCAAGAAATACAGGAAGAAACACAGAGAGGGGAAGACTGAGGCTAAAAAGCTCTTTATGCAGCTAGATCCTGAGCTCTACAGGTTTTATGGAGATAAGATCAGGATCTCGGTGAGGCCAAGGCAGTTTCTGTTCATCAACCTGAAATTCGGGGAATATCAGAAGAAGTTCATTTATTCTTGGAAAGAGGGGAAGCTTAAGATCGGTGAGGTAACGATAAATGAGAACAAGATAATAATTCCCTTTAAGAAGGAAGTGGATCTGCAGAATCCTGAGGAATGGATAGCGATCGATATAAATGAGTCCAACGTTACGGCTGTAAGCTCAAATCCCCACGTTCTAAGGATAGACCATGAGCTTAGGACAGTTCACACAACCTACTTTATCATCAGAAGAGGGATTCAGAAGCTCGCCAAATATAAGCCAAGGACTGCTCAGAAGCTTCTGAAGAAGTATTCTGACAGGGAGAAAAGGAGGACTGAAGACCTATGCCACAAAATTTCAAAAAAGATTGTGGACTTTGCTAAGCAACACAATCTAGGAATAGTGATGGAGGATCTGAAAGGAATAAGAAAACGCATAAAAAAGGGAAGGCAGATGAACAGAAGGTTGCATAATTGGAACTTTAGAAGGCTTCAATTCTATGTTGATTATAAGGCTAAGCTTAACGGTTTGCCAGTTGTATATGTTAACCCTAAGGGGACATCCAGCCTGTGCCCGATATGTGGGGGAAGATTAGCTCCGAATGGGCACAGGCTTATGAGATGCCTGCGGTGCGGTTACGAGAAAGATAGGGATGTGACCGCAGGCATTAATATGCTCAGGATGAGGGGAGCCCCGTTGCCCCTGAAAGCCATCAATGAGGATAGCAATCCATTGCTATCCGAGATGGAACGGATAGTTATAAAATGCTAGCTATCCGACAACGGCAGCATTATATAGGCTCTCCGCTATCGAGGCTCTGCACATGGGGGGATGTGATTGATATCTCTCAGCCAGGGTGAGCATGATCTCCTCAGAAAAATAGCATCTCTTGGAGGAAAATTAATTTTAGAGAATTTAGGAGAGGAGAAAAGCTCTGCATCCGCACTTATACCCCTTCTGGAGACAAAATCTCTTGTTAAAGTATCGAAGATAAGGAGAAAAACGTATGAGCTAACGGAAAAAGGAAGAATCTGCTTAAAGGAGGGAATGCCAGAGGAAATACTGCTAAATGCAGCTAAAGATGGGAAGATATACCTAGATGATGCCTCAAAGCTTCTTCAGGGCGAGCTTCTGCAAGCAGCCATAGGATGGCTGAGGAGAAGGGGGGCAAAAATTGAGGAGGATGAGAGAGGGAAGTACCTTGTGGTAAAAGGGATAGATCTTCCTGAGAGGGATATCCTGCTCAAAGTGGAGAGAGGAATAAGTCCGGATAACGAGGATATCTTGAAAGCTTTGGTGAAAAGAGGCCTAGTCAGGGAGAAGGAGCTTGTCCTCACCGAGGTAGAGCTGACTGAGCTGGGAAGGGAGTGCCTTGAAGGGAAGCTCCTTATAATAGAGGTCGCAAAGCTAAACAGAAAGCTGATAGAGACCGGGGAGTGGAGAAACCTCAGGCTTAAGAGGTACGATATATCCGCCCTTCCTCCAGAGGTTTTTCCGGGGAAGCCCCATCCCTATTCAATGCTTCTGGATGAGGTCAGGGAGATATTGATCGGGATGGGGTTCAGGGAGGTGAAAAGCCCGTTTGTTGAAGCTGAGTTCTGGAACTTTGACGTCCTCTTTCAGGCTCAGGATCATCCAGCTAGGGAGATACATGACTCCTATATCGTTTCATTTCCATCTGAACCGGCTGATCTGAGTGAGCACATGGATTTGGTGGAGAGGGTTAGAAAAGCACATGAGGATGGATATGGAACGGGCTCAACAGGCTGGGGATACAAGTGGAGCTTTGAGATAGCTAGAAGGCTGGTTTTAAGGACTCAGACTACAGCAGCTTCTGCTAGAGAGCTGGCAAAGGGTTTAGAGATACCATCCAAGATATTTGCCATAGACAGGGTGTTCAGACCAGAGGCCCTCGATAAAACCCATGCAATGGAGTTTCATCAATGTGAAGGCGTTGTTCTGGCAGAGGATCTGAATGTAAAGCATCTTTTGGGCTTTTTGGCTGAGTTTTCAAGGAGCCTTGGATTTGAGGAGGTGAAGTTCAGGCCTGCATACTTCCCCTTCACGGAGCCAAGTGTTGAGGCATATGTAAGGCATGAGAAGCTTGGATGGATAGAGATAGCAGGATCTGGCTTGTTCAGACCTGAGATGCTGGTTCCTCTTGGTTATGATTATCCAAGAGTTCAGGCTCTTGCTTGGGGAATAGGAATAGGGAGGCTTGCAATGCTGAGGATGGGAATAGATGATATAAGGGATCTTCACTCTCAAAGTTTGGACTTTCTGAGGAGAGCTTCGTTTTAGGTGAGAGCATGCCGGTCTTGGAGATAGACAAAGAGTACCTATACTCTCTTCTGGGAATGAGGCTTAGCAGGGATGAGCTAGTTGAAATTCTGGAGGACACCAAGGTGAACATAGAGGGATTCAGCGATGAAAGCGTTGAGTTAGAGATAACAAGCGATAGGCTTGATCTTCTCTCAACAGAGGGCATTGCCAGGATGATAAAGGGCATTATCGGAAAGGAACTGGGGATACCCAAGTATCCAGTTGAGCACAGAGAGGAGGAGCTTGTAGTTGATGAAAGCGTGAAGAATGTGAGGCCGTTTGCTGTTGGAGCTATTCTGCTCGACGTCAGGCTTAATGACAGCGTGATAAAGTCCATAATACAGTGCCAAGAGAAGATCCATGAGACCCTTGGAAGAAAGAGGAGAAGAGTTGCCATAGGGATACATGATTTGGATGCAGTTAAACCTCCCTTTAGGTACATAGCAAGGCCCATGAATGAAGTGAAATTCATCCCGCTTGGTGAAAACAGGGAGATGACAGCCAGAGAGATTCTGGAGAACACAGAGAAGGGAAGGGAGTATGGGAACTTAATAAGGAATGAGGAGGGCCTAGTTCCTCTGATAGAGGACTCAATGGGAAGGGTTATGTCAATGCCTCCTGTGATAAACTCTGAGCTCACAAGGCTCAGCGAGAGGACGAGAAATCTGTTCATAGATGTAACTGGTACAGATGAGAAGTCCATAAGGACATCTCTTTCGATACTTGTCCACTCAATAGCCGAGACCGGAGCTAGAATAGGAGTTATAACAGTGAGGGATTCTGGGAAGACAATAAAGCAGCCTGATGTGGAGCCAAGAAGAATGAGAGTGAGCATGGATTACATAAGAAGAATGCTGGGAGAGGAGATAGAGCAAAAGGATGTGGTAAATCTCCTGAGAAGGGGAAGACTTGATGTAGAACTAGTTGGGGATGAGATAGATGTGATAATACCTCCCTATAGAACTGATTTCCTGCATCCAGCTGATGTGGCAGAGGAAGTTATAGTGCTCTATGGCCTGAACAGGCTTAAGCCACAGCTTCCCAGAAATGTGATGACAGTAGGCTCTATACATCCATCCGAAAAGATCTCCAGAAAGCTGAGAATGCTGATGGTCGGTCTTGGATATCAAGAGGTGATGAACTACATGCTGTCGAACAAGGAAAGTCTGTTCAAAAGCATTGGAAGGAAGGAGACTGAGGTTGTGGAGATAGGAAACCCCGTTAGCTCCAGTTATACAGTGCTGAGGGACTCCCTTATACCGGGTCTTCTGCATTTCCTCTCGAGAAATGTTCATTCTCCATATCCCCAGAAGATCTTTGAGATAGGAGATGTCGTACTAGTGGATAGAAGCAGGCCATACAGAACGAGAAGCGAGAGAAGACTTGCTGCAGCTTACTCTGATGATTCTGTCGGATTTGAGGACATTCAATCCCACTTGTTTGCCGTGCTTAAATCGATGAGAATCGATTTTAAATTGAGGGAGGCAAATAACTCAGTGTTTATCGAGGGAAGATGTGCTGAAGTTATTTCTGGGGATGCCATTGGAGTAATTGGCGAGGTTAATCCAGAGGTGTTATCGGGACTTGGCATACCATCCCCAACAGCTATGTTTGAGGTGAAGGTGTATGAATATTGAGGTGAAATTCGGTGAGATAAATATAAATGGTAAAAAATATTTTGATGATATAATAATTAGATCTAATCTTGCTGTGGAGAAAAGGCCAAAGGAGAGATCATCTAGCCTGAGGTCGAAGTACGGCCACACTCCACTTACCTGGGATGAAATCAAGGAAGTGATAGAGGAGGATAAGCCCGAGTTTCTTGTGATAGGAACCGGTTTTCTTGGTGCCATGCCGGTTTTAGGGATAATTGAGCAAGCGGAGAAAATGGGGGTTAAAGTTCTGGCGGAGAAAACCGGGACAGCAGTTGATGAATTCATTAAGTTAATCAATGAGGGAAGGAAGGTTGTGGGGGTGTTCCATTTAACATGCTAGATTTCAAGATAAGGTCTATAAAGGCTATTGAGGTGCTTGATTCAAGAGGAAGGCCTACTTTGAAAACTGTTGTCAAAACAGGATCTGGAGAGGGATATTTCATTGTGCCTGCTGGTGCCAGCAAAGGGAGCAATGAGGCCTTGGAGCTGAGGGATGGAGGGAAAAGATACGGAGGACTTGGGGTGCTTAAGGCTGTTTTCAATGTAAATGCCATTATATCCAAGATGATAATCGGAGAGGACTCTAGAGAGCAGGAGAAAATAGATAAAATAATGATAGAAGCTGATTCCACGGAGAACAAGTCTAGGCTTGGCGCAAATTCCATTCTATCTGTTTCAGGGGCTGTTGCGAGAGCTGCTGCAAATACAGCAGGGCTAGCTCTTTACAGATACTTGGGAGGAAGTGGGAGCTGGATAATGCCAGTTCCCCTGATGAATGTGATAAACGGCGGCCTTCATGCGGGGAATGAGCTGGGAATTCAGGAGTTCATGATAGCTCCTATCCGCTTTGATTCCTTTAAGGAAGCTCTTACAGCTGCTGTTGAGACCTACATGACTCTGAAAGATGTGATAAAGGGGATATATGGAAAGAACGCTGTAAACATAGGGGATGAAGGCGGATTTGCCCCTCCCATGAGAAACACGAGGGATGCTCTTCTTGTTCTATCGGAATCCATAAAGAAGGCGGGATATTCTGACAAGATATTCATCCTTCTCGATTGCGCGGCAACCAATTTCTATGATAAGGAGAGAAATAAATATCTGCTTGATGGATTGGAGATGGAGCCGGGGGATCTACTGGAGTACTACTCGGAGCTAGTGGATGAGTACAACATAGTGAGCATAGAGGATCCATTTCATGAGGAGGATTTTGAATCATTCGCTGAGCTCACAAAGAGGCTTGGAAACAGGATTCAAATAGTTGGAGATGATATCTTCGTGACTAATGTCAGAAGAATAGAGATGGGGATAAGGAAAAGGGCAGCAAATGCGGTTTTGATAAAGCCAAATCAAGTGGGAACAATAACCGAGACCCTTGAGGCAATAAGAATTGCTACAAGAGCTGGTTATTCTGTAGTTATAAGCCATAGGTCGGGGGAAACTGAGGACAGCTTCATATCCGATCTATCGGTTGCTGTCAGAGCTGGACAGATAAAGGCAGGCGCTCCATGCAGAGGAGAAAGAGTTTCAAAATATAACAGGCTTCTTGAGATAGAGGATGAGCTTCCAGACTCCAGATATTATGGGGAGAGATTTTTCAGACAAGCATCTCTGTGAAAACCTCCTCCCTGAGCAGATTTTTTCCTATGAAATTTCTTATCTCCTCCGGCACTTTTCCTATCTCATTCCCAGTTACTATCCTTACCTTTCTCCCTCTCACAAGTTTTGGTGCATTCTTTCCGCTCAAATAATCTGATATGAGATCTGCTGCATTGAAAAACCTCCTTCTCTTCACAACATACCATCTATCTCCCTCAATATACGGGCCTGAAAGAGTATTCTTGTCTGATATATGCTTGATCAGGAAATCCCTTTCCCCCTGACTCGCAACAGGCGGTCCCTCCCTTATCAGAGCCTTCGGTATCTCCAGGCTTTCTAGCTCAGCAGCTACTGCTACTGTGCTTTTCTCATCGGTATGGCCAGCACACCAGAGAACTCTGAAGCCATTCTCCTCAAGCACGTATCTTATCCTCTTGGATATGTATTTTGCCTGCGTCCAGAGGGTATCCGGCGGTAGGTCCAAGTCTTCAACTAGAAGGACAATTATATCAGTTCCTCTCTCCAAGAGCTCCTTTTTTATCCTGCTTGGGGTAAAGGATATCTCCTTTCTTGATCTGAACATTTCCTCTGTTGGCTTGTTTAAGAGAGCTCTGCAAGCAGCTACGAATCTGAAGAACTGAGTCTTGGAGAGAGGTGATGCCACGTTTCTGTTCGGGTCAACTGGATCTATCACTATAAGCGGGCTGTCGAATTTCTTCAGAGCTTCTCCCTTGGAGGCAATACGTTCTATATCTATAAAAACAGGTGGTCTCCAATCAGCAGCATTCCTCACGAGGGAGATGAAGTCGCCATAGAACAGTATCAGGAGCTCAAGAAGATATCCACTGAATCCCTCCACTTTTACCTCAGCTCCATATACCCCTATCGACTTGGCAAATGCTTTCAAAATTCTTATATCCTTTCTGAGATTGCTGTTGAGCTTCCCCATTAAGTAGTTGTTGTGCAGAGGTGTCCTGTCAGCACTGCTCACTATTTTTTCTCCTTTCATTATTTTATATGCCGGTACTATCTCTATATCGATGTCATCAACCCTGCATGATGCATACGGATGCTCGGAATACCTCAAGGTGTATGAGCCAAAGGCCCTTCTGGCCACCTCAACAGCAACGCTTCCGAGTTTATCCTCAGGAAAATCCCTTGAAAGAAGGATGAATATGTCTATATCGATGTCATCCGGCAGCCATGTATCCCTAGCTACAGATCCAACTGGGACTACCTCTGCATTTATGCCCATGTCCTTTATTATGCTCTCTACCTTAAAGAGGGATTCCCTCAGCAATCCCTCTACTTTCTCCCTTCTCTCCTTCGAGGGAGTTACGAGTTCAGATACCCTCTCCAAAACTGATATCAGGTCATACTGTTGCATGCCTTCCCTCCAGATCCTCCTCGCTTTTTCCAAGCCTGTAAACCAATTCTGCTATCAGGGCATCGAAGAATATCATTGCACTGAGCTCGAAAAGAGTTCCAAGCGGGGTTAGAGGCTCATGCTCTCCCGATATCTGCCTTGCCTCATAATCCCTACCGGATTCCGGCAGTATCCTGCCGGGTATTATCACCTTTAGATCAGCAGTCTTTCCAAGCTCGGACTCAGGATAGCTTGTTATCGCCACAACTTTTGCCCCAAGCCTCTTGGCCTCCTGAGCAACTGTCACAGTATATCTGGTCTCCCCAGATCCGCTCACAGCTACAAGAAGATCCCCCTCTCTTATAGGAGGCGTAACGGTCTCACCGACAACATAAACGTTGAAACCGACATGCATCAACCTCATCGCAAAAGCTCTTGCCACAAGACCTGATCTACCAACTCCAACGACAAAAATTCTTTTTTCTCCCACAGTCCTGAGAAGAGCTTTTATAAATTTCTCTACTTCCTCCTGATCCAATTCAGAGAGATTTTCACCGACTTTCTCCATCAGTTTCTCCACTTTATCCTTCACCATAAGGGGCACCAAGCTTAAGTACCTGAAAATAAAAATTAGGCTTGCTTTATTTCTATCTACTTTACTGTTACGCTTTTTGCGAGATTTCTCGGCTTATCCGGATTTCTTCCCAGTGCTACAGCAGTGTAATAAGCTAAAAGCTGCAAGGGTATAACAAAAACGACCGGAAGAAACTCCTCAGGGATTCCATCTTCTGCCACCTTTATCCTTATATCAGAGGGAAGATGATCCCCTGTCTCCACAGATATCACCCTTGATCCCCTAGCTCTAAGCTCATTTACATTGCTGAGCAGGAGATCCCTTATCTCCGGATCATTTGAACCTATAACAATCGAGTAAGTGCCCTCCGATATGAGGGCTAGTGGACCATGCTTGTACTCACCAGCAGGAAATCCCTCAGCATGTATATAGCTTATCTCCTTCATTTTCAAAGCTCCCTCAAGTGCTGTAGGATAATTTATTCCTCTCCCCATGAAGAAGATGCTGTTTTCCCTTTTTATAGCTTCTGATAGATCCCTAGCAATTCTGTTAGAGCTCTCAAGGCATGATGCCACAAGAGATGGAAGACGGGGCAGAACTTCGGTTACATGATCTACACGAGCTCCTATTCTTTTTCCAAGTTCCGTGAAGGTCATAAGAAATGAGACAAGCTCAGCGACATAGGTCTTTGTGGCTGCAACTCCTATCTCTGGACCGGCTGAGA
The DNA here is from genome assembly GCF_003947435.1 of Candidatus Methanodesulfokora washburnensis. Taxonomy (GTDB): domain Archaea; phylum Korarchaeota; class Korarchaeia; order Korarchaeales; family Korarchaeaceae; genus Methanodesulfokora; species Methanodesulfokora washburnensis. The sequence continues at coordinate 20,167 of NZ_RCOS01000077.1, forward strand.
AGAAGAAAACGCCATCAGATTCCCTTGAGAGAGTGCTCCCCGGGACGTTCACAAAGGAGAGAATTCTTGCACCCTTTTTCCTAGCTGATTTCACGGCCATCAGAACATCGGCTGTCTCACCTGATTGGCTGACTGCTATCACTAGGTCATCTCCATCTAAGCTTCCCAAGTTCCATCTAGTGAACTCAGATGCTATTGACACCTCTGACGGGTACTCCAGCAGGCTGTTGAGCAGATATTTGCCCACCATGGACGCATGATAGGATGTTCCCGCAGCTAGGAACAGTATCCTTCCGCCCCTTCTCATGGTATCATTCAACATGGAAATAGTGCCTTCAATATACCTTCTGGATTCAGCTAAGATCCTCCTTACAACATCCTCCTGCTCAAAGATCTCCTTAAGCATGAAGTGCTCATATTTTCCCTTGCTTGCCATGGATGGGGACCAGTCAACCAAGTTTATTCTCTTTTCTACTGGAACAAGCTTTTCTCCCTCCAGCCTCCACACATCCACGCTTCTTGAGGAAACTCTGGCGAACTCCCCATCATCCACATATATGAATTTATTTGTAAGCCCCAGAAGCGCTATCACATCAGATGCACAATAGTTCTCGCCCTCGCCAACTCCTATCACCAAGGGTATCTTATTTCTGGCCAAGTAGAGCTCATTTACTCCCTCAAACATGCAGGCTACTGCATACTCTCCTCTAAGCTCCGACACAGCTGAGATAAAAGCTTCCAATCTTCCCATTCCACTGCTCAGCATCTCCTCTATTAAGTGAGCTATAACCTCTGTATCGGTCTCCGTTCTGAACTCATGCTTAATCGACAGCTTTTCCCTGATCTCCATGTAGTTATCTATGGTCCCGTTGTGGACAACCGCTATTCTTCCGCTGCAGTCCAGTATGGGATGAGCATTCGAATCGCTCACCCTTCCGTGAGTTGCCCACCTTGTGTGTCCTATTCCTAGCTCTCCTCCCATCTCAAGAACTTCTGGATACCTTGATATGAGGTTTTCTATCGTTCCCGCAGCCTTTCTCACCTCCATTCTCCCGTTTAGCATGACAGCAATTCCAGCTGAGTCGTATCCCCTGTATTCCAGTATTTTCAGCGAGTCTATCACCTTTTTAGCTGCATCCCTTCCGGCAACTCCAACGATTCCGCACATTTCAGATCCTCTCCACAAACCTCCTTCTCCAAATTAGTATCATAAGGCTCACCATCAGGATAAGGGACAATACAGAGAAGAAGCTGAGAACAACAATGCTGGCTGCTGTTCTCCCCTCGAAATCTCTCTCCAGTAAATTAAGCTTCATCTGTGCTTGATTTATCGAGCTAACTGCGTCATCATAATCCTTGAGGAATTTATCCTTCGTAGTGAAGTCCTCCTTGAGAAAGAGGTATGCCTTGGAGCATAGCTCAGTTATATTCCTTAAGCTCTCCAATCCAAGTCCGAGCCTGTATAGCTTGAGAACTGTGAGATTCACCTCTATTAATCTGGATCTAATATCGTCCTTAAAGGACTTCACTAGGATGTTCAGGGCTATTTCCGACTGATTCTCTGATCCAAGTATGTATTCCATAACTCTTGGACCCCTTGAGTCAAACTCCCTGTGTGCATCTGAAAGCAACATCTCCGCTCTTGCTATATACCCAGATACATTTTGTGGCATCACTATTCCTCTCCTCATCGCCTCCATGTAGAGAGATCTTGATGTGTTTAGCTTCTCCGATGCTTGAAGTATCAAGCTGAAATACCTTGTGTAGTTCTCAGCTGTGTACGATCTCACCATTACATAGGTCTCCCTGCTTATATTTCCGGAGAAATAGTCCAGAAGAACCCTTATTATAAGCTTTCCTTGAGAATCTGGAGCTTTTATCGGAATGGAGACCGAGCCAACTGTCTGATTCAGCACAGACATGTGTTTTACTGAACCATTTGCCAGCACAATTAATCTGGGCATAAAGCCAGCCGGCATGTTTGCAGTGGAGTAGGCAACGAAGAGGTTTATCCATCCATTCGGGCTTACCTCGGTGGCATTTGCTGTTATGGTGAGATCTGCATATATATTCGGCTCCTCCACAAGCAGGAGGAATTTTTCTCCCATCACATGCTGGATGCCTATATATCTCGGATCCTCGATATCCAGCTGTGGATAAACTGGATAGAGGGATGCGGATGCTTGTGCCGGAATTGTAAACTGTATGTTCAGCCTAGCACTGCTGTTTGGATTTATCACAACATTAATCTCCCTCTGGAACACACCCCAAGGTGTGTATATGTAGAGCCTCAATGCGGTCAGCCTAACCCTGTCTTCATTCAGGACTGTCACATCGAGGCTGCATGGAAAGCCCCTTAGGCACCTGCCCTGCCCTGAGATGCTCACGCTGATGTTGCTGACTGTGCTAGTGAGAAGTGAAAGCATAATTATGGAAAGCAGAATCGCAGATCTCAGCATCAAGCCTATCAGCCTAGGTCATCCTCATCTGAAGATAAATATATCGCTGAAAAACCTGATATATCGGTTGCCCAAACTGCATGAGAACAGGAGTTATCCGCTGAAAAATGGTATAAAATATCTTTTAAAGGGAAAAATATGTTTTTAGTGCATATTTAAGATGATTTATATATTATAAACAGAATTTAATGATATGTGCTAAATTTAAATTTAAAAGCTGTTTTACAAAAATTTTCAATATAACATTTAATTCATTATTAGAAATCTAATGTTTAAATATAGATTTTCAGTGAACTGCTTGAAAGAGGTCGTTGCCCCGTGAGCGGGTCCTCTCTTGATTCCATCAAGACAGTTGTAGGAGTTGATTTGATCTCAGGTTCCCCTAGATCCAGAAAAGGCGCAAAATATGCAGTTTCGGTTATAAAAGGGGAAAAAGAAGTGGATAAACTTGAATCAGCTACTTTCTATGACCTGATGAAGATAGCAAGAAGGTATGATGCAGATATCATAGCTGTTGACAATGTTTTTGAGCTCATAGGAAGAGCTAGGGACATATACTCCCTGATGAGCAGGCTTCCTAGGAAAACTAGAATAGTGCAGGTGACGATAACAGATAGAGGAATATTTGAGAGCTTGAAAGACCTGGCAGAGGCATATAATATAGCTTTGGATGAGAGGGATCCGCTGAGCGAGGCCAGAGCATCAGCTGTGCTCGCCTCAAGAGGAGTGGGAAAAGAGATACTCACGCTAAAGCCCGAGTGCAGAATATTGATATCGAGAAATAGAAGCGTGAAACAGGGGGGTTCTGGAAGAGAGAGGTGGATGAGATCCCTCGATGCAGTAATACTGGAGGAGACCAGAAGAATAGAGGATGCCCTTAGAAAAGCTGAGATAGACTATGATCTCTATGCCCTTAGATCCCCAGGAGGGCTGAGGAGAGCTGAGTTCATAGTGTATGAGGCGGAGGAGAAGGTGAGGGAGAGGCTAGCTGGAGTGCTGAAGGAGGATGATTGGGGACCTGTGAGGATATCTCTAGTGCCAGCTTGGGAGAGCCAGCTGAAATTTGTCAAGGAGCAGAGCAACAGACCCATTCTTGTTGGTCTGGATCCAGGGCTGAACTTTGGAATAGCTATAATAGATCTGGATGGAAGAATAGTGCACTTGTGTACACTCAGAAGGGCGTCTAGGTCAGAGGTCATAGATGAGATAGTGAGCCATGGATCCCCAATAATAATAGCAACAGATGTGGATCCTCCACCAAAAAATGTCCTGAAAATAGCTGGAAGCTTGGGTGTGAGAGTTGAGGTAGCCAAAAAGGAGATGAGAACTGATGAGAAAATGGATATAATATTGGATTATGTAAGAGAAGAACCAATAAAGCTGGGCTCTGTTCACGAGAGGGACTCTCTTGCAGCAGTTCTGAAGGTTTATAAAAGGCTTAAGCCTCTGTTCTCCAAGGCGATGAGCAGAGTGAGGGAGCTTGGAGTTGAGCTTGACAGGAACATCCTTCTCAGAAGGCTGGTGGAGGGATATGCAATAGACGATGCAATAAAGCTGTCATCGGAGGTGAAACAAGAGCAGAGAAGGGAGATTGCAAGGGAGATCCAGGTTCCAGCTGACTGCAGAAAGCTAGTTGAGAGGATAAACTCAATGAAGGAGATAATAAATGAATACAGGGAGATGTTGAGGCAAAAGGAGGCTGAGATAAGAGAGCTTAGGGCGAGAATAGAGAAGCTGGAGGACATCAGGGCGATGGAGATAGAAAAGGATAGGAGGATAGAGATGAGGGATAGGAGGATAGAGGAGCTTATGAAGGAGCTTGAGAATGAGAGAAGAATAAATGAGATCCTGAGGAAAGAGCTCGAGAGGATTGCGGAGAGGGAGGAGGAAGTGGATCTCTCGGGATGGATCCCACTGAAGGTTGTGAGAAGCCTATCAGTAGATGATATAAAATATCTCATAAATAAAGGTAGGATTACAAGCAACGATGTAATCTTGGTGCTCGATATAAGCGGTGCAGGTCAGAGAGCAGCCAAGTTTCTGAAGCAGACAGGAATAAGAGTTCTGATATATAGGGGTGGAAGTCCATCTCACGAATTCTTGGATGAGATAAGGGGCTCTGATATCCTTCTGGTCGATGGTAGCAAGCTGGAGCTCAGGTGGAGAGGTGTAGTTCCATATATAAAGGAGGAGGATCTGCTCAGGCTTTCATCCGAGGCAGAGATAGATGAGAGGGAAGAGATCAATATTTTAAATGTATTGAAAGAATATAGGGAGAAATTGATAAAAAATAGTTAAAACTATCTAACTATTTCATCCACTTCTCTGTACCACTTCTCCTTTGTGCCCTTCTTCGCCCTCTTCTCCCAATTTTTGGTCTTTGGCTCCTCGTCTATTGCTTTTATCAGCTCATCAACTTTTTTCACAACTATTTGAGCCTCATCCTCCTTTAGGATTCCCTCTTTTACCAGAGTACTGGCCATTCCCTTCACTTTCTCAAGGTTTTCCTTTGCATCATACCAGAATCCCCAGTCATCTGCCAAGAGCTTGGCTATGTACTTCTTGTTTATCAGGCCATCCCCATCCCTATCTGAGAGCTCATGACTAAGAAACATGACTATCAGATCAACAAGATCTTTCCTGTTTATGTGATGTATCTGCAGTTTCTCAAGCACGACATCCGTGGGAGAGATTGCAGGAAAGCTGAGCTCCAATCTTCCCTTTCCAGGAGAATCTCCAAAGGGGACATCATGGCTGAACTCAAGCTTGTTGAAGAAGACATCTATGTGATACTTCCCCTCGGGATGGTAGTATATCAGCCTCTTTCCTGGAAATAGGATGTTTATCATCCTGTCTGGTTTGTATCCTAGGGACTCAAAGAACTTCTTTATATCATTCATTTGCTTGCTGTAAGCCATTAAATCTAGATCTGTGAACATCGGAACTCCCTCTCCAAATCTCATCCTGTGTATCTCCCTTAATCTTGCATTATTGCCTGAGTGTATGTATACTGCCATAGCCCCGAGTATTCTCATCACTATTCCCTTTTCCTGTGCCTTCTTCAGAAGATCAACGCACTCCTTGACAAAGGATTCCTCATCCATCTCGACGAAGTGGATTCCCTCTTTCATGTTTAACCCTCTATCTTCCAGTAGTTCTTCAGACCATCGGGCTCAAACTCTATTATGAATCCCCTCAAAAGTCCTTCTGTGTACTCACTCCCCGGATTGACAACTATGGTTCTCCCTATCTTATCACTCGCATAGCTCTCATGTATATGGCCATGTAACCCCATCAACGGCTGATATTCCTCCTCCAGCTTTCTAACAGCCTTTGATCCCACATGGACCATCAATGGCTTTCCTCCCACATACACTGGCTTCAGATTCTTATCCAGTTTAGGCGCTAGATCTAGTTTAGTGTCGTAAGGCGGACAGTGGAAGTTAAACAGGACTTTTGAGAAATCCTTCTCCCCGGATTTCTCTATTTTCTCCCTGAGGATCTTCTCAAGCTTATCCTCAGGAGCTTCCCTCGGAGTGTTCCAAGGTGTTGGATTTACATATTCATGGCTTATTATCTTATATCCGTATGTTATCTCAACAGTCTTGTCCAAAGGATATATCACTCCTCTATCCTCATAGCTCTTTATAGTCTCATCTATGTACCTCTCATCATCATTCCCAGGCATAACAATTGCGGTCACATTCTTCAGGTCAACTTTTTCTGTTAGGAGGTCAAGCCACTTTCTCAGCCTCTCCACCATCACCTGTTCAAACAGCTTCTCCTGTTTCTTGGGATCTGCTGCTATCTCTTGCGCTTCCTGCGGGGTCAAAACTATATAATAATAGGATATACCCTCTATTCTCTCCTTCAAAGCTTCCAGCTCATCCTTGCTTTTTGCTGTGTATTTCTTCCCCATCACCTCTGCCTCATAGCTATTTCCTTTGTCGAATATGGGAACAATTGCTTTTCCTGTGAGATCTCCTGCTAAAATTATCACATTTGCTTTATATACATTTACAGCATTTAACCACTTCCTCCAGACCATCGTGTTTCCATGGATGTCCGCGGCAAAGAACATCCTTATGGTCACATATTACACCTCCTAAGCAGGTATATCTGTCATATTAATAAGCTTTTCCTCTTGTATTTAAGGAAAATAGTGCTATTTCTTATTCGTTATAAGTTAATTTTTTTAACAGAAAAAAAGCTAAAGAAAGGGTAAAAAATTTGGAGATACTTCAGGCAGGAGGTATCTCTGTGTAGATTGTCTTCACATCTATGCCACGCTTCTGGTTGTATATCAGGAAGCCTAGGAATATGTAGGCACCTATCCCCATCCATGCAGATTGCATCACCAAGTCCTTCTCTATGTTGAGCCAGCTTCCCGCTACTATGAGGAAGTAGAAGTTTACTGCAAATGCAAGGGCTCCTATTATTGAGATAAGAGGTACTTTCGCTATCTCAACCTTCAATGGTGATTTTTCATAGAGATCTGCCCTAAGATATGGCAACACAGCACCTGCAAGGGCTCCGCACATGACTGAGAACTGATAAAGCATCGTTGTGTCCACGGAGGCAAGCCACTCCCCGCTCAGTATATTGAGAAGCACTCCGGCTATACCTCCCACCAGCACAAGCGCTATTGCCCAATGCGGGCTGTGGAACCTCGCATTTACAGCAGCAAACACCTCTGGGAAGAACCTGTCAAATGCCCATGCAAATATCATCCTGCTGCAGACAACGAAGAATGCAGGTATGTCCTTGAGAAGAACTATTCCGACCAGTGTAGCATTAAGAACTTGGAACCAAGCTAACTCAGGCGGCAATAACGCTACAGTGTATGTCACAACAACGCCTCCTGGCATCAGCATGTTCTGAGGCACTCCTAGTAGTTTTGCTACTTCAGCTGGTCCCAGTTGATCCATGAGGAACTGATACAAAGCCGTAAAGTAAACTCTGTCTGGAGGAACTCCGAGCTTCTGGAGAACAGGCATAGCTCCGACCTTCTGCAGGACGTCCTGTGGAACAACCCAAGCTGAGTAGACAAGGAATGGTAATGTTATGTAGTATGACATTATCAATACTGTTCCGAGGACCTGAGCTATCAGAAGGGATGCGGTCGGGCTCTTCAGCTCTCCTCCCACATACACAGCAGCTGTTATCCCTATGTATGCCCATATGGCCCCAATTCCTGCCCTCATTGTGTCAGACCAGCTGAACGGAGCGACTGGAAACGCTGGATTGTCGGACATCTGAAATGCCTTCTGCACTATCTTCTCATATGCACCTTGTCCATATATCCTGTTCCATCCTGCAACAGATGCCCCAGGGGCAAGACCCCACCCAGCCAGTATTATCAGGTTTGTGATGCACCCTATTATCGCAAGGGTTCCGAGGATGTTTATAAGCCAGCCATATACTCTCATTCCAAATAGTGCTATTATTGAGAATATTAACACAAATAGTATACCTAGTATCCAGTGAGCTTCCGCGGATGCCACCCACTGAGCTGCGTTGAGCCAGTCAGTGCTCTTCAGCGCTATTCCTCCAGCTGTTAAAGCTGTTGCAAAGAAATCTATTGAATACCATGCTATTATACCAAAGCTCAGGACCTCAGTGAACCAGAATCCCCATGAGGCAATAAAGCCCAAGGCAGGGCTGAGACCTCTTGTTATGAATATATAATCTCCTCCGGTCCTGGGCATCATGGATCCCATGACTGAGTACACGAATGCAGTTGTTAACCCAGCTAGAATACCTGTTACCAGAAATGAGTATGGTATGAACGCACCTGGACTGCTGTACGATGCTATAACTGCCAGTTTGTGTATTCCTCCTCCTACTGTATGTGTGAAGACTATCATGAATGCTGTGAAAGGTCCTATAGTTCTCACAAGACCAGAGGCCCTCCTAACGAATAGTGTAGGCGCCTCCTCCGTTCCCACACATATCACCTCTGCATTCGTCGATTTCACAATCCCTCTTCGACGAGGGATGCTTAATTCAGCAAGGTTTATTATTTAATCCTTACTCTCAATAACAAGGAGGATAACTTCAACTGGGGATTATGTAAAAATCTGTAAAAAATTTTAACGGGTGAATTGGATGGATAAGGAGAGAAAGAAGCTGATAGACAATGTATCATACTTAATAGAGGCTCTTGATGCCTACAGAGTTGGAAGAAATGCCGATCCAAAGGTATTTGAGGGAAAATATGAGGAGATCGCTGATGACATAAGAGGTGTTATAGACAGGGGGAGGAAAAAAGTGCTGATGTCGTCGATAGACTATATGATAAACCTCCCGCTGAAGGACAGGAGCGCGAGGACATGGTCATCGGTCTTTCTTATTTCAAGACTTTTAATAAGGATAACATTCACATTGCTCCTCCTATCTGTATTGTTATATGTAATCTCATTAGGACAAATTGCTAACTACCTTCTTATAGCTGGCGTGATCCTGTTCTACGTGGTGTCTGTGCTAAGATGGCATTCATTGAACAAGTTATTAGATTTTTATGGAAAACAAACTGGAAGAGCGGACTCGAGGAGGATACTGCTGAAAGAAGCAGCTCAAGACCTGATAAACTATCTGAGGCAGATAAAAGGTGAAAGAAAGGTGAAGCTTCACCTTTACAACAGGGATTATGATAGTATAAAAGTTCTGAGGAGACCTGGGTGGCTCAGGGATTATTACTTAGTGGAGGTGGTCTAATGGAGGTGATAGTGGAGAAAAACCTGTTGAGACAGGGAGAGCCGGTTGTAGGAGAGGTAAAGAAAGAGGGCATAGATGCCTTTTTGATTGTTCTGATAGCTAGCAATCTAAGGGGAGAACCACATCAGTGGGAAATTCTTTATTCATACAGGAAAAATGTTAAGCTTGGAAAAGGAAGGTTTGAGATAGAGTGTCCTGCTGAGCTTCCGCCTGCAGTTTATTCGAGAAACTTCAAGGTGAGGTGGTCCCTTGTCTTCGGGATCCCAAGGCTCAGTGGGAAATTTATGTGGCCAAGAAAGGAGCTTAGATTGAAGGTAATGCCATCATTTAAGGAGACATCTGGAGAAATGCATGAAATAAAGCTTGAAAAATCGATATACAGGCCTGGTGATGTGATAAGAGGAGAATTTGAGCTGCCTAGAGGGGATGCATCGAAATCCCTTGTTGGGATAAAGGTGAAGGAGTGGTTAATTAAAGGAGAGGAGAGCCACAGCAATATATACATCCTTTCAGAGGGGGATCTAACAAGGGCTGAGGGAAGGCATGGATGGTTTGAGATAGGAATAGAGAAGGACATAACTAGGCCTGAGGACGTCTCCTACTTTTATCCCTACACCTTCAGGTCAAAGTTCTCTGATATAGAGATGGGGATCTCCTCCTATGTTGTGGTGGAGAACCCGGAGTGCATATTAGAGAGGGAGATAGCAATAATCCCAGTTGAGCCGAGAATTGTGAAAAGAGAGCAAAAAAGATGAAATTCAGAAGTTATGCCAGAAGATGGCATGCAATAAAGTGCCCCTTTGAGACCTCCAGAAGTTCTGGCTCTTTTTCACTGCATATATCCATCTTGCTCGGGCATCTTGGGTGAAACCTGCAGCCTGACGGCACATCTATTGGGGATGGTATCTCCCCTGAAAGCTTTATTCTCTCCCTTCTTCTCCCCGGAATCGGAACAGGAATGGCACTCATTAGAGCTTTGGTGTATGGATGCAGCGGATTTGAGAATATCTCCTTTTTATCTCCCATCTCAACAATTTTTCCCAGATACATTATGGCTATTCTATCAGATATATATTTTGCAACTGCCAGATCATGTGTTATAAATAAATATGATAATCCTATCTCATCCCTAAACTTGAGCATGAGATCGAGTATTGATGCCCTAAGAGAGACATCTATCATGGATACGGGCTCATCAGCAACCACAAGTTTTGGCTTTGTTATCATCGCCCTAGCTATCGCAACTCTTTGCCTCTGTCCCCCGCTTAAGCTCCTAGGATATGCTCTGTAGAAGTCCTCCGGTGGAGTGAGCCCAACTTTTTCCAGCATTTCTAGGACAATGCTTTTTGCCTCCTCGCCTCTTGCTATTCCATGAACCTCAAGAGGATCCCTTATGGCATCTCCAACCCTCATCCTAGGGTTTAGGGATGCGTAAGGATCTTGGTATATCACCTGCATGTGCCTCCTCATTTCCCTCAGCTTTTCCCCTCTTATATGCGTTATATCGACCCCATCAAACACTATTTTTCCTGATGTAGGCTCTATCAGCCTAAGGATAAGCTTTCCTGTAGTTGTCTTTCCGCTTCCTGACTCCCCGACCAATGAGAATATCTCAGCTTTTCCTATCTCAAATGAAATGCCATCGACTGCTTTTACATATCTCTTCTCCCCAAACAACCTCTCTATAAAAGATCTAGCAACTGGGAAATATTTGACTAGATTGTAAACTGATAAAAGCATGAGATCACCCTCCGTAAAGCCAGCATCTCACAACTCTTCCCCCAATATTTGATATAGGTGGCTCTTTTTCACTGCATATATCCATCTTGCTCGGACATCTTGGGTGAAACCTGCAGCCCGATGGGGGATTGGAGAGATCGGGGGGATTTCCCGGTATGAACCTGAGCTTCTGATCCTCAAGCTCTATGTTTGGTATTGCAGCCAGCAGCTCCTTAGTATATGGAGATAGAGGATCCTCTGCTATTTTGTTGCTTTCAGACAGCTCCATAAGCCAGCCTCCGTACATAACCGCTATTCTATCAGCAACCTCCAGCTCCAGTGAGAGATCGTGGGATATGAACATGAATGCAACGCCAAATCTCTCCCTCAAGCTTCTGAAAAGATCCATTATCTGATCTTGGACTATAACATCCAGAGCTGTTGTTGGCTCATCAGCAACTATTAGCTTCGGGTTCAGCGATAAAGCCATTGCTATCATCACCCTCTGCCTCATTCCCCCGCTCAATTGGTGAGGAAAGTCCTTGAACCTGTCTCCTGATATTCCAACTGCCTCCAGAAGGGATAATGCCTTCTCCTCAGCTTCTCTCTTTGGTATCTTTTCATGAGTCGTTATTGTCTCAGTTATCTGATCTCCAATGCTCATGAGGGGATCGAGAGATGTCATGGGATCCTGAAATACCATGGATATCTGCTTTCCCCTTATCTCCCTCATCTTCTCCTCTGTCATGCTAGTTATATCGAGATCATCCAGATATATCCTGCCATTAACTATCCTTCCATTTGGGGGCAGTAGTTTCAGAATTGATAGGCCCAGTGTTGTCTTTCCGCTTCCTGATTCCCCAACAACGCCCATTATCTCCCCTTTCTTGACTTCAATGCTTACTTCCTCAAGGGCCCTAACAGTTTTTCTCCCGATGTAGTGCACTGCAAGATCCTCTACTTTAAGCAAGCAATCACCTCTCCTCCCTCCCCATTATTGCGTTCAATCCCTCGCCAAGAAAACCGAATCCAAGGGCAAGCAGTATTATCATCACTCCGGGGAAAACAACAGGCCACCATATGCCTGAAAGGAAGTATCTTTGGCCATTTTTAAGGTCAAATCCCCAGTCTGGAGTGGGAGAAACAACGCTCAGGCCGAGAAAGCTCAGACCAGCTTCTGTTAGTATAGCATCAGCTACATTTAATGAGAAGACCACAGCTATTATGTATATTAAGTTGGGAAATATGTACTTGAACATTATTCTGCTGCCTCTAGCTCCTATTGCCCTGGCTGCCTCGACGAACAGCTGTTCCCTCAGGGAGAGCACTTGTCCCCTGACCATCCTGAAGTAGGTTGGTATGTAGACAACAGCCAAGGATACTGCTGTGTTGTAAACCCCTGGACCTAGCATCGCTGCTATAGCTATCGCAAGTATCAGGCCAGGAAACGCATATATGCTGTCCATAACAAGGGAAAGAGCTCTGTCCAGTAATCCTCCTGCATAGCCCGATAGTATGCCCAAGGGTATTCCTATCAGCATGGACATAGCTGTTGAAAGGAGTACAACGAACATTATAGTCCTTGAGCCGAAGACAACCCTGCTGAAGACATCTCTCCCTATTGAGTCTGTCCCCATTATGAACTTGCTCGAGGGAGGCTCAACAGCCCCTCCAACCGGTGTTATTGGATCATAAGGAGCTATGTACTCGGAGAAAACAGCCATAAAAGTCACAGAAATAACTATTATCAGGCCTATTATTATCATGAGCCCGTCCACGCCAGCCGATCTGATTTCCTTAAGCATTCTAATCACCTCAGTATCTTATCCTCGGATCCACATACGCATAAATTAGATCCACAACCAAGCTCACTAGGGCTACGAAAAGAGCGTAGAATGCTATTGTTCCCTGAACTGTGGTGAAGTCCCTGTACTCTATTCTCTCCATCAGAAATGTTCCCATTCCAGGCCAGGAGAATGTAGTCTCTGTTAAAACGGCCCCTGCAAGAAGAAGGGCAAACTGAAGGCCCATCATCGTCAGTATTGGTATCAATGCGTTCTTCAGCCCATGTCTGAAGAGTATAGATGATGTCTTAAGCCCTCTTGCCCTGCATGCCCTGATAAAGTCCTGAGAGAAGACCTCTATTAAGCTGGATCTGACAAGCCTTGTGTAGATGCCGCTCAAGACTATGCCCAGGGTTAATGACGGAAGAGCTAGGTGCTCTAGTGCATTAACTAAAGATTTAAAATTAAGTGTTAATATACTATCAATTATATAAAGGCCTGTTATATGCTTTGGCTCAAGAAGAGGGTCTATTCTTCCACCTACGGGAAGCACATTAAGCCACACCCCAAAGATAAGCTGAAGCATCATCCCAAACCATGGTATGAAGAGGGAATAAGCGACTATGCTGTACACTCTCATCGAGAAGTCCACTTTGCCACCTTTCTTTACTCCTGCTATCATGCCCGTGGCTATACCTATGATTATGCTTACAATAAAACTGCAAATTGTCAGCTCAAGGGTTGCCGGAAAATGATCCATTATCTCAGCTATAACAGGCCTTCTTCCCCATATCATCGATGTCCCAAGATCTCCTTGTATCAGCTTTCCTAGATAGTCCAGATACTGCTGCCACAAGGGTTTATCCAAGCCAAGCTGATGCTCCAGCTCAGCTATGTACTTTGGGGATGCCTTCATCCCAACTATCGCTATAACAGGATTCCCTGGGAGAACTCTCATCACAAAGAAGACTAAAGTAAGGAGGATGAGTATCATCGGTACTGTGAGAACAACCCTAGTTGCTATATATGCCTTCAATGAGGCCATCCTATCACCAAAAAAAGAGGAAAAGGGGTCAGCTACCTACCTGCTTGTATATCAGGTAGTATCTCAGCAGCATCAGAGGATCGAGAACTATGCCTCCAACTGTGTCCTTTGATGCTACATAAAGCTTTCCTTGGAATATCGGGACTATTGGAGCATCATCAGCAAGTTTTATCTGTATGTTCTTGTACAAATCAACTCTCTTTGACTGATCTGGCTCAACTTCGGCCTGTTCAAGCATCTTATCCATTTCAGGATCACTGTATGGATTTCCAAGCCATCTGTTTGATCCTGTGTGGAGGAACGGGAAGGTGTAGTCATCCGGATCCATATAGTCTGGATACCAGCCATAAAGCGTGACAGCAAGCTGCCCCTTCCTTGTAAGATCAAGGTATGTGCTCCATTCAGCGCTTTTCACAGTAACCTCCACCATTCCAGTCTTCTCCCATGCCTCCTTTATCAATGCAGCTACATCCGCCTCAGTATCTCCGTAGTGGGATGGAGTGTACCAGAGCTCTACCTTCAACTTGTTGCTCTCGCTATATCCTGCTTGTCTCAGGAGCTGTTTTGCAAGGTCCAAATTGGCCTCTCCGTACTTGTCCTTGAATGCATCTATGTGTCCCCACATTCCATTTGGTATCAAGCTGTAGAGAGGATCAACTGTCCCAAGGAACACCTTCTGAGCTATTGAGTTCCTATCTAGAGCTGCTGCAAGGGCCTGTCTCACAAGTTTGTTATCAAACGGAGGTATTTTTGTGTTGAACACTATGTATCTTATGAATGATCCTGGTCCCTCCCAGACCTTTATCCCTGGCTTCGTCTTCAGACTGTTTATATCCGTTGGGTTCAGCGTCTTCCAAGCTATATCTATCTCCCCGCTCTCGAGAGCAAGCCTAAGAGTTGTAGCATCCTTATAGAACTTTATAACAACAGTTTTTGTCTTAGGTGGTGTTCCATAATAATATGGATTCGCCTCAAGCACAAGCTGCTGATCCCTAACGAACTTCACTATCCTGTATGGTCCAACTCCTCCAGCTGTGTTGTCCGATGATACTTTATCTGCTGGATATTTATCCGGAGGTATTGGGAAGTATGTGGGAACAGCTAATATAGCTGGGAAGAATGACAGGGGAGACTTAAGCGTGATCTTCAGCGTGTAATTATCTAATACATCAACTTTGTCCACAAGATCTGTGACAAACCAGGCTGGATCTCCGTTTATCCTCGCAACTCTCTCTATAGACCACTTCAACGTGTTTGCATTGCAGGGACTTCCATCCGCAAACTTGAGATCAGTCCTAAGCTTTAGTATGTAGACCTTCCCTCCCTCCTGAACCTGATAATCAGTTATTATCCCCTTCTCCAGATCTGTTGTCCCAGGCTTGTACTTGAATGGCCCCTCCATCACGTTGTTGAACACCTCCCAAGTGAAGAAGTCATACGCCATGGCCGGATCCAGATCGGAGATCTTATCAGTGGTTCCTATCGTTATCGTATCGGCATATTTAGGAGTTGGTGGTGCGGGAGGTGGCGTTGGCTTTTGCATAAGCAGGGCTGCAGCAGCCAGTACTATCACCACTACAATGACAACAGCTGCCCAAACAGCCTTTGATACTCCTCTCATATTTTTCACCTCCTCTTCATGAGGAGCAGAATTTTTCTCCCAAGCGAAAATATAAATATATCCTAAGGATTTCAAAGTAAAAAAGGTTGTAAAAATTAACTCTTACTCGTATCTCAAGGCCTCTGATGGCTCCAAGCTTGCAGCTCTAAGAGATGGAGGTATTGCTCCTATTATAGTAACAGCAACTGTTATGAGGAATATCATAAGTGCTATCTCCAGAGGAAGAGTTGGAACCATGGATGCGCTTATCTGGGGTTGAGTTGCCGGTTGAGCCCGGACAGCCATTCCACCAGCTGGTCTACGCTGTCCTACGGTCATACCTCCTCCAACTGTTAGCATTCCACCTGTCAGCGATGAAAATGCCAAGGCACCCAGATAGCCTGCTGCCATACCGGGCAAGACACCGGAGATGCTTATTATCATGGCTTCCACTAGGAAAAGCAGAACTATATCTCTTCTTGAGGCACCCAATGCCCTCATCGTCCCTATTATCTTAGTTCTCTCGGTAACAGCTGTGTACATGGAGTTCATCATACCTATTGATGCGACAACAATGGTCATGCCTGCTATTGCACCAATAACCAAGACAGACGTGTTTATCATAGTGCTCAAGGCTCTCTGCACATCCTTCATTGAGATAGCTGTTGCTGTATCGCCAAACTCTGACCTGAGCTCATCAACCACATAATCTACATTGGACTCGCTGTCAGCCACTATCATCACAATAGCATATCCTCTAGCAGCCCTGAAGAAGTTCATCTGCAGCTTCTCCGCGACGTCAAGGGGCAGTATAATTGAGTTATCCACATCAGTGAATATAGATGTCCCGTAAGGAGCCGCAACAGCACTTATCCTTATGTTGCTCCCCATTATCTTTACAGTAGTTCCGACAAGAGCTGTTGGATCGTCCACAAATCTTTCTGCTAAATTGTACCCTATTATGGCCCCTCCTTCATAGTTCTGAGGTATTACCCCTTCCAATATCTTGAGATCGGGTGCAGCGTCCTGAAGGTAGTCCATGTCCAAGCCTGTTATACTAACCCTAGATGTTATTCCATTTATCGTTATGCTCGTGGAAAGCCTAACCATCGGAGCCACTCTCTCAACATGGGGTATTGTGGAAAGGGTGGAGATATCAGAATCGGTAAGGGGACTCTGCATCGACATCAGATATATCGTCCTGAGGCTTGATCCCTTTATAAGCTGGTTTATGTAAACACCAAACCCTTCAGCATAAGAAACAACTGCAGTGAGGGTGACGACTCCAACAAATATCCCTATGAGGGTGAGAGCTGCCCTCCTCTTCCTCACAGCTATGGCTTTAACTGAGAACTTCACTATGTCAAGGGGGTTCAAATTTTCCTCCCCCTCTGTATTCCTCTTCCTAGGATAAATCCGACTAGCAGCGATGCTATTACCAGCAGCAGGGCGTATATATAACTTATTCCTCCTTGAGCTGTCCTAGCCATCTGTACCTCTCCTGTAAAGGTCTTAAAAACTGGTATTATCGTGGAATACTTGCCATAGCTTCCGGGAGATGCCTCATAGTTCACAGTTAGGTTGATAAAGCCTAATGTGGCATTTCCTATGTTACAAGAGAGGTAGAAGCTTGAGGTGTCTCCCTGTTTTATACTCCCTATGTAGCTTGTGGCTCTGCATATTCCACTGAATCCTGTCACATTTCTTATCATAGTGATATTTCTTCTGCTGAAATTCATCCCAGCTCCTCCTGCGAAGCCAAATGCAGTTATGTTGACGTTTGAGGCATCCCTGTTCCCAGTGTTAGCTAAAACCCCCGTTATCCTGACAGATCCACCGGATTGAGTAGCTTGAGCTGAAGCTATTATCACCTCTGCTCTCTGAACAGACGAGAATCCCAAGCTTAGCTGTTTCTGGAGACTCACATAATCCCCTTGATACCACCTCATATACGTTACAACAGCTGGTAGCACATAGTAATCAGATCCTGCTGAGGGAAGAACCTTGAGACTTATGAGCTTCTCATCTCCCTTCCTCATGTCCCCTATGTATATGTTAGATGGTCCTATTATTGTTATCCCCTGTCCCTGCTGAAATGTTATCTCAACTCTGTTTGCCGTCTGATCTCCGACATTTCTCACTTCTATTGGGACTTCCTGTTCTCTTCCTGGCATCAACGATGTTTTATTTGTGCTTATCACTATATCAGGTCCTAGGGATCCGGAGCTATCAATATCAAATCTAAATACCTCTGATTTTTGCAATGTAGCTGATCCAAGTTGATATGAAACAGTCACTGTTACTAGGGCATAGCCGTTAGAGGAAGCACCTTTCGGCACATTTACCCTCGTTTTTAGCCTGTAATAGGAGCCGGGCTGGAGCCATTCATTTATGTAGATTGTGGGATTCAGCACCTGGACTATATCCCCTGAGACAGTTGCTGATTGAAGCTTGATCTCCCTATCACCAGAATTTGTTATTATGA
>NZ_RCOS01000078.1 GCF_003947435.1 Candidatus Methanodesulfokora washburnensis
AGATTTTAAACAAGAGCAGGTACAATGAGACTTTCTTTCTCTCAGTTTACGTGGCTGAAAAATCTGGAAACTACAGCCTGATATGCGGAAATGCGAGCTACAGTTTCTCCGTTTATCCTGTCAACTGGGGCTTCAACGGGTCTTTGTTAAGAATAGAGAGCCCTGTAGGCGGGAATTTAACCGTGATAACATGCAGCAACACATCAAGAGTAAAATTCAACGGAAGCATATCGCTCAACATATCAGCTCCTGCTCTCATAAAAATAGAAGAGCTAAACTTCACGCTTCGCATTCCAGGCATATCAATTGACAGGAATGTCCACTTCCCAAAGGAAAGGGTTGAGATCTGTGCTCTGGGGAACACAACAGTGGTATCCCCTTCAGGAAGGCTTCTGATAAACAGAAGCATTGATAAGCCTGAGATAGTTCAGATATGGCTGAATCAAACTGTCGAGCTCGGAAACTACACTGTAAAAGCTGATAGTGAGGAGAGAAAGTTTACTGTGGACAGCTATTCGATAAAGGCAAGGGCAGTTGGAAGAAGGATAGAGGGGAATGTGAGCTACTACTTCGTCATGCCCCATTACATAAGCTACGAGATAAATGGAAAGGAGGGAAGAGCAGCTGTGGTAAATGGAAGCTTTGAGATAAATGCGACCGATGAAGGAACATATCAGCTGAGATGTGGAAATGCTGTTGTTAACCTTACAAGGGATGTGAAAGTTGAGAATGGCTTTGTGAACAGAACCATAAGAGTAAATGTAAGCTTTATTCCGGTGGAATCCTACTTAAAGCTTGGAAACTCCTCATATAAGCTGAACTTCACGAATGGAACTGCTGAATTTACCCCAAGAAAAGCAGGCATATACACTGTTTTCGTGGATGGGATAAAGAGGAGCCTTATAGTTGATAACTATGAGATAAGGGCAGTGCTTGATAGCAATGAGGTTAGGGGGAATGTGAGCTATCTGTTCATCCCTCCTGTTGATGTTGAGTATCTTTTGCTTCCCTTAAACGAGAGCGGGAAAGCAAATGTGGTAAATGGAAGCTTCAGCTTCAAAGTAGGGAATATAACGGCAGTTCTGTTGAAATGTGGGAATGCTGAGCTGAAGCTTGATAGAAACAGCTCCTCAGCTCTTCTGGATGGCCTGAGGCTGGAGGCAAACGGATCCTACATAAGTGTTGCGAAGATGAAGGGAGGGATCTACGTTAGTGTCAGGTCTCATCCGAATTTCACCACAGTGCTGAGAGTTTACGGACTGGATAAAGAGCTTGAAGCAGTGAGCGAGGATGGAAAAGAGCTTTATCTCAGGGCAAAATTTTCAAACGGTATCCAGGAGTTTTTACTTGAGGATGGATCTCCAAATGATCCTGATGGAAGTGCAAACGGCCTTTTCAACCTGATCCTTCGTCCTAAAAGAGCTGGGGCGAACATTAGCCTCAATGAGAGCAAGGGTAAGGAGATAAAACAGTATACGAAGCCGGAAGAGGTGAAGGAGATACTGGCCAGTGGATCGGGGAAGAAGTGGAGGATAAAATTCTACAAGCTGGATAAAATCGAGAACTTCACGGGGATGGTTCAGCTCAAAAACGGGTTATTTGTAAAGGAGGAACAGATAGGAGAAGCTGAGGAGATAAAAGTTAGGAGCAGATTGATAGCAGATGGAAAGATCTTGGTGGAACTGGAGGAGAAAAGCGGGTGGGTGAGGATATCAGTTGAGCTTCCCAAGGGGGCTTTAGTGAAGGAAGTTCTGGCTGATGACCAGAATGGGACAAGGGTGATAGATTCATGGTATCAGAGCGGAAACAAGCTGATATTCTACGATGATCCGAACAGATATTACTACATTTTATACGGGGTTCCGCCATGGTGGGATCCTGATGGCGTGGCTCAGGGATACGATTGGCACTACAGGGTTCCTCTCCAGCTCCCGACCCTGAGGAAAGATCACACAATATGGCTTGATGTAAACTTCAACTACTTACTATCGCTGCTTAACGTTACCGGAACCTTTGATCCCAACTCCGTCAGAGTGGTGGATGATCAAGGGAATTTGGTTCCTAAGCAGGAATTCGTGCCGCTTGGAAGCGGAATTGGGAGGGTGAAGTTCATCCTGCATAAGGATTTGGGAAGTCCTTCCACATTCTACATATACTTCGATATAACTGAGAATGGAGCAAAACCATATCTGAATACCCTAAATGCTGGCCTAGATTCGGGCACGCTTAATTACTGGACCTACGGTAAGAACCCTTCAACTATATCATCTATAATACAGGCAAGTCCTCCAGGTCCTTACACAGTTTACGATCCATATGGAACACCAAACTACGTTACAGATGATGGAAATCCTGTCTTCGGTGGTTACTCCCTCGTTCTTGGCTACAGGACACCGAGCGGTAGCGAGGATGCTACTTCTACTGGGGAGGATACCTGGGCCTATTATGAGTTCACCGTACCAGCGGATGGAGGAATGCTTTACTTCTGGTATAGAGTTGAATCATGGGGCTCGGCAAACTACGATTACTTCAGGGCTGAGCTCAGAAATACTGCTGGAGATACGCTTGCCACTATAGTGAACAATTACAATCCAAATCTAGGGTATAATTATGGAAATTTTAGCGACTCAGGTTGGCGTTCAGTATCTTTCGATCTGTCATCTTATGCCGGCCAGACTGTAAGAGCTTATTTCCTCGTTCACACATATTGGGATCCTTACTATAAGACTTGGGCATATATAGATAACTTGACATGGGCTCCTGTAAATCTCACATCCTCCTTGGTTTCCAGTATGGTCGAGGGCTTCGGCCTAAATGTGACCTCTCCGAAGGGTACCCTTTCATACGGTCCAGTCAGAGTGGAGGCTAAGGTGGATGCGAAGCCCTCAAGAGTAATAGCGAGGATATATAATCCACTAGGTGCTCTAGTGACTACTGCCCAGCTCTACGATGATGGGACGAATGGGGATACCGTCCCTAACGATGGAATATATACTAACGCTAACGCTTACACACTCTCTTCAGGTTCACCCTTCGGGAAGTGGAGGATAATAGTATTGGCTAACGACTCCTCGACCTCAATTTATCCAGGCTACTCTGGGCTCATTCACATACCAGGAAGACCTTACGAAGTCAACTACACAGACTTCTTCAATGTTGATGAAACATATTTCTACTTCGGACCAGTAAAAGGAACAGTTTTTGAGGACAGGGAGCCCCTAGCTACTTATGGCAGCGAGGATAGTCCTATGAGCAACGTTCTTGTATATGCCCTCAAGGATAATGGAGATGGTATATTCAATCCGCTTGATGATGCCTTATTCACATGGGGGAAGACGGATAGCAGCGGCTACTATACATTCTCGATTCAAAACGGCAGATATTTCGTAGTTGTTAACTCAAAGAACCTGACAGCCGGGCTGAATTCAGGTCACTCTATAGATGAGACTTGGGCTGAGCAGACATATCAGGTTGAGTGGAATGGAAGCGCTTACGTTGGCAAAGCCAAATATGGAGGGATTGATCCCACAGTAAGTGATTCTTGCCTAAGCTTGGTTTTCAGGGATGACTTTGAGGTCTGGCAGGGATGGAACAATTACCGTTTAGGCAGAGTTGCTCAATCAAATGCTGAGTTCTACAATGGGAACTACAGCCTCGTTAGAGATGCGAATAACGATCCAAACGGCGGATACAAGCTCATAGGGACTACTATAGGAAGGGGCTACATCCTCCAAGGCTATGCTTTCAGGCCCACACCAATAGGACCGAGAGGTAGAGACAGCGTCAGTCTAGTCGATAGCAACTACAATGGATATGGCTTTATTGTCGATCACAGGAATAATAGAATTCAGGTAGTCCGCAGGATAAATGGAGATGCAAATGTGATATCGACAGTAAATTACGATCCTCCCGATGAAAGTTGGTACTTCTGGAAGCTCATACTCTTAACAAACAACACGATAATATTCAGGCTTTACGATACAGATGGCAACCTGCTTGCCCAAGTGAGTGGAACTGATACAAATTACAACAGCTTCGACAGAGTGTTAGTTCAGGGGGATGCCACGTACTACATAGACACACTGGCCCTCTGGAGGATTCCTGATAGATGCGAGCACATAACTATGATAGATACCAGCAATTACATGGGAGAGAGCCTCGACTTCGGGTTTAGCTATGAGATTATAGTGAACACTAGGGATGCTGATGATGATCCAGGACCTAGAACCTGCCAAGGCTGCTTAAGACAGTTCATAATGAACTCAAATGCGATAAAGGGAATGCAGAAGAGCTATTTCCTCATACCAAAGAGCGATCCTAACTATGTGCAGGAGAGCTTGGGCTCATCTCTGATAGATGCATGGAGGATAAAGCTCTCCTCAAGTCTTCCGCAGATAACGGATGATGTTAACCTCACAGCTAAGACCCAGTCCGGAGCTCGCGGATTCATAGAAGGTAAGTACGTTGGCTTAGATAACCACAGGATCCAGGACTTTGAGACACCCAGAATAGAGATAGATGGTAATGGATATGATGTATTCTATGCAATCACTAAGAAATCCCAGATAGAGGGGTTCAGCATATACAATGCACGGCATGCCATAGCTGTTAGAGGAAGCAATAGCATACATACAATAAGGGATAACTTCATAGGTACGTATGCGAACGGGAGTAATTCCTTCAAGGCAATATTTGGGATACAAGTGGGCGAATACTCAGACTCTATCATTGATAGAAATTTATCTGCCTTCATAAGGCACAACATAGTGGCGCTCTCCGATATGTACGGCATTGTGGTCAACAGCGGGAACATAGCCAATGCCACGATAGAGGACAACTGGGTGAGGGAATGTGGAGCTAGCTATAAAATCGGGGATGGGATAAGCCTTCAGACAAACGGTAATAAGGTTGTTCATAATTTTGTTGAGAGAAATAGGAATGATGGAAGCACCTCAAGGATAGATGGAGGAGCTGGAGTGGAGCTGGTTGTCTGGGTTCCGGAGCAGAGCTACGGGTTGAATTTGGTGTTGAATAACACAATAGTTAACAATTCAAGGTGGGGTGTGAGTGTTCTCTCACTTTATACTAAGGCACTTTTAGAAGGGAACATAATCTCCGGGAATCAGATAGGAGTAATCGTTTCAGACACCTCTGTGGCCAACATAACAAGTAACAGCATATTCAACAACTCCAGGGTTGGAATAGATCTCGATATATCGGGCAACACAAACGGGGATGATGTATCGCTGAATGATGGAACCCTATCAGGATCTCAGCCAAACAAGGGGATGGATTACCCTGTTATAACATCTGCTACTCTCTCTGGAGGCATTCTTCAGCTTAAGGGATATGTTGGAACAGGTCCCAGCTCAACATTCGCCAACTCTATCATAGACATTTATTTGGTCAGAAACTCCACCAAAGGAGATAACCTAACGGGAAACAATCTCTCCGGAGGAAAAACTCTCCCAGATAATTACGGTGAAGGCTGGATATGGCTCGGAAGACTGGTTGCTGACGGCAATGGAAACTTCGAAGGGGCAGTAAATGCCCCTCAAGTTGACTGCAATTCCTTAATAACGGCTACAGCCACTCTAAATGGGACATCTGAGTTCGGTCCAGATTTCCACCCCGTATGCAGGAGGAATGTATCAGCCTCCATCAAGATAGCTGGAGATTCCGCAATTCTAAACGTGACAGCGCATGAATTGAAACAGTACAACATAATAGCTTACTGGGTAAAGCCACAAAACATAGATATAACCTCTATGAGTGGGGATTATGATGCCTATGGATCTAATGGCAACGTCTACTGGTGGAAGTTCAATCAGATAGATGCAGAGAAGACAAAGCATGTCTATCTTAGCCTATCCTTCTCAGGAGACTACAGCTTGATGAATGCCTTTAATGTCGGTGTAGATCCTCCTAGCACAGATAAAGGCCTTAAAATTGATGTTAAGGAGTTCTCCTCGATAATATTCTATCCAAATGGAAGCTACTCTGTCAGGGAGCTCTGGGGCTTCCTCACGCTGAACAACACATCCCCCGATATAATATCAGATATTTCAATATACATAAATGGAACTGGATATACATTTTATCCGGATTATCCCAATGCCTCCAGCTCTCCAGTCTACCCTCCACTTCATCTCCCTCTTCTGCTTCCAGGCAGCTATGCAAGGTGGAGGTACACAGCTCCCAAGGGAGAGGCATTTGTCCCCCTCAGGTTTATCGAGAGAAACATGTCATGCGGTGCTTTAATCTCGATTCAGGCCTTGGATGATGTTGAAAATGTTGTGATAAGGAAGATGGGCCTTATTTATACAGTGGGAAATATAAGAAAGGGGGAGATAAGGAACATAACTCTAAACTTCAGCTTCTCAGGTTGCGTCCAGCAGAATGCAACAGTTGAGTTCAGCTACAAAAATGCATCCCTGTTAAAGAAGATAAATAGGATAAGGGCACTGGGACCTGCTGAAATTCAGATAAGGAAGGAGGTTCAGGGAAACAAAACAAAGGTGGCTGCGTACATGAGAAATACAGCGAGCTCGCTTGTCTACAGGCTGGATAAAATATGCATAATGAGGTCGGAATCAGGGCCGATACTGCTCTGCGAGAGCCCTTCAAAGGTGCTTGGGCCTGGAGAATTGTATGAAACTGAGGAGTTCAGCGAGAACATAACAGGAATTCCAAAGTACTATGCAAATGCGACCTTCACGATGCTTCCATCGATAAATGGTGTCACAGTCCCGCTACAGAACATAACATCAGTTTACTACATAGCTGCAGCTGTTCTCGTTGAGCCGGTCATATGCTGTACTCCTGCACCTTCAGCTCCCGCACCACCTCCACCAGTGCCACCAGCTCCTCCTACACCGGCTGTCAATGTAACTCCTGCTGCTCCCGCTGCGAATGTGACTGCAAACATAACTGCAAAGCCTGTCATGGTTCCTATAATATCCATCTTCAAGTCAGCTGATAAATACAGGGCATATGTGGGGGATATAGTGAGGTTCACGATAACTGTGAGGAACAGCGGAAACGGCACATGGGAGGGAGATGTTACAGATAGCCTTCCTGGAGAGCTTAGGTATGCGGGAGCATCATCAGCAAGGGGGAATGTGACAGGCCCCTCTGTATCCGGAGGCACCCTTTCCTGGCATGTTGTGCTCAGCCCCGGCCATGAGGCATCAATATCCTATCAGGCAGTTGTGGCCTCATATCCAAGCTCTGGCTACGTTGAGAACCTTGCAGTTGCAGCAGGCTTCAGAAGCTCAGCGTACATTGAGATAGTTAAACCCATCAGAGTTGCGGATATAAGGAAGGCAGGTGAGCTTTCTGGAAGGGAGATAATCTATGTGATCTCGGTTGTCTCAACAAACTATGAGGGAAGCCTGACAGTTGTTGATTATCTGCCTGGAGGCCTCTCTTACATTCCCGGAGCCACTCTTGATGGATCTCCTTATGAACCTGCTGTTCAGGGGAACAAGCTAACTTGGAGTATATACATAGGAAAAAATCAGACTAGAGTTATAAAGTTCAGTGCACACATAGAAAAAGTTTATGGGGTTGATGTGGTGAACACAGCCG
>NZ_RCOS01000079.1 GCF_003947435.1 Candidatus Methanodesulfokora washburnensis
AGATACCGCCTTACCATGTGCCTTCTCTCAGGGTGATATGGTGGTACACCAGGGTGAACACGATGCACTTCCTGAGGAAGGCTGGTGTGATAATATTTCCGATGGTGATAATATTCTGGTTCCTCCTTCACATAGGGCCAGCTGGCTACACCACTGATTACAGCAGCTCCATAGGGGCTATTATAGGCAGGTACATCTCGCTGATCACATCTCCAATAGGCCTTTCAGACTGGAAGGCATCCCTTGCCCTTCTCTCAGGGTTCCTTGCAAAGGAAGGAGTTTTGGGCACAATAAACACGATAACAGGGTATGAGGATCCAGTTGCAGCAATAAGGTCAATTTTAGGGCCTGCTGAGATAGTATCCCTCTCTGTCATGATGAACTTCTATCTTCCGTGCATGGCCACAGCAGCTGTTCTTCTTAAGGAGCTGAGATCAGCAAAATACCTGCTTTTAGTTATCGTATACGAGCTTTTAGTTGCTTATCTGCTTGCCTTCTTCTCATATCAGATCTTTGCCTTATTATTTGGCTAATTATGGCTTTAGTCTTTCTAAGATTATAACCTTTCGGAGCTGGAGAAGACCGTTTACGACTCCGTGTGGAGGGCAAAAGTGCATCAGAGGTGATAACAAAAACTGGGATAGACGGACATAATGCCTTCAAACCTGAATTTAGCCGGGGCTGAAGCCCTGCTCTTCCAAAGGATGGAAGAGAAAAAGAGATAAAGGCTATTTGGATATGCATATGCCCGCTACGAGCCTAAGGATCAAACTTGGAAATTCCTAGTTCAAAAAAGAAATTTTTAAAAGTAGATCTCCCCTAGAATTTCTATCATCATTCATTTATTTCTATCTTCTTTTTTCTCTCCCCCTTCCCCGCCAAACAAAGCCGCTAGAACACCCAATAAAAACAAAATAAGCAAACCGGCAAGAATAGCTCCATCAATATCCCCGCTTGCTTCATGTTGTCTCCTCTGCTTCTCCAGCAGATTTTGTAATTCCTGTCCCTCTTCGTATGATATTGTTCTTAAATGGGCTTTTTCTAAAAGATCTCGTTTTCTTCTTTCCACTTCAGAGGGATTGCTTGAATGGGTGGAGAAATAGTCTTTCGTTATGATGGAAAAAACTCCTTCGATTCCCTCACAGAAGGTATTGACGAATTGAGCTATGGAAATCTGTTTGGTCCGAGAGAGCCTTTGTATCTTGATGAAGCCCTCAACTATAACATTGAGGACTAAGGCGCTTCTTTTAGTGGCTATTTCAATTTTATTCATTCTATTATCGATTTTATTTATTTTATTGTTAAGTCGATAACTTGAGTATGTAGTTGTTAAGGCAATGAGAAGTAGGAGAAAAGTGATTATTGCAAAGGGAAGTGTAAGATAATTAAGGAAATATGGAATAAATGCACAGATGAACGAGACTATAACACTTAGAAAAATGCTCAGCTCATCCTTCACTTCTACCCACCTCTAATACCTGAACCAGCCCAATCTGACCTTTTAAACTTTATGTGAGATACGTAGCTATCCTCGTGAAAAGCACTTTTTCTCCTAAAAATACTTCATAAGTTCTGTATATATCTTGTTGTATATAAAAAACCTTAAATATTTCTCCTTTATCGGTCTAGTATGCCTGGGAAGGTGTTAAAAGGAGTTCTGCTGATCTTAATAATAGTTTTTCCTCATCAGTTATTTGTTAAGGGATTGCTAAAAGAGGAAGGCAGTTCTGTAGTATCTGCTTCTCCTGCTTCATCGTTGTTTAATCCTGTTATCTCCTCGGTCTCCGACAGCATGGGCGATGTACCTGATCAGTATGGGTATATTGACATAGTTTATGCTGATATACGTCAAATAAACTTGGACACGCTTCAGTTTGAGATGAAGGTTAAGTCCACAATCCCGCTTGACCCTGGAAATGGTGTGGTTGTTTATCTTTGGATGATCGATACAGATTTAAACCCAAGTACTGGACAGAAACACACTTTTGTCGGGAGCGAGTATAATATAAGAGTGGCTTTTTACGATGGCCACTGGCAGGGCTGGGTTGATCCTATAGGGCAGCGTCCGGACGGCGGTCAGTGTCCAGTCTTCATCGACAACAATACTATCTCTATAATGGTGAAAAGGAGCCAAATTGGGGATGCATCTCGCTTCAACTGGGAAGTCTCTGCCTCCGACGATCGTGGTGGTTACGATGGAGCAGACTCATATGCGTTTTGTCAGCTCTTATCCGATATTCCAAGCTCGGGTGTAGCCTCAGAAGTCCTAATCAGCCCGTCACGGCTAGCTCTTTCAAATTCAACTCCGAGTGGAAAGCTTTCTATCAGCGTAAAAGATGCAAGGGGGAAAGAGATTCCCTTTTCCTCCGTCAAATTCTTTGTCGATTATCCTTCAATGGTGTATGTTTCAGATACTGGAGAGGTTCGACCAGCTGTCGGAAGGTTTGGTCGTTGCTGGATCACTGCAAAAGTTGATGGAATAATAAGCAGCAACCATGTTGATGTTGCTGTTGGAAGCGCTGTCCTATTGCCTCCAATTCTCCTTTTATCTCCTTCTGGCAACCCGACTGGGAAGCTCTCGGTGCAGGTTTATGATGCATATGGAAACAAAATTTCCCCAAAAACAATAGAGTTCTCCAGCAGCAATCCAAGTGTGGCTACAGTGGATAATTCTGGCTTAGTTACTGCTATAAGACCACCCAAGACATTTGGAGAAACACCATACATTTCTGCAAAGGCAGATGGCATTCCTGTGCCCAATGTTGCTGTTGTAAGGGTTACAAGGGACAACCTTGGTATAACTCTCAAAGCTCTGCCGGGAAAACACATAGTATTCTATGTTCCTGAGCAACCAATCCAAGGATTCGATTACCAGAAAATCTTCAGAGATTATGACATAGTTAGAATAACAGACATAGCTTACGAGCTTGAATCCGAGGCCACTGGTGTTGTACCCTATGGTGGAAATACTCTGTTTCTGGTGAACGACCCGGGCCATGGAGCTGATGGAACAGTACCATGCGGATTATCAGGAAATCCGATAAGGCTCGGAACTGATGTAGACAAACCTGTCCATAACAGCTGTATGATAATTGCTTATGGCTCTGGATCTCCGCAATGGGGCGTTTACTTTCATGAAATGGGTCATGATTTTCTCGGCGAGGGAACTAAGCCTGGTCAATTCTTCTTTGGGGGTGCCGATCATACATTTGTGTATGTCGAGGGATTAGCTACAGCTTTAGGTATGTACGCAGCGAAGATGATGAAGGAGCGTTCTTCAATGTTAAACATTTCAGATCATGTTATGACCACTATAATGTCCTTATGGCACTTTGGTTCAACCCCAAGCCTTGATAAATACATGAAAAATGGCGCACATTATGATGAAATGACTCCGGATGTTCTTGACGAAATGATCGACGTTATCTGCACGAAATACGGCTATGATAGCCTATACAGATTCTACTCCCTCTTTCTCCCAAGGGATGTGCCTTTCACATTCACAATAGATTCCGATGCTAAACAAGCTACTGTGTTCGTCGCTGCCCTAAGTGCTGCAACTGGAGCTGACCTAAGGCCGCAATTTAAGGAATGGGGATTCCCAATAGACGACAAATTCTACTCAGAAATATGGAATGAGGTAAATCGACTGGTAAATCAAAGAGCCCGTGCAATTTCTACAGCGCCCTCAAAGCAGACTCCTCCGAAGAGCCTTCTAATACTTCAGAGCTCCCCTCCCTTTAATGCCACTGGTGTGGATGTTGGGCTCGTTAAACTTTACTTTCCGCATGCCTCGCTTGCCTCTAAATGTGCAGCCTGCGTAGTTGTTGGAGGTCCTCTTGCCAATCCAAACAGCATTTCTGCAGCAGAAAAATCCGGAGTAAGCTTTGGAAGGGACTATATGAAGATAAATAGATCTATCTACAGGAGCGAATGGAGACATGTTGACTATGCGCTTATCCTGATTAAAGGTGAGGCCATGTATGTTATGGGAACACATAGATATGGAACTAAAGCAGCACTGCTCTGGCTATCCAAGAACCCATTATTCAATTCATATGCAATAATAAAATGGATGGATGTAAATGGGAATGGAGATGTAGACATGGAGGAGATATCCGAGGTAGCGAGGATATAACTCCCCTTTTTTATGAATAGCGCTAAAACAATGTTATAAGTCAACTTTATTAGAGATATTGAGAGACTTCTCTTATGTCGCAAAATCTTCATCAGTTTCTCCCTTTTTTCAGGGAGGCCATATATCCCTTCCTTCAGAATTATATCCCAGTTCATATGATCTGTGACAAAGATCCAGTACGTCATGCTCTCACATGCTTCTGTAAAATGCGCTTTAAATAAAAATTTAATAAACCCTTCTTTTGGTTAGCAAAACTTGGGGCAGTTTTAAAATCCAGTTGTTGTAAAACTCATACGTTCCTGATCCCTCTTGCCAGATCCTCATCAGCTAGATATATGCCCAGATCGAAAAGTATGTGAGCTGGATCAAAGCTCTTTATACAGGAATTTTATCGCTGTCTTCTCCATGTAGGAGCATCTCCTTATTGGATTTATATAATCCCTTTATCATCGCAGGATTCTGCTTGCTTTTTGTGTTCTAAGATCCACAAGCATAAGCAACTCTCTATACAGAGATTTTATCTCATCGTCCCTGAGACCAAGGTAGCCTAAGGTGTATTTCTCTATCTCCATACGATCTGCTCTCGAAACTTCTCTTTCTATGTTTTGAGGCCTTGTTGAGAGAAATCTGTTTACTTTTTCAACGAATTCATTCAGAAGATCTTTCTCCTCCAAATATGCCTGAAGCTTGAGTGGATCAATTATAGGGATAACCTCATAATCCACGGTTGCAATATCTAGGGCACCTTCTCCTAAATTGGTCCTTCCCATAAGCTCCATACCAATATAAGTGAGGACTGAGTTTGCCACGCTAAACAACACTTCTGGCTTGAGCTTATCCTTATAACTATTTCTCAGATAACCAACATATAATCTTTTGTCTATCCAAGCGCTTGGTATTTTATTAAGCCATATACTATAGTTCCTATGCACAGCACTTCTGAAGAGAAGTATCCCTCCAGATTTTGAGGGCAATTTAAGCCAATCTGGTTTATTAAGCTCTTTATAAATCGTTGGATATTTTCTTCCTCCACTTGTTTTATATTCCTCTCTTATGATATTAGCAGCCCATTCAATGTACTCCATGGTACCTGGATCATCAACTTTCTGTACATCCTGAACCCAGAGTACATAATCTTCCCTCTTTCTGGAGGGGAGATCTTCAACAGCATACATTGAGTTCTCCAGATGATCAGGTCTTATCAGCCTGCGTAGATATCTTTTGCTTATCTCCACTCTCCTATTTTCTCCAGCCAGAAGCAACTTATCAGGGGTCTCGGAAAGAAATCTCCAGAACTTAGAGGGTAGATAAAATATCTCATTTGCATTTGTTGTTATGCCACGCTTAACATTCATCACCTCCTTGAGAAGCACTAGTCTATCCTCTTCTTCCTCGAGAAATTTAAAAACAAGATCTAGATACTGTTTTGGTCCTTTTAAAACGTTTAATCTCCCCAGCTTTCCTTCTATAATGTCGATAAGCCTCTTTCTACACGCGACAATCCTCATTCTGTCTGTCTCATGGATGGTATAATCTGCAGTAGGGGTACAGTTATCAGCTTCAGAAAATATCTTCTCTATTTCCTCATAATACCTCTGCGAGGCTGTGTAGTCCTTAGTTGGTGGAGGACCGTTTATGAGAACATCTAATGGTTTTTTCAGGTATATGAATCTTATCATCTGATCCTGTGAGCTTGGCCTCCTTTCAGCTATGATTATGTTTGTCATTACTTTGGCTTCCTCGAACCACCTCTCCACGAGAGATTCGATTATATAATCCACATTAAAGTTATCAAATAACCATCTCTTCAGAGGACCACCATATTCAGCGTTAAGCCATGAGTTCTCGACTATAAATCCCAACTTGCCCTCTTCTCTTAGAAGCTTCCCCCCTCTAACTAAAAAGTAGGCGTATATCGATGCTTTTTCACTCCATCCCTCTAGGTCGCTCACATTGCTTCTGAGAGTTTTCTTATAGTTTCTGTCATAGTAGGCCATCACCATCTCCTCCTGCCTTGTATAAGGTGGATTTGCGACCACATACATATAATCCGGTCTCAGTTCTAGCTTAAAGAAGTCTCCATGTTGTATTCTAGGTATATACTTGTATCCACTTTTTACAGCTTCGAGAGCTTGGATATATACATTTATTTTTGAAAGCATTGATGCAAGCTTATCTATATCACACCCCTCTATAAGATCATAGAAATTCTCGGAATATCTCATCCTCCAATAGTTTATTGCCCTTACAAGAAACGTTCCTGATCCGCATGCTGGATCTATCAATTTTTCAGGTTTTCTACTCTTTCTAAACACCCCCACAAGAATTAGATCAACTATCCTCGTATCAGTATAGTGCTGCCCTAAGAGATGTCTTCTCTCCTCATGTATCAGGTTTTCAAAAATCCTTCCAATCACATCTACGCTTACCTCGCTCCATCTTATCTGATCCAGATACTCTACTATCTCATTTAGATCCGATAAAGATGCTGGCATAAAGGGAAGTTTATCAACTGTGTTAGAGCCAAACACTTCATCAAAGTCTCCTGTCCTAGCAATTGCATAGTCAAAGAGTTCTTTAGCCATTATCCTAAAGAAGGTCTCATCTTTTGACTCTTTTAATGGCGTGATGTTCTCTTTGAGTTTTCTTGCCATTTCAGGATCGAGGCTCTGAAGGACGAGATAAAACAATAACTTGATAGTAAAAGTATATATCTGCTCCTTAAGCATGAGATCTAGATATTTCCGTAGCTCATTATCGTTTTTTGGTTTTTCAAATCCCCTTTCTCTTAGCCAGCTCTCCACCAAGCTGCGTATATTTTCATCTTCTCGGTACTTACCTAGAAGCTGTTCCCTTCCCTTTGACGCACTGCTCTCTATGAGTCTTCTAAGTTTCTCTATAACATCCCTACTTAAATCGAGAGTCCTACCTTCAAGCATTTCCCTGAATCTCACAAGAAATTGCGTTAGGTAATCTCTGGCACTGTTGTCAGTTGATATTCGCTTGTATTCGGCTATTGATTTGGCGTCCGGTATTATTGGAAAGGGAAAATCGGTTGCCGGAACCCACTCCTCATTCTCTGTATACTTGAAAAGCTTTAGATATTTCATGTTATGAAGTCCATAGAACTTTACATTCTTTTCCTTTCTATACCACTCTGCATATCTCAGAGCTTGGTTGTTAGCTTCTGGATCGCTTAGCGAGATCTCAGGTCTTTTTACCTCGATTATAGCAACTGTTCTATTATTATACTTTAGAAGAACATCAGGCTCGCCGGAAGGCGTTCCTAGGTACACTTCTGCATCGAATCCCAAATTCTTTCCGATCTCCTTTATAACTGGGACAAGCTCACCGACATATGTTTTTTCAGTTGGTCTCTCGGGCAAAATAAATCATCCCCCTACAGCTAGTACTTATTGAATTAAATGATTCAGCAAGACGAATATTAGAAATATACTCGAGAATGTTCATCATAACACTCATCTACGAGAAACCTAATAAAATTTACTATCTGTCTAAACTGTACCGCTTTAAATTTAAAGGAGATGAATGGAGGAAACTTAGTAATTTATTGGACTCTCTTGGATTATCTTTCATCTCATTTATGATAGAATCCGATGTTCTGACATTCTTCATTAATTCATTAGCTTCTTACTGATGGAGACAGCCGTTCAAAGGTAAATATTAAAGGTTCCGAGAAATGTATCATTAGCTTCAGTCCCAGTATCTCAGGCTTAAGACCGGATATTCCAAGCTCAAGATGATGAGGTATGACAGACTGGGGAGGGATATTGACGAGCAAGACTTCTGTACATCTTGCTACTGAAGTAAGTCGAGGTGATCACTAGGACAAAGGATGCTATTACCTGGAAAAAGTTTGAGTGCTGCGTGTGCGCAAGACACTCCTTGGGGAAAAACCTTCCGGATATTCCTGTACTTCGATAACCTAGTCCTTCTTCTCCTTTTTTACGAAATCAGCAAAGTTTATCTCTTTTACTTCTTCCCCTTTCAGTATTTCAGGTCTTTCTCTTCCTATTTTAGCTAAAACAGATGCTAAAATCTTAGATTGCAACACCGATGCATCAGCAGCCCATTTAGGAGCTCCTCTTAAGTTTGATTTTCCCAAGCTTTTCAGCCTTCTCAGCTCAGAATAATTCTCGGCTTCCTCTTTTACATCTATTCCCAGTGCATTCATCAATGCTATTAAGTTTCCGAGCCTTATCATTTCCTCTTCCTCATTTCTGGCTGAAAACAAATTTGCTAAAATAACTTTCAGAATCTCGCTCATCGGAATAGTTAGCCCTTCCACATTTATTTAAACATTAGCCATATATATGATCGAGACCAGGTAAGCATCTTCCTTCAGCTCTTTTACTTTGCCTAAGTAGCCTTCCTGACTTTATTGTGGCTCTATCTTGAGGAAAAAATTAGAATTATTTGAGACGAATATAGTTATGAAATTCAGAATTCTTGAAAATCTAGGATCAAGTACCTCGCACCGGTGATTGTAATGCACTCATAATGAAAGCTAAGGAATGATGAAGATCTTGAGTAATGATCTTGCGAATATTTTTAAATGAAATGTGCCTACTTCTTGAGGGTGGTCTATGGCGATCCATGAACCAGAGCCAAATATAATAAAAATCTACAGATTGGTTGAAGAAGTGGTGAGTGGAGAGTTAGACATCCCAGAATTTCAGAGGGAGTTTGTCTGGACTAAAGACCAGGTTAAAGATCTCTTGGACTCGTTAATTAAGGGTTATCCCATAGGCTCCTTGCTGATATGGGATCTGAGCGATTATAAATCCGGTAAGCACACGTTCGATGAAAAACGTAAAGATTGGATAGTTGACGGCCAGCAGAGGATCGTGTCGCTATGCTTGATTATGTCAAAAAAGCCATATTGGATGGATAATACTGAATGGAACGAGCTACTTAGCAAGTACAAAATAAAAATAAATGTTTTGAGCCTAGAAGTAGCACTTGAGTATCCTGGCATTAAAAAAGATCCAGCATGGATAAATCCACGCGAAATTTTCTCTGAAGAAAAAGATGAAGGCTTGAGTAAACTCGCCGAGGAAATATCGAGGAAGATGAACAAAAGTGAAGAATTTACAAAGATATATAGTAACATAAAGAGAGTTTGGGATATACAGAATATCGGAATTCCTGTGATTAAAGTGAAAGCCAAGCTAGAGGACATCGCAACCATATTCGAGAGAATTAATAGCGCAGGAACTCGGGTAAAGCAATCAGACGTCACCTTAGCATACATAGCTGTATATAATAAAGATAAGAAGTGGATTAGAGAAAAATTCATGAGGTATCTGGACGATCTTGAGGACAACGGATTCTATTTTGATCCCACGCTGATAATCCGTGCGATAACTACAATTGGAGAGAATAAAGCAGTGCTAAAGAATGTTAGTGATGAGTTCCTGAGAAATGAAAAAGGAGTATTAGATAAGGCTTTTTCCGGATTCAAACGGAGTATGAGAGAGCTGATTCAGGATTTAAGAAACGTGGGTGTCCTAAATTCGGAGCTAATTTATGCCAAAAACACGATAATACCGTTGATTTACCTGTATCATAAATTCCCGGATCAACATGACTTCAATAAAGCGTTTCACTTCTTCCTTTTAGCACTAAAACGGGGGAGGTATAGTGGGTCTGCTGAAACTAGCTTGCAGGAGGACGTAAATATCATCCATAAGGCGGACAGTTTTGAAAAAGCGATAGAAGAACTGCATAGTGACATAGATCCGAGGGAAATAGAGGCGGAACTATCCAAAGATGCCGTGAGAAATTCAGTCCACTACCAAGGTGAGGGAAGATTTCTAAAATTACTTTTATACCTCGTAGTCTATAAGAAAGAAGCTAAGGATTGGTTTTCAAAGAAAAGGCTGGGATATCTGGAGCCAGATGAGATAAATAGGGATTTCACAATCGAGGTACACCACTTCTTCCCGAAAAATATCCTAAGGGAGAAGGGCTACAGAAAAGACGAACAAGAAGCATTAGCTAACATAGCCTTCATCAATCCTGGGACAAATAAGAGGCTCAGGGACGAGCCATATATCTATATTAAAAAATATAAAATAAGCGAGGAGGAGCTCTCAAAGCAGTTAATACCGATAGATGAAAGGCTTTGGGAAGTGGATCATTACAGGGAGTTCCTGGACAGGAGATCGGAGATAATCGCCGATGAGCTAACAAGGTATATGAGGAGTCTATATCCAGAATTTTATAGTTAGGGTGAAGAGATGCTGATCGATGCTACGGTCCCGCTTAGAAGAGGCTAGAACATGATGAGAAGAATGGGTCAAGAGGTTGTGATTCAGCTATCTGTCACACCTTCAGATGTGGTGTACATACTACATATGCTTCTCGACTTGGTTAAGTGGATCGTTTTACTGAGGGGCCTAATTAATCTAATCGCTGACATATGGAGGCTCCTAAGTTCATGTATTATCGGCTATTTCAGCCCTTATTTCGGTATAGCAGTTAATGAAGAGGGGTTGGCTGAATCGCTGGAGCACTATGATCTCCTCGTTCTTCCTCCAGCACTACTTATAGATTGCAAAATAGCAAAATCCATAGTTAGAGTATGTAAGGATCTTAGCAATAATCGAGTAAAAGAATTGATGAAATCGGGCCATTATGTTGACGCTGCTGTCCTATATGGTGATATAGAGGGCTTAGAGATCTTGGAAGTTAGGGAGCTTTATCATCCTAGGAAGTTATCTAGAGCTCTTAGATGGTGTTTCCTCAGGAGAAAGCTGGGAAGTTTTAAAATAGGTGAAATTAATATCTATGGAATGATGGTTAGGAATTGGAGGAGGCTTGAGGAATATGCCTGGATAGGAAAGGTAGAATCTATTATTTTAAGGTAGCAAGAAATTAAGGTAGCAAGAAAGAGGACGGGGATGGAGATACAGCTATTTGCAATAGTCCAATAGAATGGGACACCATAATCGTGGTGATAAGGAGGATTCTCTCCTTAAATCAAGCTGTCAAGATTTAAATTTCCTTTCTATATTTTCTAATCCATATTCATGGATTAGAGCCAAGAGAATTGTCAACTTGGCGGTATCAGAGATGAGGTAAGATTCCTCAAAATATCTCTTTAAATTGCTTATCGTAAAATCCTCAAAGAAATTTCTCCCTTCCCATCCATCTTTCGCCTTTACGGAGCTAATATCTGATGATTTTGATTTTAGCCTCACCATTCCCAAGGCCTGAGGGAGAAGGTTATCCAGCCTCACACCAAACATTAAAAACAGCACATCTTTCATCTCTATCTCCTCTCCAAGCTCCTCCTTTATGCACCTTTTT
>NZ_RCOS01000080.1 GCF_003947435.1 Candidatus Methanodesulfokora washburnensis
CTTGCATCCATCTTTACCCCTATTATGCCCAGAGAAGGTCCTCCAAATGATGGATAGCTGCCTAGATGCTGGCCCTCCCCGACAACTATATCGGCATCAGGGGGCCTGAAGATCCCAAGGGACAATGGATCAACCCCTGCGACAACAAGAGCACCTTTTTCACGTGTTATCTCAGCTATCTCCCTTGCTTTCCTCTCAACTATTCCGAAGAAATTCGGGCTCTCAAAGTAGACCATTGCTGTGCTTTCATCAGGCTTTAATGATGATATATCAACCTCCCCTGTCTCCCTGTCCATCAAATATTTCTCAACTTTCAGGCCTGCTCCAGCTGAATAGGTTTTGAGCACTTCCTCCCTTTCTGGATGGATGTTCTCAGGTATAATGACTTTTTTCCTGTGAGTTACCCTTGCTGACATTAAAGCTGCCTCAGCAAGAGCTGTTGACCAGTCATAGTGAGAAGCTGTCACAACATCCACGTTTAAAAGCTCTGCCATCAGGGATTGATACTCGAATATCGCCTGAAGGGCTCCCTGAGATACCTCAGCTTGATATGGTGTGTATGATGTGTATAACTCCTGCTTCCCAGCTATCTCATCAACTATGGCTGGGACATAGTGGAACCAGCATCCTCCTCCCGCAAAACAAATTCCAACTGTGTTCTTCGATGCTATCTTATCAAACTCCCTCTCCAGCTCCAGTTCTGAAAGCTGTTTTCCTATATCGGGAGGTTCTTCTAACATTATCTCCTTCGGTATATCGGAGAAGAGATCGGATATATCGCTCAAGCCAATTCTCCTGAGCATCTCAGGGATTAGATCTATGTTGGGAAGAAGCCTCCTGTGCATAATCGCATCATCTGAGGGCAAAATTTAATGTTTTCTGAGGCCATGAGCTGAGAGAAGCGGAGTTGAAACATCAGCTCATTGCACCTTCACATCAGAAAACTGTGGCTTATCGCTTTTTTACAGCTTTTTCACAAATCTGGAGGAATATACCAGCTTTAATTTTTAATTATCCCTTTTTCGCACTTAATTAAGGGGAAATTCTCTGAAGATGGGAAAAATGGTTATATAGGAAAAGAAAGGCGGGAAATATGTTCAATGCGAAATTCTAACAAAAAGACAGAATCCATAAGAAGGAATCACTTATATATCTCCTTTAGCAGAGCTTTTCCGGTGGTTGTATGATAGTATCATTCCACATACCTGAGGCCCTTGTGGAGGAGCTGAATAGGGCTGTAAAGGAGCTAGGATACACGAGCAAGAGCGAGGCAATAAGGGATGCAATAAGGCTCCTTGTCAGGGAGAGCAGGAGGAGGGATGCGAGATGAACAGTTTCTTTTCAGAGGCTTTGAAGAAAAGTGAGCAGAAGACAAAGGGGGAGGAGATACTGAACCTCCTCAGGAATCTATCAAATGAAAAACAGGATGAGAAGCAGATGGAGCAGGATTACTGGAGTTATGAAGTTCCCCTTGATACAGGAATGGATGGAGGCGTTGGAAAGGCAAGAATAGTGATACTGGGGGTTGGAGGGGCTGGATGCAACACTGCAAACACTCTTATGGAGCTTGGAGTTATGGGAGCTGAGGTCATAGCTGTGAACACCGATTACCAGCACCTTCAGAGGGTGAAGGCGCACAAGAAAGTGCTGATAGGGAAATCGATAACAAATGGATTGGGAGCTGGAGGCTCACCTGAGCTTGCAAGAGCTTGTGCGGAGAACGATGCAAGCCTTATAGCTGAGGCGATGGGGAACAGAGTTGATCTAGCATTTGTGGCCGCTGGAATGGGAGGAGGAACTGGGACCGGAGCTAGCCCTGTCGTGGCAAGGATAGCGAGGGAGAAAGGAGCTAGGGTGATAGGTGTTGTCACGCTTCCATTCAAGGCTGAGCAGAGGTTGAGGATGAAGGTGGCAATGGAGGGAGTAAAGCAGCTCAGGAAGTATGCTGACACAGTTGTCCTGATATCCAATGACAAGCTTCTCTCATTAGCTGGGCCTTTGCCAATTCAGGATGCCTTCAGAATAGGGGATTACACTCTGGCTGTGATGGTCAAGGGGATAACTGAGATAATAAACAAGAAAGCCCTTGTCAACGTGGACCTTCAGGATGTCAGGAATGTGATGGCTGCAGGCGGTGTGGCAGCAGTTGGGATAGGGGAATCTGATCATCCAAGTCACAGGGCAACTGAGGCTGTGAAGATGGCATTGGAGAACCAGCTAATAGACATAAGCACGGATGGAGCAACAGGAGCACTGATAGTTGTGACGGGAGGCCCCTCAATGAAGCTTTCGGAGGTCACTGAGATAGCTGAGTACGTGACAAGCAGGATGGATCCGAATGCAGTGGTGAAGATAGGGGCTGACATAGATCCAAACCTAGGGGAGAAGATAAGGGTGATACTCCTCCTCTCAGGCATTCACTCCCCCCAGATACTCCCGGGCACACCAGAGCCAGTAAAAAGATCACCAATAAACTGGATTAGGCCTGAGGAGGATGTAGAGGAGATCGTAGCTGCTACTTTAGGCCCCGGCTACATGCTGAAGTTCTGAAGGGGCCTCCTCCTCTTTTTTGATTGGATGATTCATCATTCATTTTGTTGCCCCCTTATTAGAATTCGACTACCTTTCCAGTGGGCAAGGCTGACTCCAGTTTTAGTTTCTTTTCATTGCACATGTGAAAAGGAAGGTGTATGAACAGATTTCTTCAATTCTCTTTGTGAGATTCCGGATTATATAGGCCCCTTCAATAAGAGGAGCTTGAGGAAGTCCTCTAGTCATCCTCGCACTCTCTAGAGAGGTTTTGATATTAAATTTTCCGATTACGTATTCCTACTTCAAGAATTCTTCATATTTTTATGTTAAAGCTGAGAGCCCCGTAAACTGTTGAGCATCTCATCCCTAGATACCATTTATTAGTTTTCACTGCGGTGAAAAACCCTGTTTCAATGGATCCACAAGCCTTATTGTAAATCCCTTCCATTCAACCTTTTCCAGGAGAAGAAGCTCATCGTCGTGGGTGTACATCACAGGTACCCTGTTCATAATGAAGTTTGCCAGTATCAGTGAGTCTCTACCTCCCAGACCATAATTTACAGCCAGATCCAAGCCTATATCTGATAAAGTTTGACCGAGGAACTTTATGTAAGGGTGCTCTAAGATCATGTGAAGCCTTTTAGCTGCCTCTGAGGGAACCCACTTCTGGCTGAATACCAAGACATGGTAGGTCTCATGAATCACAGTTGGATTTACTGCTACCATATTATCCGGTGACAGATTGAGCAACAGATTTCTCAGGTATTTATGCTCAGGATAGGCCGGATCAAGGGAATAAGTATATTTGCATCTAGACCGACGATCAATGCCTCACCCAGATTTTCTTCATCTCAGAGGGAGGCCAGTTCTCCGGCTCTCCTGTCCGAGGAGGATCTGAGCTGATAACCTCCTTAAATTCCTCTAAGAACGTCTTCTCCTTTTTCAGGAGAAATCCATCCTTCGTCCTCTCCAAGATCACTACCTCTCCCAGTTCCTGATCTCCTCAGGTAACAAGATCCTTCCCTTGGAATCCACCCTCAGCCTCATCTGCATCAATTCTTCGATATAACTTTTTTCATTTCTTAGTGGAGCAATCCTTCAAGTTGCTTATCCACTAGTCTATATATTTTTCAGATATATAGATTCCAACTTATTTTTGTAGAGTTTATCTTGGCACAAAAGGAAAGAACTGTGCTCTGTTATCTCTGCTACTCCAAGTGCACCTTTCTCGCTGTGCTTTC
The DNA here is from genome assembly GCF_003947435.1 of Candidatus Methanodesulfokora washburnensis. Lineage (GTDB taxonomy): Archaea > Korarchaeota > Korarchaeia > Korarchaeales > Korarchaeaceae > Methanodesulfokora > Methanodesulfokora washburnensis. Next base: position 3,774 of record NZ_RCOS01000080.1, read on the forward strand.
CCATGCTTTTCCTTTAGGGCATTCACAAGCCTGTTCTAAGAACTCGGTATTTCATGAAAACTGAGAATATAGGGCTAAAGCAATGAGGCATTCAGAGATCCTGCAGAGCTATCCTGTGGCAGCTTCTTTGCTTCCCATGGAGGATCTTCAATGGAAAAACAAATAAGCTTTTTATAATTCTAAAATGCTAAGTCCTTCAAGCAGAATGTGTGGAGTGGGAGCTTTAGTCCACCTTCTGTACTTGGGCGGATTGGATCAATCCAATCCACCCAATTTGGGCGGATTTGGCTTCGCGCCCTTTCGGGCTTGCACCCGGCAGCCCCGCCCCCGTTTCACCGGTTCCTCCAGGGTCCTAAGCTTTAAGGCATCATCGCCATACCCGGGAGGCCGTGTCGTTTCTGTGAGCGGGGAGCCCCTCTCAGGGCTTTTCTGCCAAAAAGGGTGGGTGGACCTTCCTCAGCAAAAAGCCGAACCGCCCAGCTCCCTCTCCACGAGCGCCTGATGTATCGCTGATCCCTGGCCACTGCTTTCGGGCTTTGGGAGTGGTGGGCTGAGGCGGTCCGCATAAGCTCCCGCCTTACACCCCCACCCCATCAAACGGGTCTTCTACCCGCGCCCTTACCCTTACCGGGACGGCCGCCTATTTTCGGGGCCCGTTTCGGGCTTAGATGCTTTCAGCCCTTACCGGTTGGGGCGTGGCTACCCGGCGACGCCCTGGAGGACGACCGGTACACCAGAGGCCCCGGCACCCCGTTCCTTTCGTACTTAGGGTCCCTTCCCCTCAGGCGGCCATGCAGCCCCAGCAGGTAGAAACCGAACTGGCTCGCGACGTTCTGAACCCAACTCACGTTCCCCTTTAATGGGCGAGCATCCCTACCCTTGGGGGCTGCTGCACCCCCAGGATGGGCAGTGTCGACGTCGGGGAAGCAAGCGGCGGGGCCGATGGGGACTCTCACCCGCCACGGCTCCGTTACCCCTGGGGTAACTTTTCTGTCGTACCCGGCCCTCACCGAGAGGGCTCGAGTGTTCGCTAGGCCCGGCTTTCACCTCTGGATCCCACGCGTTTAGGGATCCAGTCAGGCAGGCTTTTGGCCTTGCCCTCTACGGTGGGTTTCTGTCCCACCTGAGCCTGCCTTTGGGCGCCCCTGATATCTTTGCAGGGGCGTACCACCCCAGCCAAACTGCCCACCTAGCCCTGTCCCCTTTCGGGTTAGGGATACACCCGCGGAAGGGTGGTGTTCCAGGGCCGCTTCAACAGCCCCCTCGAGGGCTGTCACATCGCTCCCACCTACGCTCTGCATCCGCAGATATATCCCAAGGCCAGGCTGCAGTGAAGCTCCACAGGGTCTTCTCTCCCCACTGGGGCGTCCCGGTCTGTACACCGGGATGCGGGTTCACCGGCATGCGGGAGGGGACAGCGGGCACCTCGTTAAGCCATTCATGCACGCCGATTTTTATTCGGCAAGGCATATGGCTACCTTTCCCCCGGCGGCCCCCTTATAGAGAGCGGAGACCGACCGTTAAGAGAGTCAGAGTTACTCCCGGCTTTCACCGGCCCTTCTCCCGGTTGAACCCGGGGTTCAGGTACCGGCATTGGCCAGGCCTCATCCCCCGTACAAACCCTTTCGGGCTTGCGGGGAACTATGTTTTTGTTAAACAGTCGGGCACCCCTTGTCACTGCGACCTGCGAATCCCCCCGAAGGGAGAGACGCAGGCACCCCTTCTTCCGAAGTTACGGGGCCAGTTTGCCGAGTTCCCTCTCCCGCGTTAGGGCCGACAGGCCTTGGCCTTCTCAGCCAGCGCACCAGTGTCGGTTCTCGGTACGATCACCGGGAATCGTTCCCCTCTCCCTTTTCATGGGCCCCAGGCATCAGCAGAAGAGCCCAAAAGGGCTCCCCATCACACCTTCAGCCGCTTCTCACCTTTACGGTACTCCACGGCCTTCAGTGCTTGGGAGGGTCGCTTTTGGCCCCCTCTCTGCCTAGCCCGAGGCGTCAGGAGAGGGGCTTGCGTTGCCGCACCTATCCCGGTGGCGCCGGAATATTAACCGGCTTCCCTTTCGGCACCGTCCAGTTGGGAGGTGCCTTAGGATCGGCTTACCGCCGGCTGACGAAGCATTGCCGGCGAACCCTGGCGCTTTCGGCCGCGGGGATTCTCACCCCGCTTTGCTGCTACTACCGCCGGGATCCGCGACGCACACCGGTCCATCGGAGCTCACGCCCCGACTTCTGCCCAGTGTGCGCGCCCACCTACCTAGCGCATCCATCCGGATGCGCCACTGGGGTATCGGCGCCCGGTTTCAGCCCCGACTCATTTTCGGGGCCTCCCTCCTCGGCGGGTGAGCTGTTACGCACTCTTTAAAGGATGGCTGCTTCTGAGCCTACCTCCCCGCTGTCTTAGGAGGGAGACTCCCTTCGGATTTCGGCACTTAACCGGGACTTGGGGGCCTTAACCCCAGTCTGGGTTGTTCCCCTCTCGGCGACAGAGCTTCCCCCTGCCGCCCGGCTCCCCGCTTCTACGGGGAGGGCGCATTCGGGGTTCGAAAGGGCGGTGGGGACCTAGATCCCCTTGCCGCCCAATCGTTGCCCTACCGCGCCCTCTCCCTCCACGGAGATCCTCCTGCGGGAGGCTTCGGTGGGAACCAGCTATTGCCGGGCTAGATTGGTCTTTTGCCCCTACTCCCAGGTCACGGGAGGGATTTGCACCTCACCATCCCTATCGGGCCTCCACCGGGCTTGCGGCCCGGCTTCGCCCTGCCCAGGAGTAGATCGCCCGGCTTCTGGTCTCACTGGCGTGACTAAGCCCCCTTTCAGAGGCAGCCCCCTCGCCGAAGCTGCGGGGCATTCGCTTTCGCTCCGCCTCCGGGCCTCAGCCCTTAGGCTCGCCACGCCAGTGAACTCCCCGGCGCGTGTTTCAAGACGTACGGGGCAACCCCAGTCCAGCCCCTCGTACTCATGCCTTGCGGCATTTTCCTTCGGGGCATTCATCCTTTTAGGGCTGCCGCTCCTATGACCGCCTGGTTTCAGGCTCTTTTCACCCCGCGCCAACGGTGCTTTTCAGCTTTCCCTCACGGTACTAAGTGCGCTATCGGTCTCGGGACGTGTTTAGCCTTGGAGGTCGGTGACCCCCAGTTCCCACGGGTATTCCAACCCGCGGTACTCAGGGAACAGCCAACCTCCACCACAGGTTACGCCTACGGGGCTCTCACCCTCTATGGCGGAGCGTTCCAGCTCACTTCGGCTTCCCCGTGGTGGAGGCATTAGGCTGCCCCACAACACCACATCCGTCCCCTTTTACAAGGGGACGTTCGGTTTGGGCTCTGCCCCTTTCCCTCGCCGGTACTCAGGGCATCTCTTTTTGATTTCTCTTCCTCCCCCTACTGAGATGCTTCAGTTCGGGGGGTTCCCGCTCCTCATCGGAGCGCCCATTAAGGGCGGCATTGCCATTCGGGGATCCCCGGATCTAAGCCCGCATGCGGCTCCCCGGGGCTTATGGCAGCTTGCCACCCCCTTCCTCGGCGCCCGAGCCGAGCCATCCACCAGGCGGCGTAGCAGCAATGGCCAGGGATCACTAGCGCATCAGGCGCTCATTGGCATAAGCCTAGCGCTCACCCGCATATCAGAGATATGCGGGATCATAAGGGAGAGTTGGGGTGTCCCCTTTGTGGGAGGTGATCCAGCCGCAGGTTCCCCTACGGCTACCTTGTTACGACTTACCCCCCCTCGCGGAGCCAAGGCTCGATCCCAGCTCTTTTGGAGCTGGGACCTTGCCCCAGCTCCACTCGGGTGAGTTGACGGGCGGTGTGTACAAGGGGCAGGGACGTATTCACCGCGGTATGGAGAACCGCGGTTACTAGGGATTCCGGGTTCACGAGGGCGAGTTGCAGCCCTCGATCCCAACTACGAGCGGGTTTGAGGGATTAGCTCCCCCTCTCGGGGTCGCATCCCGCTGTCCCGCCCATTGCAGCCCGCGTGCGGCCCGGGGGATTAGGGGCATACTGACCTGCCGTAGCCCCCACCTTCCTCCTCCTCTTCGGAGGCGGTCCCCCTAGTTTGCCCGGTCCCTCCCGAAGGAGGCCGCTGGCAACTAGGGGCGGGGGTCTCGCTCGTTGCCTGACTTAACAGGACACCTCACGGCACGAGCTGGCGACGGCCATGCACCACCCCTCAGCGCGTCTGGTAAGGTCTTCAGCCTGACCTTCATCCTGCTGTCGCCCCCGGTAAGATTCCCGGCGTTGAGTCCAATTAAGCCGCAGGCATTCACCCCTTGTGGTGCCCCCCCGTCAATTCCTTCAAGTTTCAGCCTTGCGGCCGTACTCCTCAGGCGGCCGGCTTAATGCCTTCGCTTCGACACTGGCCAAGGCCGAAACCTTGGCCAGCACCTAGCCGGCATCGTTTACGGCTGGGACTACCCGGGTATCTAATCCGGTTTGCTCCCCCAGCTTTCGTCCCTCACCGTCGGACGCGTTCAAGCCGGGCGCCTTCGCCACTGGTGGTCCTCCCGGGATCTACGCATTTTACCGCTCCCCCGGGAATACCCCCGGCTCCTCCCGCTCCCTAGCCCTGCAGTATCTGCAGCAGCCCGCCTGTCTACAGGCGGATTTAACTGCAGACTTGCAGGGCCGGCTACGGACGCTTTAGGCCCAGTATGCGTGGGAACCCCTCGGGGAGCTGGTTTTACCGCGGCGGCTGCCACCAGCCTTGCCCTCCCCTTTCTACCCCCTGCTTTTTACACAGGGGAACAGCCACCCTCAGCGGGTGGCACTCGGGTTCACTCCGTCGCCCTTTCGGGCATTGCGGAATCTTCGCGCCTGCTGCACCCCTTAGGGCCTAGACCCTTGTCTCAGTGCCCATCTCCGGGCTCCCCCTCTCAGGGCCCGTACCCGTCGTAGGCTAGGTGGGCCGTTACCCCACCTACTACCTGATAGGCCGCGGTCCCATCCTGGGGCCTCAGCGGTCCATTTCCCGCCTACTTTTGGCGTGAGGGCATTTCAGCACCCCACACCTATCCGGGATTAGCCTCAGTTTCCCGAGGTTATCCCGGTCCCCAGGGTAGGTTGACCGCGTATTACTGAGCCGTGCGCCGCCAGGGGCAAGTGCCCCCAGCCGACTCGCATGGCTTAGTCTGAACCCGATAGGGGTTCCCTCCGGCAGGATCAACCGGTCTCATACTGGCCGCAGGCCTCATATGATAATCTCTCCACGGGGACACCCCAACTCTCTTGGGCATAAGGGATCCGCATAAGCGTTTTCCTTATGCCCGCATAAGAACTGTTGCCATGGATGGAAACACCACCCCTTTCAGCCGCAGGCCTCATCCCATCGAGGTGGAGTTGCCGGGACCATGGCAAGCTTAGTATACCAGTGGCAGCTATATAAAGATTTTTCTAATTAAAATGTGTTATTAATGTTGGAATCATGTAATTAGAGCCTCTAGCACAGCTTTTGCTGTGTGAAGCCTGTTTTCAGCCTGATCAAAAGCCCTGCTTCTCTCTCCATATGCCACTTCCTCGGTTATCTCCTGTCCTATGAACCAAGGTTGACAGTGCAGAACTATTGCATCTTTTGAGGCAAGTCTCATTATGTCCGAGTTTACTTGGTATTTCCTGAAAGCTCTCATCCTCTCCTCCACATCTGTAACGCCCATGGAGACCCAAGTGTCGGTGTAGACGACGTTTGCATCCTTTATAGCCTTCTCTGGGTCCTCAAAAATCTCTATTGATCCTCCAGTTTTTTCGGCTATTTTTCTCGATACTTCAACTTCTTCTGTCGGAGGCTGATACTTTGAGGGAGCCCCCACTCTAAAATCATAGCCCATCAGAGCAGAAGCGTGCATCAAGCTCAATGCTGTGTTTGTTGCTCCATCTCCAAGAAAGACAACCAGAACTTTTCTCTGTCCGAACTCCTCCACTATGGTCATCACATCCGCCAGTGCTTGAAGCGGATGGTACTTGTCTGAAAGCATATTTATAACCGGAACTGATGCCCACCTAGCCAATTCCTCGAGCGTCTCATGTTTCTTTACTCTAGCAGCGATAGCATCAACATATCTGCTCAGCACAAGCGCAGTATCCTTCAGGCTTTCTCCTCTGGATATCTGCATTGCCTCCTCGGAGAGATTTATGAAATTTCCTCCCAAGCTCTCAACAGCTACAGTCATAGAAACCCTAGTCCTCGTGGATGGCTTCTCAAATATAGCAGCAACATGTTTTCCGCTCAGCGGCTTACCCTTGACAAGACCCTTCTTGTGATCGAAGGATCTTTCAAGCAGTGCCTTAAATTCAGAGGGCTTGAAACTGGTGAGGGTCAGGAAGTCCCTTCCTCTAAGATATGAGAGCCTCATAGGGTATGACAAAAGCAGATAGTAAAAAACTTTTCTTTAAGAAAATATGAGAAAGAGCTGCCTCCTGCTGATATCAGAACTCTATACCCTTTCTTGCCTTAACTCCCCTCATATACGGATGTTTCAATTCTTGAAATATTGTTACATAATCAGCTACCTCAATTAGCCTTCTATCAGCATACCTTCCCGTGAGAACTACCTCACATTCCGCCTTTCTGATAATATCCAGTAGCTCCTCAACCTCTATCAATCCAAAATGAACTGCAACATTTATTTCATCCAGAATAACCATATCGTATGTTTTTATTGCGTCTTTAGCTGCTTCCAGTCCTTCTCTTGCTTTCTCATAATCCTCCTCTTTAGCAGGAGGTAGGAATCTTCCTGTTCCGGATAAGAGGATAGATACGTTTTCAAACCTTTTTATCGCCCTTACCTCCCCGCTTTCTCCTCCTTTCATGAACTGGACTATAAATACCTTCATTCCATTTCCCAAGGCTCTTAAAGCAAGGCCGAATGCAGCTGTGGTCTTCCCCTTTCCATTTCCAGTATACACATGTATCATATGTCTTAGAAGAAAGGGAAATAAAAAAGCTTTTAGCTAGCGAAAGTGAGGAAAGAATTTTTCATGAGTAACAGTTTTTATCTATCTTTTCATCCAATAGTACTTTGCTAAATTGACTGCGAAGAGGAACTGGTGAGAAAAAGTAATTTTAGAGGGGCAAGAAATTGTTAAAAAATTAACTAAAGGAGAAATTTTATTGAGAGATCTGCTGAAATCGGAGTTAATTTTTCTGATCTGCTTTTCAAAATTTGTAATGAAAAATTTATTTCTCAAAGAGATATCTGAGCTGATGAGCTCGAGAATTCTCGCTATCAAAGCCTCGGATTACATATTAATAGCCTCATTTGTGTCATCCGCTGAAAAAGTTAATGGAGAAGGCTTTTTAACATTAGGTGATGTGATCGCCTCCAAGTTTCATCTTGCATTCTCATTTGGAAGAGCTGTCAGGTCATTTAAAGAGGGAAGGAATATAGCAAGAAGCATTGAAAATGAAGTCATATGTAACATCCTAGGAGATAGGCAAGTGGAGAGAGCACTGAGAATTGCTAAAGCAAATAAGCCCCATTTCTTTCTTCTTCTGATAGGAAAGGATCTAGAGGAAACTATAAGAAGGTATGTGGACTTCTGTAGAAGGAAACGACTGAGGATAGAGGATTGGCCGGAGAGACCTGATTTAGATCTATTGGAGAAAGCAGCAATAGAGGTATACTAGGGAGATATTTGGACTCCGAGGACAAAATTATATATAGTCAGGAGTATAACCTCCTATGTCCTATGTTGAAGCCAAGTACAGGGAATTGCTGGAGGAAATAGAAAGCACTAGGTTGAGGATAGCAGAGTTTACTGCTGAACTTCAGGGAATAGAGGAAGCTCTGAGCAGGCTTGAAAATCTTCCAGATGATGCTGTTCTGTATGAGAGAGCTGGACATATATACGTCAGAAGAACAAAGGAGGAGACACTAATAGATCTCAAAGCCAGGAGGAACATGCTCAGCTCGCTAATAGAGGAGCTGAAGAAAAAGGAGAACAGGGCAAGAACTGAGCTAAAACAACTTGTTGAGAGCGTTAAGGCTGGAGAAGCTGGCGCTTAAACTCTTGTATAGCCCCTGATAAGCTTGTTATATGGTTTTTAGTAATTCTCATGGTTTCCGTTAAGATGCTGTTATTACTAGCTTTCCCTTAGAAGCTCAATAACCTTTCTTTCGAAATCTTCTTTTCTATTGGCTGGTATTAAGCCTCCCGCAGCCTCTTCGTGTCCCCCTCCGATTCCACCTGCAGCCTCACATGCTGCTTTTAGAATTCCACTAAGTCCAATAGATCTATCGGCTGATCTAGCTGACACCTTAATCTTTCCGTTAGAAGAAGCATATCCAATGACAGCCCTTGTTTTTAGCTTCTTGCTTAGTATTGAGACAATAACACCTATCATTGTGTCCCTTATATGTTCCTCTCCATCTATAAACGCTATTTTCTCCACAATTCTAGCACTGCTTTCATATCTTACCACTGCCTCATTTATCTCCTTTCTATAATCATTAAGAATATCGGCAGCTTCGTTTATATGTTTTCTCACTCCCTTGGCAAGCATTATGCCTATTTCTGGCCTTCCCATTCTTCCACATGCGTTCAAAACTGTTGCAAAGCTCCTTAAATCTCTGAGAAATGAGGTTGGTTCCTCGCTCCTCAGCAGGTATACCTTTCCTATTATCTCCTTTGGATCAGAAAACGGAGCTATAATCCTTATGAGCTCGCTTACAAGCTCTTTTTTCTTCTCTGCTGAAAGATCTTCAAGAGTTGTCCACTTATCATCTTTCTTCACAGGTATTCCAAGCTTCTCGAGGAGACCTACAGCAGCAGAGCTATTTCCGGAAATTCCTGGGATGAGTGGTTGAACTGTCCTCTCGAGAGCTGCTGCAAGAGGATATCCGGGACCGCCAAAGAGCTTTAAGTCGTTTTTTATTGATATTATTCCATTTCTTTCTGCTATCTCAGCTATCATCCTGTTTATACCACTCAGCTCGTGGCTTTCAGAGTACTGAAGATCTCCCAGAGCTCCTATGAGAGGTATATGAGGTGATGTGTCCGATCTGAGAGCCTCGGAGAGAAGATATGCGACACCAGCACCTGAAAGTTCCTCATCCCCATTTATGCCAAAAAGAAATGGGTTCAAATCCCTTATTTTTGTTGATATTATATCCGGTCTGTGATGATCCAGAATTATCACATTAGCTTTCTCAGCCAATTTCTCAACAAGCGATTTATAGCCTGATCCTATATCCCCAAATATAACAAGAGGATATCTCTCCCCAAGAAGCTCTTCTATCAAATCCTGATCTATGTACTTCACAGCCGATATATGATGGGGCACATCCATTTTGTCGAGAAAATCCGATACTATCGCAGCCGAGCTAAGACCGTCAGCATCGTTGTGAACCACTACCCTGACTGGAAGGAGATCTCTCCTCCTCCAGTTATTTAGGAGGAAATCTGAGGTTTCCAAAAAGGCCTTATATATGTCTTTACCTATTCTACCGAGAACTTCAAGCGGCATAGAGCTCCGATATCTCCGGTGAGTACTTCCAGTCCTTCGGCAGTTTTCCAACCCTCTTGTAATACTTCACTAGCCTGTGTATCTTGGATTCTATAAGAGATAAACCCCTTCTTGAAACCAGATCCTTCCTGTGAGTTTCCAGATGTTTTCTCACTCTATAAGCTCTTTTTATAAGATAGCTCAGGTCTTCCGGTATCTCTGGAGCTAATCCTTTCTCGGCAAGAACTTCAGTTATCTTCTTGCCGAGAACTCTTTTTACAAGTGGAACTCCATAGCTATCCCTCAATACCATCCCTATCTGGCTTGGAGGCAGGCCCTTTCTGGCAAGTTTTACGATAGTCTCTTCTATCTCCTCCTTGCTCAGCGGAATCCAGCTTAAATCTGTAGTTCTTGGTCTATCTGACGCTGATTTCCCTCTCTTCCTGCTGTGCATCCTAGCCATCGGGACACCGAGGAAGAGCTGATCTTCGGGTATTTAAACTTCCCCACTATATTTATATAAATAAATCATTGCTGAATTTTTAATTGAACTCTGAGGAGTAGAAAGTTTTTAACTTAAGGTCTTATCGCATGCCCAGACCGGGATGGCAGCAGAATATGAGGTTCTCGCAACTATCTCAATTGGCTTGATCCTCGGAATAGGCCTTGGATTAATTGGCATCCTGCTGGGAAAACTTCTTGCCCCCTCAAGAGATTTTCCTAGAAAAAGGGAGAGATATGAATGCGCTAATCCCCCTAAAGGGAGGGCTAGAGGCCTCTTCATGATGCAATATTATCCCTATTTGATCCTTTTCCTAACTCTTGAGCCGATAATGATATACTCATTTCTCTTCCTACTGGAGACACATAAATACCCGGTAAATGCCCTCATTTTATTCTCCAGCATAGTCGGGATGCTTATCCCTCCTCTCATATTTGGCATTCATTCAGCTAGGAGGTTAGAATTATGGTCTGCTCCCTAAACGCGATGTTCATCGGAAACCTTGAGAGATCCGCCAAAAAGGCTGCAAAATGGCTAGTTAACAGAAAACCGATAAGAAACATAGTGGACTGGGGAATCTCATTTTCTCTTTGGCCTGTTCACTTCACAACAGCATGCTGTGGTGCAGAGTTTGCTGCTGCAGCAGCCCCTAAATATGATACTGAGAGGTTCGGCTTTCTTCCATTCATAGGAATAAGACAATGCAATGTCCTCTTCATAGAGGGAACTTTAAGCAAGAAGATGGCTGAAGCCGCCCTGTGGATATATGAGCAGATGCCTGAGCCTAAATTTGTCATAGCAATGGGAGCTTGTGCAATAGGAGGGGGGATCTTCTGGAACAGCTACAATATAGTGAGACCGATGGACATACTTCCAATTAATGTATTTATTCCAGGATGTCCTCCAAGGCCGGAAGCTGTTGCTAGATCCATAATAATGCTCCAAGAGAGGATAAGAAGGGGGGAGTTAGTGAAGTATGAGGATAGATGAGCTGAAGCAGAAAATAGAGGGCGAATTGAGAGACTTAAAGGCTGAGATAGAGGCGAGGGATCCCAATGTAGTGAATATAAGAGCATCAAGGGATGATGTCATTGAGATTGCAAGAAGGCTCAGCTCCATCGGCTTCGATCATGTGAAGGCAGTGACAGCGGTGGATAGGGGAGATATATTTGAAGTTGATTATATAATTTCTTCATATTTGGGCGATCTTTCATATTATTTAGTTAACTTGAAAATTTCTCTTCCTCGAGATGACCCTAGAGCTCCCTCCTTAGTTGAGATATGGCCCAGCGTCCTATATCAAGAGCATGAAGAGCATGAAATGATGGGCATTTATTTTGAGGGCCATCCGAGGATGGGAAGGAAACTCCTGCTGCCGGAAAACTATGAGGGAATTCCTCCTCTGAGAAAGGAATTTAAGATAAAAACGGAGGGGATAGACTATGGAGGCTGAGGAGAGGGAACTGGAGCTTTTGATAGGGCCACAGCATCCAGCATCAGGTCATATGAGGCTCATAGCAAAGATAGATGGAGATGTTGTAACCGAACTCAGGCCAGATATAGGATATGTCCACAGGTCGGTTGAGAAGATAGCCGAGACAAAGAAGTTCCTTCAGATAATACCCTTGGTGGAGAGACCTTCTCTGCCTGATACTACAGCGAATAACTTAGCTTACGTAATGGCCCTGGAAAAGCTTCTGGGAATAGAACCTCCTCCCAGAGCCAGGTATCTTAGGACTCTTCTTGCTGAGATAACTAGGATACACAGCCATTTATATGGTCTTGGAATTCATGGGGTCATGATAGGTTCTTCAACAGCATATATGTGGTGTTTTGGTGATAGAGAGCCATTTCTACAGCTTGCACAGGAGCTGACAGGAGCAAGATTGACGTACTCCTACATAATACCAGGAGGTGTAAGAAGGGATATGCCAAAGGGATTTGCTGATAAAGTTGAGAAGGTGTTAAGATACATGGAGGGCAGAATGAAGGATTACTTCGATATATATTTCAACAACCCGGTGACAAGAGCTAGGCTTGAGGGAGTTGGAGTGTTAAAGAGGGAGGATGCAATAAGGCTTGGCGCTGTTGGACCGAATCTGAGAGCTAGCAATGTTCCATATGATGTTAGAAAAGCCGAACCCTATGCAGCATATCCTGATGTAGAATTCGATGTGATAACAGAGAAAGCAGGTGATTCCTTTGCCAGAGTTATGGTGAGAGTTAGAGAGATAGGGGAAAGCATTAAGATAATAAGACAGGTGCTCAAGAGAATTCCTGATGGTCCAATTTTGCATGAGAATTATGAAAAACTCATACCGCCGAAGCTCAAAGAGCAGTACAAAAGCACTGGTATTGTGAAGTTCCCCTCTCTTTTTGCCAATCTAAAGGCTCCTGAGGGGGAGGCAATTGCAAGGGTTGAGGGAGGAAGGGGAGAAGTTGTATTCCATATAATAAGTGATGGAAAGACAAGCCCGTACAGGTTGAGGATGGTGACTCCCTCCTTTAGAAATGTCGTGCTATTTGAGCATCTGACAAAAGGGGCTAGAGTAGCCGATATCCCAGCTATATATGGGAGTTTGGATTACTTTCCACCGGAGGCTGATAGATAATGCAGGTACAGGAGATTTTAAACATACTTTTCGAGCCATATATTTTCATTCCTCTTGTTTTTCCAGGCCTTATAGCCGCTTTTATTGTCCTTCTTATAATAATATGGCTTGAGAGAAAAATTGCTGCCAAAGTACAGCTCAGATATGGTCCTCTTTATATAATAAAACCGCTCGGTGGCGTGATACAGACAGTAGCTGACCTAATAAGATATCTATTTCAGGAACCGATAATTCCAAAGGATGTGGACAAGTTAGCATTTCTTCTAACTCCAGTATTCCTCTTTGGGCTGGCATATCTTCCTGTTGTGGTGATACCAATAGGTCCAAGCTACTATGCATTCAGAAGCGACCTATCTCTCCTCATAGCTCTGGCTTTGACTACTCTTGCGCCCATATTTACTGTTCTGATGGGATGGGCAAGCAACAACAAGTTCTCACTTATAGGAAGCGTAAGAGAAGGATATCTCGTGATATCCTACGAGATACCAATCTTCCTTTCAGCCTTGTCCATGGCAATTCTCTATGGAACTTTGGATTTAGTTGAGATAGCTGAGGCCCAAAGAGGAATTTGGGGTATTTTCCTCAATCCAGTCGCTGCTGTGAACATGCTTGTCCTTATGTATATGTCAACATCGAAGTTCCCGTTTGAGATACCAGAGGCTGAAAGCGAAATAGTCGCAGGGCCGTATACAGAATATGGAGGCATTCTTTACGGACTTGTAATGGGTGCCTCTTATGTAAAGCTCTATGTCCTAAGCTTAGTCTATTCAATACTGTTTTTGGGTGGTTGGAATCCATTGCCTCAATCCATGATCGGAAATCCTTTTATCTCAGGCTCTGTTTTATTTATAAAGTCTTTTATATTAGTTGCGTTTGGCGCATTCCTTAGAGCTGTTTATCCTCGATTTAGAATAGACCAGGCAATAGGCTTAGGATGGAGGATATCACTTCCTCTCTCCCTTATCTCCATATTTATCTCTCTTCTTCTTGTGATGGGAGGTGTTAGATTTGTCTATTGATAGAACCGTAAGACATGTCAAGGCGATAATAACAGGGACCAAGTACCTTTTCTCTGGTCCCAGAATGACGATAATGTATCCGGAAGACATAGAAGAACTTCCAGAAGGCTATAGGGGGATGATAGAATATGATTGGAATTCCTGTATAAAGTGCTCTCTTTGCGCAATGATATGCCCTGCGGACGCAATAAAGATGTATGTCTCAAAGGAGGAGTCTGAGAAAGAGAAGAAGATAGTAAAAAGACCAGGGATAAACTATGCTAGGTGCATCTTCTGCGGTTTCTGTGTCGATATATGTCCCACGAACTCGCTTACCTTCAGCAAAGTCCATGATATGGCATATTATACTTATGAGGAGCATTTTTATCCGCCCGATAAATTCGCAGAGGGTATCAAGCATGTGCATAAGGGAAGAAGAGTGAGAGTAATTTTGGATGAGAAGAGGGGGATAAAATATGAGCCTGTTGATTGATCCAAATCTCTTGTTGTTCATTTTATCGTCCTTTTTAGCCGTTATAGCTGCTGTTATGGTTGTCTGGCACAGATCTATAGTATACTCTGCTTTCTTTCTTTCCATCCTAGGAATAGCAAATGCGATTCTATTTGCTATTCTAGGATTTCCGATAATCTCTCTTTTCCACCTAGCAGTCTATGTGGGAGCTGCTGTCACATTTATCCTCTTCTCTTTAGTTATGATGAGAGAAGCTCCATCAGTAGAACCAGAAACAAAGATAACTGCTGTAATATCAGTTATAATGCTTATTATACTGTTTTCTGAACTCTTTATTGGAGGAAGGGGAGAGACATCATTTTATCTAAACTATAGGGATCTCACATCAATCTTGCTTGAGAGATACTGGTTTTCTCTTCTTGTTGCTGCTCTTGCCCTAGTTACAACGTTAATAGAGGCAATAACATTGGCTAGAAGGGAGGTATAATTATGGAGATATTTTGGTATCTTATTTTATCTACTATCCTGCTCTCGATAGGAATTTACGGTCTTTTAACAAGGAGAAACATTATAAGGATGCTTTTATCAGCTGAAGTTATTTTTAACGCTGCCCTGCTATCCTTTTTGGCCCTTTCCTCGATTGATGCTGGCTATGGACCTGTTGGAGGTGCATTGACCCTGCTTGCCATATCTCTGTCGGCAGCAGAGGTCGGTGTGATAGTGTCCATAGCCATAATGATGTTCAGAATGATCGGAACCTTGGATACGTATGAGTTAAAGAAGTTCAAAGGGTGAGAGGATGATCTTGGATATACCCGTAATGTTCCTTTCCGTCGTGATCCCGATTTTCTTTTCCCTGCTGCTTCCATTCATAGGAGGAAAAAAAGTCTTGACTGCAATATCTACAGTTCTCCTTCTTATACCAACAGCTGTGATTTTAGCTCTTTCTGCAATGACAGGGCTAAGGGAACCTGTTCTTGATCCAGTTTTCCTGTCAAATCCCGGATTAGGGAACTTCTCCATGCTCTTGGACTCTATATCTGCTCCTGTTGCCATATCGATAGGAATCGTGACCTCCATGATATCCATCTACTCTATGAGATATATGGAGCATAGAATGGATGAGATGGAGAGGGAAGGCTACAGACCGGCAAGTTGGGGAGTTTACTTCATGCTTTACTTGATGTTCTCAGCTGCAATGATGGGAACGGTTCTATCGACAAATCTTGTGGAGTTCTACCTGTTTCTTGAGCTATCCCTGCTTCCAAGCTTTCTCCTCATAGCTTTCTATGGATATGGAAAGAGGGAGAGAATAGCCCTTCTCTACCTTATATGGACGCATGTAGGCGCTCTGTCATTCTTAGTTGGAGCTCTTTTGCTCGGCTTGAATGCTGGCACCTTCGACTTCTTCAATCCCTTTAGAGGGGCTAATATGGGACTTGGAGAGATTCTTCCGGATGCGATGAGACTTCCTGTTCTATTAGCGATGATGATAGGGCTCTTCGTGAAGATGGCCGTCTTTGGAGTTCACATATGGCTGCCTTATGCACATGCGGAAGCTCCCACTCCTGTGTCAGCCCTGCTATCCCCGAATTTGATAGGAATAGCAGGATATGCGATGATAAGAATAGCTTACGTGCTATTTCCCAAGGAGTTCTCCAGCCTAGCTCCATATCTTCTTGGTTTAGCTCTTGTAACAGTGATATATGGCGGCCTCATGGCCCTAGCCCAAGATGACTTCAAGAGATTTCTCGCTTACTCAAGTGTATCTCAGATGGGATATCTGTTGATGGGAATATCGAGCATAACATCGCTGGGAATGGCTGGCGCTCTGCTTCACTATGCGGCCCATGCTGTTGGGAAAGCTCTTCTATTCGCAACAGCAGGTGTCCTGATAACCCAGTTGCACGGGTTGAGAAGCATAGGAAAGATGGGCGGCTTGGCCTCTAAGATGCCTGTTACGGCTTCCCTTGCTCTTATAGGCTTTATGCACATAACAGGCGTTCCCCCTTCTCTAGGGTTGTGGAGCGAGATATTGATACTAGCAGGAGTTGCAGATCTTGCAATGAGAATTAATCAATTTGTAACAGTGCTTATCCTCCTGCTAATTGGAATAGGCCTCTCAACGGCTTATTCCTTTGTCACCATGAGAAGGATCTTCTTCGGAAAAGCATCAGAAGCTTCTAATAACGCAAGAGAAGCTGGAGCTGATTTATTGGGTCCAATGATTGTAATAGCTACTACAGGACTGTTGCTGTTCCTATTACCCCAGCTCCTAATAGATCCCTTGATCAGCTCTCTAGCGAGAATGCTGGGGTGAAGGAAATGGAATATGCATTTCTGGCATGGGAAATTCCATATATAGGAGCTGTTCTATCCCTTTTGCTAAATAGAGCAGGAAAAATAAGGGATTTAATCGCAGTTCTAGCAATATTTTCCTCAGCCATATTCTCCACTCTTGCCTTGCAGGAGGTTTTAACATCAGATAAACCGATTCATGTAAGTTATAAATGGATTGAATCCCTTGGCATAACCTTTGGTGTGTACTTGGATTCTTTAAGTGGATTTATGGCTCTTATAGTGGCTTGGCTTAGCTTTCTCATAGCCGTATATAGTCTTGAGTACATGAGTGGGGATCCCGGCCTTACAAGATATTGGTTCTTCTTTGACTTCTTTGTGGGAAGCATGATGCTCCTAGTTCTGGCTGACAATCTGATTATGATGTTTCTTGGCTGGGAAGGAACTGGTCTGGCCTCCTATGCTCTGATAGGTCACTGGTACACAGATGAAGATGAGAGATGCGTCGGGGATATAGGAAGAAAAGCTCTCGGCTCACCTATGTGGTTCACACCAAGTCATAGCGGTCTAAGGGCTATAGTCTTCACAAGACTTGGAGATGTCGGATTTGTGCTGGGGATAGGTGTGCTTTACTACTTAACTCGCACATTCTCCATACCAGAGATAGCAGAAGAAGCTGGAAAGTGGGTCCTTCCTCTCGCAAAATCTGGCCTTCTTTTTCCATTCCTTCTTGTTTTCTCTCTTGGAGCACTAGCTAAATCAGCTCAATTTCCGTTCCATGAATGGCTTGTCACAGCTATGACTGGTCCTACGTCTGTCAGTGCATTGATACATGCTGCCACAATGGTCAAGGCTGGTGTTTATTTCCTCCTTAGATTTTCTCCTATTTTCGTCTTAGCAGCTGAGGAAGTTCCTATAGCTGTTTCCCAAATACACACATACTTTATGACGATAGCTATTATAGGGAGCTTTACAGCTTTTCTCATGGCATCCCAAGCTCTTGTCTCCAGGGAACTTAAGCTGATACTGGCTTTTTCCACAGCATCTCAGCTGGGCTATATGTTTCTAGCGATAGGAGCTGCTGGACTCATATCAGAGTTTCAATTGGGCTTTCTAGCATGTTTTTCCCATCTCATGAGCCATGCTATATTCAAGGCATCCCTCTTCTTGGCAGCCGGAGCGATAATACACGCAGTCCATTCTAGGTTCATAGACGAAATGGGAGAGCTCTGGAATAAAATGAAGTGGTCATTTCTGGCAATGAGCCTAGCCGCCTTAAGTTTGATGGGAGTTCCCCCCTTCATGGGATTTTGGACTAAGGACATGGTTATAGAGGTCTCCAAGGAATCGGGAATGATGCTTATTTACGCTTTAGGGCTGATAACAGCAGGTTTTACTGCCTTTTACTCCACTAGAATGATTGTAAGAACCTTTCTTGTCTCATCTCAACATGAACATCATGCACACGAAGCTCATTTGGTGATGCTCCTTCCATATCTGGCGCTATCGTTGGTATCTCTTGTTCTGGGTATCCTTTGGCCAGTTTATGGCGCTGAGCTTCTCGGCAGAATGGCAGAGAAAGTGCTCGGTATTCAGGAAGTGTTTCATGTTGAGATTCATCTGGATCCAGCCCTTCTGATCACAACACTTTCTATAGTATTCATAGGGATCATGATAGCACTGAGCTCATATTTAACTGAGGAAGGTAGAAGGGTTGCTGCCTCTATTAGCAAAAACGAGCTTGGCAGAACCATCTATAATTTCCTGTATGACAGATGGTATATAAATGCAATATACTATAAACTAATAGTTAGAGGCTTTTCTTTACTATCAGCTGGAATATTCAGATATTTTGACTCTCTTGTGATCGATGGATTCTACCATTATTTCATACCTTGGATAACTAATAAGCTCAGCTCTCTTGGGTTTAAATACTTCGAAACAGATATAGTGGATGAGACATACCATAACAGAGTCGTAAAAATGTTCAATTCCATTGGATCATTTGTAAGAAAGCTACAGACTGGTCTTATAAACCAGTACTTGGTGACGTTCATCCTCGGCTTTCTGATAGTTCTGCTTATTTTGCTCTGGGTGGGATGATGGAGATCATGCTCTGGTCACTTATAGCAATTTTAGGCGGCTTAGGCCTAATTATTCCAACCATTGATTATGTAAAAGGGACGAGAACAGGTCCCTATCTTGCATTATTAGCCACGCTCTTGGCTACTCTAATAAACCTGCTTATGATGGGAAAAAACGGTACTTTGTTTGATGGATCCCTGCGAGTGGATCCCCTCTCCACCTACATATCAATTATAGCTTCTCTTGGTGCATTTCTAGTAGTTCTTGCATCATTATCCCAAGCAAAGGACTGGAACACTTCTCCAAGCCTTTATTCCCTCATTCTTCTCTCCCTTCTGGGTGTATACTTTATACTGTATGTAAACGATGTTTCAGTACTCATAGCTGGATGGGCTCTCGTAGCTGTTGCATCCTATGCCATAGTTGGGATGAGAAAGGACTATAACTCCCTTGAATCCTCAGCTAAATACGCTCTTATGGGCGTGACTTCGTCTTCTCTCATGGTATTAGGCCTTGCTTTGGTGACAGGAACGATTAGGACAAGCTCTTTATCCCTGTCAGGCAATCTGCCCACCAACTCTTCCCTGCTCGTGCTCGGAATCCTTATTCTAGTCGCTGCTTTTGGCTTTAAGATGGGAGTTGTGCCATTTCAGGGATGGCTACCCGATGTGTATGGTGGAGCTCATCCGCTGCTTGTCTCTTTTGTCTCCGGCGTTATAAAGCTCATAAGTATAGGTGCTTTTATCAGGGTTTTACAACCTCTGATACCGCTAACAGGGGACTACTGGTTTGTCGCCATGGCAGTCCTATCGATAGCAACAATGTTTTACGGTAATCTTGCAGCCTTGGTGCAGAAAAATGTACAGAGAATGATGGCATACTCAAGCATAGCTCAGGCGGGTTATTTCTTAGTGGCCTTTGCCGCTTTGTCCTCGGCAGCCTCAAAGCAAATTGCCCTTCAGGGCATAGGACTCCATGTAACGACTTATGTACTGGCAAAGGTAGGAATATTCATCGGATTAAGCTATATGGCCAGAAAGGGATTTGATCTCACGTTAGACGGGCTGAGCGGAGCTGGAAGAAAGATGAAGCTATCAGGCTTCATGTTTGCTATACTCCTCTTCAGCTTGATGGGAATGCCTCCTCTAATAGGATTCTGGAGCAAATTCATGTACATATTCTACTCTGTGATGGAGCTAGCTCCTTGGCTTGCATTCATAGGGATAGTGAACAGCGGGATCTCAGTGGGATATTATGCTTTGGTGCTCAAGTATATGTACTTCGCCAATCCGCCTGAGATTAAGGCAGAGGAGTCAAGTAGAGATCCAGAGCTGTATGTCCTGCTCATCACCGGGATAATGACGGTTATACTGGGTCTTGGATTAGCTGGCTACTTAGCAATGCTTATAATATGACGATTTTATCAACCACGTTAGAAATTTTTAATAACCCTTTTCTTTATTCCTTTTAATGCGAATATATTATTATTTTTTATTAGTGTTCTCTTTCCGATGCTACATTTCCGGTCTCTAGTTGAAAAGATAATCATAAAGGAAGCTCAATACTAAAAAATTCCCTTAAAGCATGCTGAAACTAACCATCTGAAAAAAAAGGAGTTTTTTAAAGTTTATAAAGATTTTCCTGTATTTCCTATGACAAGGGGGTGAAGTCATGGAGTACGAGTTTCCTGTTCCGAAGGAGCCTTTTGAGATAGAAGAGGGGCATATTGGGGGAATAATAAAGCAAGTAAAACAGTATAAGCCTCCTATGTTATCTCTCTTTGATGACGTAGAGAGAGATCATCTACGTCATTATTATTCCCCCAATGATATGATAATATCTTGAGGATCTAGGTCTGGTGAGGTGTACTGATGTTCAAGCTTGAAGACGTGAATGTAGGCTATACCGGTATCGTGGTAAGGGATGTGAATATCTCAGTAAATCCAGGGGAAATTCACGCATTACTCGGCCCGAATGGATCTGGGAAATCCACACTACTCCGGTCTGCTGCTGGAGTTATACCTCCTTTTAAGGGAAGAGTGCTACTGGATAATATCGATATATTTAGAAATCCCTCTGTTAAGAGAAGGATAGGATATGTGCCTGAAGGAGAAGCTGTTTTCAAGGGATTTACTGTCGAGAAATTGATTAGGATAATGTGTCGGCTGTATGAAGCTAAGATTGATGAGGAAATTTTGAAGGAAACTAAAGTAAAGGAGATAATGAATAAAACCATAAGTTCGCTCAGCATGGGCCAGAAACGCAGAGTTCTCCTCTCTCTAGCCCTGATCCATGATCCTGACGTTCTTATATTGGATGAACCAACTGCAAATCTCGATTTCATGACAGCAGATGAAATCAAAAAACTTATAAAAAGGTTTGCAAGAGAGGGAAGAGCTATTTTCATGGCATCTCACAATATACCAGAGGTTCAGGAGCTGGCATCTCATGTCGAAGTGATATTCAAAGGATCCATTGTGTTCCAAGACCTCCTGTCAAATGTAGAGAGACATATAAGGAGCTTAACCTCTGTAAGGATCAGATGCACAGGAGATCCTTCTGCTTGCCTGAGGGAGCTTGGCTATGGCGTTATACAGGAGGGTGATAGCTACATAATAGCAGTGAAAGATTTTGATGAGGAGGTGCCGAAAATATCCGCTTATCTTGGATCAAGGGGGCTGAATATAAAGGAGATAACAAAGGCTGGCAATCCTCTAGATGAACTTCTAAGAGAAAAGCTGGAGGGATCACTATGAGGAAAATAGGACCGGTGGCAATGCTTTATCTCAGCAGGGTGACGGGGAGCAAAAGCATGATATTGATGAGCATAATGGGAGTTCTAATGGCCGGACTCCTCTCCTTTATTCCATTTCTCGGAGTTCCATTTACGCCTATAACCGAATCTGCCTTGATGAGCCAAATAGGACTTGTTGGGATAAATACGACACGTGAAGTTCCAAAAAATGTGCTGCTTGGCGTGGTCTTTGCCTACACACAAGCACCTGCCCTTGTCACTCTATTCTCAAGCTTAGCTGCCATCTCCTTCATATCTTATTCAGTAGGAGGAGATAGGCTGACAAGATCATTTGAGCTCCTGCTTGCGGCCCCGGCAAGCGATCTTGAGATATTGTATGGTATTCTTCTGGCTGGATTATCTTATAGCATGATCGTGTGGTTTTTCTCAGCCATGATTTTTGTGATGGGATCCTCCTCCGCCATCCTGTACTATCTGGGTTCTCTTCCATCGCCTCCGTGGTCCTATAAAGTCCAGCTTTACGTTCTATCTCCTCTCATGGTATTGCTCACATGTATTATATCCATAAGTATCGCTTTATTTGCACCTAAGATCATTAAGAGCCCATTGGTACAGTTTGGCACGACAAATCCCTTCACATTAATCTCCCTTCTCCCTCTTTTAGTATACGTGATTCTGATAAGCATACCGGGTGTGGACATGGGGGTTCTCGCTATATACGCTGTATTTACCTGCGCTATCTGCTTACTTGTACTTACATTGTTGTGCCATAAGCTCTTTGACAGAAGAAGTTTGATAACTTAAATGTCTATCATAATTCAACAAAAGATTTTGGACCTAGTTATGTATGATCCTAGCCCTCTGATATCCTCTTTCTCATTAAATACCCATTTTTACCAGGTCCGTAATATGAGGGTAGGAAGAAAACCGTGGAATAACCAAGACTTTCATACATTTTCACAGCTTTTTTGTTGTCGACTCTAACCTCAAGCTCCATAATTCTCACCCCAACATCCCTCATTCTCGTCTCCATCTCTTTCATCAAGGCTTTTCCTATCCCTTTTCCCTGGTATTCAGGGTGAACATTTATCGTATATACATAACCCTTCAGACCTCTTGCTTCAGCAGCCACAAAGCCCACAATTCTGCCATCTATCTCAGCCACTATGAATGCAACCCCCTTCCTTGATAGAAGTGATTCATAAGTCTCCCTGCTAAATCTCTCAGAGGGCTTAAAACAGAGCTCCTCTATCCTCATTATCTCATCTAAATCCTCTAGTCTTGCCCTCCTGAAGTTCACACTGTTAAGGAAGAACCCGAATTATATAAAGCTTCCTAGCCGGTCTAGGTTTTTCTTAAAGGATGGAGAACCAAAAAGATCCTTTATATGTACCCAATATCCCTCAAGGCCCTTAGAAACCTCCTAAGGGCAAGACCCCTGTGCGAGAACATATCTTTTCTCTCGCCAAGCTCTCCGAAAGTAAGGCCATCTGCTCCATCGGGCTCAAATATCGGATCAAATCCCCACCCGTCTCCTCTTTCCTCCTCAGAAATCCTTCCTCTCACAGTTCCCTCTATTAATATTTCCTTTCCCCCTATGAGTGCAGCTATGACCGATGTGAAATACGCCCTTCTGTTGCCAATGCCCTCCATCAGCTTGAGTATTCCCCTGCATCCTATTTTCTTAAATACATAGGAGGAATAAGGTCCTGGAAAACCTTTTAGGGCATCTATATATAGGCCAGAATCTTCCAAGAAGAAAGGATCCTTCACAATGCCTTTAAGCTCCCTAAGAGATTGAAGTGCAACCTCTCTGTTTGTGTCAGCCTGTACTTCCCTGTACTCCATTCTCTCCCATACTAGCTCTATGCCCTCAAGTATTCTTCTAGCTTCTTCAAACTTGCCTCTATTGCTCGTGACAAATCTCATCATGATATCACCCCTAAACTCTGTATCTTCCCCTCTTCTCTACTTCTCTCACCCTTTTCAGGACATCTTCGTAGCCAGACAGCATTGAATAACCTGAGAAGAAATCCTTTATAATTTCCTCTTTTTCAGGTACTGAGGCCTTTAGAGATTTAATTAGCACAAAAATATCTACAGCTCTATCCTCCAGACTCCTTGAGAATTCTCCAAGGCCGAAATCTATTATATATACCTTTCCCCCAACTATTATGTTAACAACAGTTAGATCATTGTGAACAACGCCGGAGTTGTGCATCTTTGCCACCTGCTCTCCTAGCTCTCTCATTACTCTCCCTTCACTCCCCTCATTCTCCTTTAGGAGGATATCCAGCCTTTTTCCCTCGATGAACTCCATTATCAGCTGATCTTCATGTACATCTATTACAGCGGGTGCATTGACCCCTCCCATTCTCGCTGTATGAATGAGTTTTGCCTCCTTTTTCGTTCTGTTTATCCTTAACTTTTCATCAAGTTCTCTTATTCTGTACCCTTTTCTTGGTCTGACCTTTCTTATGAGCTTTCTTCCCATCAGCTCCTCCAAGTATATGACTGCCTCTGCACCTGATGAGAGAAGCATGAGAATATATCCACAATATAAATATCCATATTGCTTGAGAAACTAAAGAAAGCGTGCAAGGATGCTCTAAGAAAAACAGCAGAGAAGATCATCTTCTCTTTTTATCAAATCCCCACTCCCCTCTCAAAGGAACAAATGCGACATCTGTCACATATCTTCTAGCAATTTCTCCACCTCTTTTTTCCACAACGAGAAGTTTCTGGGGGAAAACTCCGACCGGTATAACCATCTTTCCTCCGTCCTTTAGAAGATCTAAGAGAGGATATGGAACATCGGGTGCTGCTGCAGTTACTAGTATCCTGTCGGGTTTCTCCCTGAGTCTCAGTTTTACTCCATCGCATGCTATTACAGCAACTCTGTCCGAATATCCAGCCCTACTTAGGTTTCTCCAAGCAAAAATAGCGAGCTCCTTAACTATTTCTGTCGTTATAACCCTCCCCTCTCCCATTATCTCAGCTATCGTGGCGGCATGATATCCGCTTCCGGTTCCAATCTCGTAGACCAGCATTCCCTCTTTTAGATCCAGAAGTTCATCCATGAGGAATACCATATGAGGTGCGCTTATCGTCTGTCCATATCCTATAGATAGAGGCATATCCTCATATGCATATCTTCTCTCGCTTTCTGGAACAAAATCCTCTCTCTTAACCTTAAGAGCAGCATTTTTGACTCTCTCACTTCTTATTATTCCCTCTGCGACAAGGGATTCCACAAGCCTCCTCCTGGCTTCCTCCAGATTCATCATGTTTTTCTTCAACTTTAGGTTAAAACCTTATGGAGTTTACTGTGAGGTTTATGGGACATAGGAACATAACTGCCAAGCACAGAACAACATTGGAGATAACTAAGGATGAGGAGATAACTAGAAAAGCGGACTGTATAATAGGAGTTAGGGCTGATAAATCCGCATCAGACATCCCTGACTGGCTTAAATCACATCTTCTATCCGGAGGGTGTGTAGAAATAGAGCTTGTTATAGGGAGCTTTTTCATCAATATACATGGTTTTGGCTCCCCAAATCTTACTCTGAGAAGTAAAAAAGAAATTGTCATCAGGAAAAGTAGTTATATAGATGATAGAACGGTTGCAATAATGGCAGATAAAGCTGCTATTGACCTGCCTAGAGAGGCTGTAGATCTTCTGAGAAAAGATAATTTTTATGAGGCAAGAATAGTTCCAGTGTAGAGCTGAAACAGTTGAAAATATGCCGTGTCACCTCCGTTCTTCCTGTGAAACCAGAAAATGAGGAAATATGGTGATTTTCTCTGGCTTTTTATATACAATGCACATTTTTATTTCCCCTCCCCCAGAAAATATTGGGGATTGAGCTTGGAATACATATACACAAGGGAGGCGGGACACAGGCTGATAAAGGATAGAAGGATACTTCATGATTCATTTGTTCCAAGAAAGCTTCCCGGAAGGGAGGAGGAGATAAGGAAATTTTCATCTTTGCTGTCTCCTCTCTTGGGAAATGAGCCATCAGTTAACGTTGTTTTTCTTGGAAAACCCGGAACTGGAAAAACAGCCGTAGCTAAAAGGGTGATACAGGACTTCTCCGAGCTGTATCCCTCAGCCCCTATAAGATATATATACATAAATTGCTCTAGAGCCAACACATCTTACAGAGTTCTCTACAACCTGAACAAGGAGTTCGGCATGCTGATACCACCGAGCGGCTACCCCTATGACGAGCTATACAACAACTTTCTAGATGCCTTTAATAGAATGAGGAGTTGGCTTGTCCTGATACTTGATGAGGTAGATCTTCTTGTGAAAAGAGATGGAGATAGACTTCTCTACTCCCTTTCAAGGCTTGAGGGAGGAGAGAAGGGGATTATGATAGTCGGCATATCAAATGCACCTAACTTTTTAGATAGACTGGATCCAAGAACTCTGAGCAGCTTCAGTCCAGAAACTATAATATTCAGTCCATACAGAGCCCATCAGCTCTTTGATATATTGAAACAGAGGGCTGAGATGGGACTCCAAGAGGGAAGCTATGAGGATGGAGCTCTAAGCTTGATAGCTGCTAGAATAGCTGAGGAGAGCGGAGATGCAAGAAGAGCCATAGATGTCCTTAGAATGGCTGCAGAGCTTGCTGAGAGGGAGAATGCCCAAAAGATAAATGAAGAAATAGTTATGAGAGCATTCAAGCATGTAGATGAGGAGGAGGTCATGATAACAATAAGATCTCTCCCTCTTCATCACAAACTGGTTCTCCTAGCTGCTGCAAGACTATTGGCAAAGGGCGACCCGAGGCCAGGAACCGGAAAGGTCTACTATCAATACAAGAGGATAGTAAAAGATTACTTGGCAAAACCCCTGACAATGAGAAGGGTTAGCGGAATACTGAGGGAACTTGAATCCATGGGGTTGTTGGAGATAAAGATGGATTATGGCGGCTCGCATGGAAACACAAAGGTGATAGGGAGCCTTGTGATGCCCCCAGATGAGATGAACAGAATATTGGAGAAGATGGGATTCTCATGAGCTTTAATCGATGCTTTTTCTTTCAAGAAAAGAAGATTTAAATCCTCCTTGGAGAAATAGCATATGGAGGGACTTGTTGTAATAGGACCAGCTGGCTCAGGGAAATCCACCTTAATAGGAGCTCTGTCGAGATGGATGAGAAAGTTTTCAACGATTAAAATAGGGAAAATAAACATGGATCCTGGAGCGGATGTACTTCCTTACAAACCTGATTTTGACATCAGATCTATTGTTAGGGCTGAAGAGGTGATGAAAAATGAGAAGCTCGGTCCAAATGGTGCAATGGTGAGATCGATGGAGATAGTGGAGGAAAGGCTGGATGAGGTAATTGATTCCATTTTATCGTTGAATGCCGACTACTATCTAATAGATACTCCGGGCCAAATGGATGCGTTTGTCTTCAGAAGATCTGGGAGGGCCATAGTTGAGAAAATATCCTCCAAAATTAGAACTGCAGGGATATACCTATCCGATTGTGAAAGGGATGTGGAGGACTTTGTTACAGCCATTCTTATGGGAAAAATAGCTGAATTAAGACTCAACATAAGAGTAATACCTGTGTTAAACAAGATTGATTTGGGAGGAGAAGATTTAAGAAGCCTTTGGGAGAGGATAATGAGGGGAAATCTGAAAGCAGTTGAGATAGGAGGAGGGGTTGGGTCCGAAGCCCTTATGGAACTTATAAAATCAATCTCGCTATTCTCAATGCCGGTGGAAGTGATAGGAATATCTGCTTTGAGAATGGAGGGATTAGAACACCTTTTCTCAAAGCTTAACGAGGTCTGGTGCTCTTGTGGGGATATGACCTAGTTTTCCTAGGAGGGTTTTACGATGGATGAAAGGGATATAATAAGGGTAATGCTTTCTCATGACCTAAATCTGACACCCGACGCTTTAGATATCCTAAAGGGATTTTCTGAGGATCAACTTAACGAGATATTGGAAAGAATCTCTGAAAAGTTTCCAGATGCTGCTGTCATCACTAGGGAGATGATAGAGCCAGAAAGAGCAGAGAAATTTGAGGAGATGTTATCGATAGAGTTTCAGGCTTCAGCTAGTGCTGTAGAGGGGACGCTGGATGAGTTCCTAAGATACATGAGGGACAGATTTAGCAGGATTCAGGGGATAATACTCTCAAGAACAGGGCTGAAAGCAGTTGAGATAGCTGCTGCAAAGAGGATGAGCCAAGGAGAGAGCGTCACGATTGTTGGTATGGTAAGGGAAAAGAAAAAGACCAAGCAGGGAGGAGAAATGATGCTTATAGAGGATATCTCCGGAGAGATACCCTGTTTTTTGCAGAATGGAGCCATAAAGGAGAGGTATAACAGGGTTGTCAAGGATTCTGTTATCGCGGTAAATGGAACAATAACTAAAAATGGTGGGATAAATGTGAGAAATATAATATTTCCAGATATTCCACAGAGGGAGAGAAAGCCCGTGAGGATGGAGGGAAAGATAGCTTTCATAAGCGACATACATATCGGGAGCAAGTATTTCAACAGAAAAGCGTTCTCATCCTTTATAGAATGGGCCTCAAATGAGGATAATCTCAAGTATATAATTCTGTGTGGGGATTTGATCGATGGAGTTGGAGTATATCCGGGACAGGAAGCGGAGCTTGAGGCATCAAATGTGTGGGAACAGTATAAGATGGCATCAGAATTTCTATCTCGCATACCTAAAAGGATAAAGGTGATCTATATACCCGGAAATCACGAGCCAGTTAGGCAGTCCGAACCTCAACCTCCGGTTCCCGATAAGTACTCAGAGTTTCTTCCAGAGAATTTAATGAAGTTGAGCAACCCATCAACAATAGGAGTAGGGGGAATAAGAATAATGCTTTACCATGGAAGGAGCCTTAATGCCATGTTTAAGTATGTTCCGGGTATGCAACCAGTTAATTCGTCCTCGGTAGTGAGAGCTATGGAGACCTTATTGATGCTGAGACATCTTGCCCCGATCTATGGGGAACATCCAATAGCTCCTGGAAGCAGAGATGAACTTGTGATCGAGGAGGTGCCCGATGTATTGTGCATGGGCCATATACACGTGTATGGCATAGGTGAGTATAAAGGAGTAAAACTGATAAATCCTGGGACTTTTCAGGAGGAGACTCCTTACATAAGAAAGATGGGGATCGAGGTCACGCCCGGCACAGTCCCTGTCTTGGATCTAGGGACAATGAACGTCTCCCTAGAAAGGTTTTAAATTAAATTTTAAGTTATATAGCTCTATTTCTCTCTCTATTTTAATTCTCTACGTTTCTGTATGATATATGCCCAAGCGAATACAGTAGAGGAAAGAAGAGTTGAAAAGGAAGCTATTAAGAAGCTTGTTGGAATGCCAATAGCTTCAGCTAAGCTCCCGCCTATCCAGTAATATATTCCTGCTGATACAGAAGCTACCGTAGAGAGAGCCGATATAAGGGATGCCCTCATCTCCTGTGGAATAAGTTCATTTCTCCAAGCAGCTCCGGCAGGAGAGCCAATTCCTATACAGATTTCCAGTAGGAAGAATGAGAGAAGTGAAAGGAGGATACATCTCCCCAATGGAACTAAAGTAAGAGATCCCGATGCTAACAGCCCCATCAATATGGCAAGAAATCCGGGAGAGATCTTCCTCATTATTCTTCCAGCTAAATATGATGATAAACCCATTAAAGCCATTAATATGCTGTATATAAGCCCTAACATCTCCTTTTTCAGTCCAAATTCAACAAGAGTTGGCTGCCATGTAAGTATAAAGTGAGCAAACCATATTTGAGAGATTGAGTAAGCTATGAAGTATAGTTTTAGAGCTGCTGACGATGAGATGAACTTAAGGCTATCTCTCATTATCCCGATATATGAGATCTTCCTGTTTCCGTAGTTCTCATTGAGCAGGGATGAGAAAACTGCCTGACCGGCTGATAAGACAGCTGCAAAGAAGAATATCAATCTCATATCTTTCATTGCTAGCATCCAGCCGATCGGCCCTGATAGCAAGCTTCCAAGTGTGAAAAGGGAGTTTCCTGTGCTTAATATCCTTCTTATTTCTTTTTTGACGTTCTCGTTCTGAACATCTCCTATTTCGTCGACAAGCCAAGCCTCGAGAGTTCCACTAATCATTGATATCCCTATAGCACATAAAAAAGAGCCCATAAAGAGGAAGTGAATTATTCCGGTTGAAAATGCCAGATATCCAGCTGATAATCCGGAAAATCCAAGCATAAGGCATAGCCTTCTCCCCTTAATGTCGGCAAATCCACCAGTTGGAAAATCCAAAAAGGCTAGAGATAGAAAGAATATCAGCTGAAGAATGCCGACAGTCCCAAGATCTAGCCCAATAGAGAGAAAATATATCACGAAGTAGCTTCCATATACTCCTTCTGCTAATCCTGTGGAGAAAGAGATTATAAAATATTGTATATCCGGTCTTAAATCATAGGTCTTCATTACACTTTGGAAAATCTGCTACTCTTTATAATTTTTGTTGTTAAAAGTAGACACTTAAGCCAAACAAGAAAACTAATTATTAATTTAAATTAAGCATTTCTTAGGCTAAGGCTTCGATGATTTTCACCATTTTCCTTATCCACTCCTCATCCTTTGACTCCATGTAGACCCTTATCTTAGGTTCCGTTCCGCTCCTCCTGATGAGTATCCAAGAACTTCCTGATATGAACTTCACTCCATCCATCTCATCAATAAGGTCTATTCTCCCTAAAAGTCCCTCTTTTATTCCGCGAACTATCCTCTCATAATCTTTCTCTTTCCTGAGGGGCAAACTCAGCCTTTTCTGATGATAAACCGGTATCTCAGCCATCAAGGAGCTAAGAGACCCCCACTCATTCACTGCAGATAAAAGGAGAAGAGCTGCTCTGATTCCGTCAAAAAAAGGTCCCCATTTCGGATCCATTATCTTCCATGGCTCTGTGACAAAGTCTGCCCCTACCTCAAGGAGCTTAGAGTGAAGATCTCCCAATTTCCAAACTATAACCTCTCCTCCCTGCCTTTCCACCGCCTCCCTGAGCCCATTTCCCATGTCCACTGATGTTATCACCTTTTTAGCTCTGAGATACATTGCTATAATGCAGGAGATAACATACTGAGGAACAAATTTTCCATTTTTATCTATTACAGCTATTCTGTCGGCATCTCCATCCCATGCTATCCCCAAGTCTGCATTTTCCGATCTCACCACCTTTGAGAGATTCTCAAGGTTTTCCTCCGTCGGTTCCGGCCTTCTACCAGGAAAGAAGCCATCGACATTTGAATTTATCGATATAAGATTGATGTTAAAATCGTTCAGGATTTTTATTCCTATATATGAGGCTGTTCCGTTCGCTGGATCAACTGCGACCTTCAGCTCAGCTGGATTAAGCTTCTCATCCCTCTCTATATCCAGAATGTAATCTTCTTTTGCGTACCTTGGACTTATAATATTGCCTATCTCATCTCCTTTTATGTTAACTGACTCCATAATCTGCTCAAGAGCTATCTGCTCATCGTACAGGAGCTCCATCCCGTTGTTCCTGAACCCCTTTATCCCATTGTACTCAGGTGGATTGTGAGATGCTGTTATATAGATTCCAGGACTTTTCATAGCTGTGCATGCTTTCGCTATAACTGGATAGGGAACCATGCCCAGCGAACAAACATCAAGACCTCCCTGCATAACTCCAGCCATCGAGGCATATGCGAGAAGCTTGCTTGTCGTCCTACAATCCCATCCAATATTCACCATCTTGCTCAGGAACCTCTCCTTTGAGAGGAGAGAAAAGGAGTACCCAAAAACAAGAGATAACCTTGCATCTATTTCTCCAAATAAAGCTCTTATTCCGGCTGTGCCAAAGATCCTCCTAGACATCAGAAGAACAGGAAAGATTATGAGAAAAACCTTCATTATTCTTAAATGAAGATTTTTTACTGTTATAACTACTTATTTTGCATGCGACTCACAAGGAGGAAGTTCATTGCATCAGCACTGATCGGCATCTGCGCTGCTATTACGGCAAACGACTCATCATTTCCAGAGGTAAAGGAAGTGAAAGTGGATCTGGGATTTAACATGACCATGATGGTGATATCTGATCTTCACCTGCATGGATGGGGATGGAGAGAAGATATACTACATGATCTTCTGGTAAATACAGCCAAGAAGGCTGATATTGCTTTGATACTGGGAGATAGCTATGACAATAGCACGCCTGACCCAAGGTTAGTGAAAAAGATGCTGCAGGATATCGAAATACCGAAAGTGGGGGTTCTTGGAAACCATGAGCACTGGGCCAGCAACAAAATACCCTTATCTGAAGGAGTTAGGGTGTATGAAGAGGCTGGAGTGAAGCTTCTGACTAATAAAAGTGCTTATTTCAGGGGAGTAAGATTTGGAGGGGTAGATTGGTATGAAGATGAAGTAGGAATAGGAAGGGCCTACCTAGAGGATGTGGGAGAGGTAGACGTCCTTCTCTCCCATACTCCTGATATCATTGGGCTCTCCCCTAAGGCGAGGCTTGTTGTCTCCGGACATACACATGGAGGTCAGATCTGTATTCCTCTCTTGGGTCCTATCTGGACACCGAGTAAATATGGAAACAGGTTTGCAAGCGGGCTTTTCAACGTAAATGGGACTTACTTATATGTAAATAAGGGGCTGGGGGAGACCATTCTCCCAATTAGGTTTAACTGCAGGAGGGAGCTCACTTTAATTTATATTTAAAGAGGAGCTTTAGAGAATTGTGATAGATACTTTATCAATAAAGCAAAAATAGAATATATAGAAGAGATTCGAAATTTCTGTGAAAATTGTTGAATCTCCAAAAAAGAGATAGAAGGCTCTTTAAACCCAGTTGGAGTAGCTTGTCAGGA
Source organism: Candidatus Methanodesulfokora washburnensis (assembly GCF_003947435.1). Taxonomy (GTDB): domain Archaea; phylum Korarchaeota; class Korarchaeia; order Korarchaeales; family Korarchaeaceae; genus Methanodesulfokora; species Methanodesulfokora washburnensis. The sequence continues at coordinate 35,814 of NZ_RCOS01000080.1, forward strand.
ATCCATCTGAGCTAACTGTTTTCACATATCCACCGTGACTTGCTGATGATGTTATATGTAAGTAAGCTTGAGGAACATCTTTCTTCGTGACGCCCAGCACTGCGGACACTACTCTTGGATAGCTGAATGTGACAGCCACATAGAAGGAGTATGTGGAACCTTTCGTCACAGGTATATGTCTAGTGTCACCAGCAGGAGTGAGGTAATAGCTACCTCCCGATGGAAGCTGCCCATTCCAGCTTGAAGTACTGCGCGTATAGCTTCTTGGATCTGTTGATGTATCAACAGGACCCATGCACTCTGTATAAAGACCTTCTACCTCATATATAGCATAGTAATAATATATTTCAAATTTTAAGATATGGTTATATCTGCCAGAGAGCCAAGGGCTCTCTATACCACTGTCAAGCGTGACCTCTCCGTCTCCTGCATAGCCCCATGTGTTCGATCCATATGGCCTAGATTTTTTCTCTATAACTATTTTTGCGCCCGCTGGATAGCTATATGATGCATTTATGCTATCCCATGCGGCGAAGCTGAGAACCGTTGTGTATTGCCATGTGTACCAGACGCCAGTTGGAGGTGTCTGCTCGACTGAAGGCGCATCTCTCATCACAATTGTCACGCTTTTGTATGTTGCTGAACCGGAGAATGTCGGATCTATGACCACGCTTGCAACACCAACTTTTCTCAGCTCCTTATTTCCAGCAACTATATCTAGATTTATAGATTTATATACTTTGACAATCTTTCCTTCTATCTCCGCCACACCCACCTCCTTCATGGGAACCGAGATTACAGCCGTGACCATCCCAGGCCCGGATCCAGCCCATATCTTTCTCGCGCCATCAGGAGTTATCTCATATATGACAACACTTCCCTGCACCAGATTCCCCTTCTCATCCACCAGCTTTATCTCCAGTGTAACAGGGATGCTGTTAAAGACAAAGTTTACTGTGAACACTCCTACGACAGGAAGCATTAGAAGGACGAGGACAAGGGCAATGATCTTCTTCCTCGACCAACGCACCATCTTATACCACCGAGAGAAAGTTGGATCTTTTTCTTTATAAACTTTTAAAAGCATTCTTTTTTTTAGTTCAGCTTTAAGAGCTTTTTTGAGAAAGATCACAGGAGAATAATGTCATCCTGCTCCCTGTTCTCAACAGAAACCTAGCAGAGGAATTCTTGAGGGGAGGATAAAGATAAATAAAAATAATTTATTATATTAACAGGGAGTAGATACAAACAATATATAAGTGTTGCGCTTTTAGTTCGCACTTTTTTATTTTCATATAATTATATCTTCAATAAATTAGAGTTAAGTATAAACCTAAGTCTACTTTTAATGAAGTTTTCCCAAGCACAGGAAGATTGTCGCTTCAGAAAACCGCTGGAGATTTCTACACAGGCAGATATACCAAAACCATAGTGATCCATATTTTACTTAAGAGAACGCCGGGGGTGGGATTTGAACCCACGTGGCCCAGCGGGCCATCGGATCTCGAGTCCGACCCCCTACCTTGCCGAGCCCAACTCTCTGGCTAGGGCACCCCGGCTAGATTTTTCGATTTCTGTGACTTATAAATTTAGCTTCAAACTTCCATTAATG
>NZ_RCOS01000081.1 GCF_003947435.1 Candidatus Methanodesulfokora washburnensis
TATATTATGGCTGTATGCATATCGGTAATGTCTCAATGCAAAGAGGATTGAAAGCCTTTAGAGCATCCACATTTATGATCATCTTTCTCTCGTCTCAATGCAAAGAGGATTGAAAGACACAAGGATCACCCTTACATTTCTCCTGTGCCTGAATTCTCAATGCAAAGAGGATTGAAAGTGCTTTGGGAGGGGAGGGAGAGGAGGGGGGAGAAATTTATTCTCAATGCAAAGAGGATTGAAAGCTATTTTTACCTCTGAAACAATTCGGTTGCTCAACACGTTTCTCAATGCAAAGAGGATTGAAAGTTGTGTCCGATAGGACTGCTGTCTCACCACAGCACCTGCTTCTCAATGCAAAGAGGATTGAAAGGCGAATATGTTTATCGACTCGCTACCGTTATAAACCCACGTTTCTCAATGCAAAGAGGATTGAAAGCTGTTGCCCTGTTCGCCATCTACGAGGGGCTGTACTACTTCTCAATGCAAAGAGGATTGAAAGCTATATTCCCACCTCCTCAGATAAAGTGGAGAAGTATTCTCAATGCAAAGAGGATTGAAAGTTCAAATATGCTGAAGAAGTTTATTGAGTAATATCTGTTTTCTCAATGCAAAGAGGATTGAAAGCTTTGTGAAGTATATGGCACATTGAAGGATCACCTCTTCCTTCTCAATGCAAAGAGGATTGAAAGTACATACCTCTGGAGCTCAGGGTCTGCTCCCTCCCCTCTTCTCAATGCAAAGAGGATTGAAAGTGTAACAGATTTTTGGGTGTCATCAAAGGCTACTATGGTTTCTCAATGCAAAGAGGATTGAAAGACAGATTTGCCTTCCTCAACAGCTTTCATTATTACGGGATTCTCAATGCAAAGAGGATTGAAAGAGAACATGATACCTGATTTTAGTTGCGGTAATCCAAACATTCTCAATGCAAAGAGGATTGAAAGTAAGTGTCCTATATGTGGAGAATATTACACTTATATTTTCTCAATGCAAAGAGGATTGAAAGATATATGCTAGGGACTCCCAACCTTCACCTTCTACCCCCGTTTCTCAATGCAAAGAGGATTGAAAGTATTTATCGCTCAATCTCAGTTTATCTTGGAAATATTCCTTCTCAATGCAAAGAGGATTGAAAGTGCATTTTCACAACAGCCACCGAGAGCACCAAAGTTGCCGTTTCTCAATGCAAAGAGGATTGAAAGCTTTATCGATAGACATACCATATCGATCGCATCTCACCACTTTCTCAATGCAAAGAGGATTGAAAGCTTTATCTCCAGCTTTGGAAGTTCCTTCTCCCCCAGGTTTCTCAATGCAAAGAGGATTGAAAGCTTATGGCAAAATATCGCACTAGAAAGTTCTCGTCCATTCTCAATGCAAAGAGGATTGAAAGTGTTGCTGGTGTTCCTCCTGCCCCACCACCACCGCCGCTTCTCAATGCAAAGAGGATTGAAAGTGTTGTTATGAAAAAGAGAGAAAAACCAACAGATGAATTCTCAATGCAAAGAGGATTGAAAGAAAACGTTTCGAAATCCCCCGTGTTGTCCCAAAGCATGTTTCTCAATGCAAAGAGGATTGAAAGTCTGAATTATATTGCCACCATTTTTGTGGAATAGCATCATTCTCAATGCAAAGAGGATTGAAAGTTTCAAAAAGGTAATCATCCGCCTTCTTTATGAGATCCTTCTCAATGCAAAGAGGATTGAAAGCTTTTTCCTCTATCATATCACCACCTCGTTTTTTAGGCTCTTCTCAATGCAAAGAGGATTGAAAGAATTTTCTATAGTAGTCCAATATGCTGAATGAATAGTTTCTCAATGCAAAGAGGATTGAAAGCTCAGACCCGTTCGGTTTGAAAAGGCCGGGAGTGTGATTCTCAATGCAAAGAGGATTGAAAGATCTACCTTATACTTCTTTCTAGGGATATAAGGTGGTTCATTCTCAATGCAAAGAGGATTGAAAGCAAATGACATTAGTGTCTGATTCTAAATTGTATATAATTCTCAATGCAAAGAGGATTGAAAGACGTATGTGTGCCTGCTGTGGCTATTGATATCGTAATTCTCAATGCAAAGAGGATTGAAAGCCGTGACAAAGTAGACCTTCCTGTTCTTTATATCCACAATTCTCAATGCAAAGAGGATTGAAAGACATTATTGCACTAATGTAAAAAGGAGGATTATAAAAATGTTCTCAATGCAAAGAGGATTGAAAGTAAGATCCCTTGACCCTAGCTCTTTCGAGCTTTCAGAATTTCTCAATGCAAAGAGGATTGAAAGACGTCTTTGCCAACTGTGGCATGGACAGGGTTTACCGATTCTCAATGCAAAGAGGATTGAAAGACTCCCCTGAAGTTCACCAGATATGAGCAGTACCTGATTTTCTCAATGCAAAGAGGATTGAAAGTTTCTTACTTTTTTGTTATTGCTTTCCTAATTGTTGTGTTTCTCAATGCAAAGAGGATTGAAAGGTGCAGGGTTTCCATTACAGTTCTGGATTCAGACAGTTTGCTTCTCAATGCAAAGAGGATTGAAAGATGTAGAACATCCACTGTGCCGATGTTGTTGTGTGTCCATTCTCAATGCAAAGAGGATTGAAAGCTGTATTTTTGAACAGATTGTAGAAAGACCACATCCAATTCTCAATGCAAAGAGGATTGAAAGTTAAGCTCCTTGAAGTTTACGTTGTAGAAGCCATCGCTCGTTTCTCAATGCAAAGAGGATTGAAAGCCTATTTCATGTTTGTGTATATTATTGCCATCATTGCTATTTCTCAATGCAAAGAGGATTGAAAGCTAAGGCAATAAAAGAGGGCGATATATACGACGAAAGTGCTTCTCAATGCAAAGAGGATTGAAAGTTATTACGTCATTGAATGGCTCTCTAGGATGCACCTTCGTTTCTCAATGCAAAGAGGATTGAAAGTACCATATACACTCCCAACAACTCATCCAGATCACCTTTTCTCAATGCAAAGAGGATTGAAAGATCCGACTTTGTCTGTCCAATAGAAAAATCGCCTCAGTTTCTCAATGCAAAGAGGATTGAAAGCCTGTTGTTCACGTCTCTGTATGCGTAAGCTAAGCCAATTCTCAATGCAAAGAGGATTGAAAGCTCTGGGCGACGGCGCCACGGTGCGGCTGTACAGGTTCTCAATGCAAAGAGGATTGAAAGCGCCGTACCGCTTCGTCCCAAGACTCTTCTCTGGGGCACTTCTCAATGCAAAGAGGATTGAAAGTGAGGGGAGAAGATCCATAATCCCAATCTTCTTTATTTTTTTTCTCAATGCAAAGAGGATTGAAAGGTCCTTCTTATGAGAGCTTATCAATCTACATCCGGCGCTTTTCTCAATGCAAAGAGGATTGAAAGTAGAAGTTTTTGCAACCAAGCCGGACATGTGCGCTCACTCTTCTCAATGCAAAGAGGATTGAAAGGCTTCAGTTGCCTCAGCCTTTTCCTCCAGAGGCATCTCCTTTCTCAATGCAAAGAGGATTGAAAGTAGCCTCATAGGGCGTGTCGACGTGCAGGCACCCGTCACTTCTCAATGCAAAGAGGATTGAAAGCTAGGTATCTGGCCTCAGCTGCCGCCCTCTGGAACATGTTTCTCAATGCAAAGAGGATTGAAAGATAATCTCCGCAGTTGCTGCTTTGATAACAGCGGTGTTTCTCAATGCAAAGAGGATTGAAAGAAAGGTACGAGCAACTGAGAAAGGTAACCGAGGGATACTTCTCAATGCAAAGAGGATTGAAAGTCTATATTTCCATCCAGATAACCAAGGAATATAGGACATTCTCAATGCAAAGAGGATTGAAAGTCGCCGATCCGAGGAAGTAGATCACCTGCCCATACCTCCTTCTCAATGCAAAGAGGATTGAAAGGACTATGATCCTCATCTAATCACCTTTCTTCTTGGATAATTCTCAATGCAAAGAGGATTGAAAGCTTACTTCTTTCAGATATGTTTGAGAGAAAAGGGAATTCTCAATGCAAAGAGGATTGAAAGGGGTTCCGATTGACCCCCTCAGGGTGATGATAAGGAACGTTTCTCAATGCAAAGAGGATTGAAAGTTTTTGCTATGCATTTCGCTTCCCATCATCCTGCATCCCCTTCTCAATGCAAAGAGGATTGAAAGATCCAGAGTTCATTCCAACCGGAGCCGATAATCTTTCCTTCTCAATGCAAAGAGGATTGAAAGTTCAGCCGGAACTTCGCTGAACACATTTGATGGCGGTGCTTCTCAATGCAAAGAGGATTGAAAGAACCTGAGGAGATCTATTTTGCTAAACCTATATCCCAGCTTTCTCAATGCAAAGAGGATTGAAAGGACAAACTTCCCCTGTCGGTAGGCTACTGGGTCTATGGCACGTTTCTCAATGCAAAGAGGATTGAAAGCCTCATCGCCACCCTGATTACGGTGGCCTACGGCGTCGTTTCTCAATGCAAAGAGGATTGAAAGACGTCTACACGACAGGGTTCATCAAGCCGGTCGTGGAGCTTTCTCAATGCAAAGAGGATTGAAAGAAGTCAGTATGCCCGCTTGGTTGAGGTAGTACAGCCCCTCTTCTCAATGCAAAGAGGATTGAAAGATGAAGTCTCAGATAGTCATCTAGATCTGAATAGGATATGTTTCTCAATGCAAAGAGGATTGAAAGACTATGTCCGACACGTCCTCCTCACCTACTGTCTTCTTTCTCAATGCAAAGAGGATTGAAAGTTATTCGAATAGCCAATATTATCGTCCAGCCTGATATAATTCTCAATGCAAAGAGGATTGAAAGCTTTTTCGGCTTTTTAAAGACACTAGGGGTAGGTAGGTTCTCAATGCAAAGAGGATTGAAAGTTAATGAGTTTAAAAAGTTGTTTATAGCATCAGAAACTGTTCTCAATGCAAAGAGGATTGAAAGCCACAGATCGGGCATTTGAAGTAAAATTTGAAGTGTCTTCTTCTCAATGCAAAGAGGATTGAAAGCTGTAACCTTCTCAGCTGCAAACATGAATCTAGGCAACTTTCTCAATGCAAAGAGGATTGAAAGGTGCCCATACTGCGGCGAATATGTTCCCTATGGTTCCTTTCTCAATGCAAAGAGGATTGAAAGTCTTGATCCATATATATATTGAGGCAGGGACATCAAGTCCCGTTTCTCAATGCAAAGAGGATTGAAAGTCAGGAAACACCTCCCTCCTTTTTCAACAAGGAAAAGTTTCTCAATGCAAAGAGGATTGAAAGACAGCGAGCACGCTCCAAACGGTCTGGGATATGTTGCCCTTCTCAATGCAAAGAGGATTGAAAGCCTGTTATGCGATATGAATAGCCTGCATAGGCTGAATAATTCTCAATGCAAAGAGGATTGAAAGTTGTGTTTTTAACAGCCCTCTCAGCCTACTCAGATTCCCTTCTCAATGCAAAGAGGATTGAAAGACATGTTTGCCAGAGAGCTCCTTTCATGTAAAGTAAACTTCTCAATGCAAAGAGGATTGAAAGAGGATCATGTAAAAATGCGGGATCAAACGGAGAAACGGATTCTCAATGCAAAGAGGATTGAAAGTATATATCTTGAGCTGTTCCACGTGGTGTGCCTGTGGGTTTCTCAATGCAAAGAGGATTGAAAGCTGTTGATGAGAGGAATGGAGAGGTTGTAATAGCGTTTCTCAATGCAAAGAGGATTGAAAGTTGCCATTGCCCTGTTTCTGATTGAGCTGATTGAGGATTCTCAATGCAAAGAGGATTGAAAGTGAATCAAGAAGGAAATATACTGCGATATGCTCATTCCTTCTCAATGCAAAGAGGATTGAAAGATTAAGGCTGTTGAGGGAATAGGAGAGTGCAAAAAGATATACTTCTCAATGCAAAGAGGATTGAAAGCGAAATGATCGTAATCCCTCATGTGCCTTACTAAGTTTTTTCTCAATGCAAAGAGGATTGAAAGAAGGAGGGATGATCTAGAATGGTCAGCACAGAGATAATTTCTCAATGCAAAGAGGATTGAAAGAAATATCCCTTTTTCTCGAGATTCTCTAGATGAATTTTCTTCTCAATGCAAAGAGGATTGAAAGGATAGTAGTAGTTTTCTTTCTAAGATACTGGCTGTCTCTTTCTCAATGCAAAGAGGATTGAAAGGTTTCAGCCTGCACATAGTAGTGCACGCCAAAGTCAGTTTTCTCAATGCAAAGAGGATTGAAAGACTCAAAGTGAAAAGCCTCGTCATCGTTGCATGTCCTTTCTTCTCAATGCAAAGAGGATTGAAAGATAGGAGCTAAGAAGCTGTTCAAGTGCATCAGCGATAAGTTTCTCAATGCAAAGAGGATTGAAAGGCATAGTTTACAACAGCAGATACTGTAACACCATTATAATTTCTCAATGCAAAGAGGATTGAAAGTCTTCCTGAACACAGCAAGGTAGATTATCCCAAGAAGTTTCTCAATGCAAAGAGGATTGAAAGTCAACTATTGTTAAAAGGTCTTTTATCACGTCCTCATCTTCTCAATGCAAAGAGGATTGAAAGTGCAGTTGACAGCCTTCTCAAGGTCTTCAAGCTCATATTCTCAATGCAAAGAGGATTGAAAGTATGGGCCGACAAAAGGCCCGTAAACCCTGAATCCCGATTCTCAATGCAAAGAGGATTGAAAGTTGATTATCAGCCTGTACAGCCTTGCTTTCTGCGATCCTTCTCAATGCAAAGAGGATTGAAAGCCAAGCTTCTTTATTGCCCACTCCTGAATTCCCGCTATTTCTCAATGCAAAGAGGATTGAAAGTGTATTTAAATATGCTCTGGATTATGTAGGTGAAGAGCTTCTCAATGCAAAGAGGATTGAAAGTAAAGTTGTTCGACTCACCTGCCGATATGAAGAAGCCTTCTCAATGCAAAGAGGATTGAAAGGAAAAGAATAAAGATAACGTATGCAACAGGAGCAGCTTCTTTCTCAATGCAAAGAGGATTGAAAGAAGTCAGCATCAGTGTAGCCCATCTTCTTGAGCTTAGCCCTTCTCAATGCAAAGAGGATTGAAAGATTCTATTTCCTCCTCTTCAACTTTTTCCTCCTTCTTTTTCTCAATGCAAAGAGGATTGAAAGTCTTGTCCGGCGCCTCCATCAGCAACCTGTAGGCCTCTTTTCTCAATGCAAAGAGGATTGAAAGAGTGTAGCGCTCATTCGCTCTCTCCAGGATTCTCCTGATAAGGCTCTTTCTCAATGCAAAGAGGATTGAAAGAGTGTAGCTTTCATCCTTTCGGGCATCTTTGGCAGAATTCTCAATGCAAAGAGGATTGAAAGCTTTGCATTCTCCTCATACCTGTTGAGCATTCTTTTGTTTCTCAATGCAAAGAGGATTGAAAGTGATCATCCCATCCTTCATACCTCTCCCTCCCAAACTTCTCAATGCAAAGAGGATTGAAAGGTTGAGGAACCGGTGCAAGTTTTTGAACTCCCCAAACTTCTCAATGCAAAGAGGATTGAAAGTTTATTATCATTCCTAGAAAGCCCAATCCTGTTAGAATAGGTTTCTCAATGCAAAGAGGATTGAAAGCATCGTGAGCGGGGCAATGCAGATCTCTTGGCAACGCTTTTCTCAATGCAAAGAGGATTGAAAGGTAATTTGGTCTCGATTATAGCTCTCTTAACCTGATCATTCTCAATGCAAAGAGGATTGAAAGCTTCGCCCTCTCTATCCTCCTGAGCAACCTTATCGTCCTTCTCAATGCAAAGAGGATTGAAAGGTTAAATCTCCTGTCCCACGTCCTTACCTCGTACATCACACTTCTCAATGCAAAGAGGATTGAAAGTGTGTTAGGTAAGGTAACATTACCTATTCCAGAGATATTCTCAATGCAAAGAGGATTGAAAGTTTCCTCTATTTTGCTGTTATTTTCTTTTTTGGATGTTGTTCTCAATGCAAAGAGGATTGAAAGCCATGGTGAGGGGCGTCCTGACCGCTATCCACCTGTCCTTCTCAATGCAAAGAGGATTGAAAGCGCATCTGCGACCCTCTCCACGTCCTCTGGGCTCCACTTCTCAATGCAAAGAGGATTGAAAGTGCTGTACCTTCCGGTCTCGTAGTCCCAAACTATGTGGATTCTCAATGCAAAGAGGATTGAAAGACCACCCGAGGTTATCGTGGCCGGAGGACTTCTTTCCGCTTCTCAATGCAAAGAGGATTGAAAGGTTGGTTCTCCCAGCTGGCTTTTCACATCCTGCACCACGTTTCTCAATGCAAAGAGGATTGAAAGCGAAAAATATTCCTGGATTGTCCAGATCCCCGACTGTGCTTCTCAATGCAAAGAGGATTGAAAGCGAAGGTGATACCCCTCCTCATAGGTGCGGCGTACGCATTCTCAATGCAAAGAGGATTGAAAGCATCTGGCTTGGTTCTGTGTGCCATTACAGTGGCATATGGTTTCTCAATGCAAAGAGGATTGAAAGTCTAGGGCAATAGCTTCGTTCTACTTTTTATCTGGGTATTTCTCAATGCAAAGAGGATTGAAAGTTATCTCAGCTATTATGTCTTTTGCTGAAAAGAAAACATTCTCAATGCAAAGAGGATTGAAAGGATACCCACAATCTCCTCTATGCTCTTCACTTTGAAGGTTTCTCAATGCAAAGAGGATTGAAAGGGGTAGCCAAAACGGGCACTACAGGGAGTAGGGCTAGCAGTTTCTCAATGCAAAGAGGATTGAAAGATAAAGCGGATACTGTTTCATAATGGGTAAAGCTTTGGGTTCTCAATGCAAAGAGGATTGAAAGCAAGTGCCTTTATTCTGGTCTCGCTCATCATGAGTAGTATTCTCAATGCAAAGAGGATTGAAAGTGGTTGTTGCCGTGCTTCCCGCCTTCGGGCAGGAGGTTCTTCTCAATGCAAAGAGGATTGAAAGTTGCCAGCCTGAGGCAGTACCTGAGGTCGTCCTTCTTGTTTCTCAATGCAAAGAGGATTGAAAGTAGGTGCACAACCTCAGATCCTCATGGTCTCTGCTTTATTCTCAATGCAAAGAGGATTGAAAGTCTTGATCTGTCGTTTTGTTCAAGATCTCTACATATCTTTCTCAATGCAAAGAGGATTGAAAGAGACTGTCGGTTTCCTTCCGAAGCCTGTGTTATACTTTACTTCTCAATGCAAAGAGGATTGAAAGTTTTATTGCGACGGAAACAAAAAATTTTTATTTAAGACTTCTCAATGCAAAGAGGATTGAAAGCTTTCTGCTTTCTTACTTGCTCATACTCAGCTTCTGCGTTTCTCAATGCAAAGAGGATTGAAAGTTCTCGTGGTAGTGCGTCCAGTTGGACACGAAGTTGGTTTCTCAATGCAAAGAGGATTGAAAGACAGGTCGTCCTACGACCCGCTCTTCTTCAACCTCACGTTCTCAATGCAAAGAGGATTGAAAGCCACAGTCATCACAACCCTGCCCGTGGAGCCCGGCGGCTTCTCAATGCAAAGAGGATTGAAAGGTCCCGGCACGGGTTATTTTAGTCGCACCACCCGCAGAATTCTCAATGCAAAGAGGATTGAAAGCCATCGTCTGAGCTAGAGGAATTGGATCTGATTCGTTAAATTCTCAATGCAAAGAGGATTGAAAGGCGAGGTGTTAAGCGATGCCAAGAGGCTGAGGAGTTTGTCTCAATGCAAAGAGGATTGAAAGGTTGTGCTACCCTTACGCCCTTTACTGCAACGAGGTAGACTGTCTCAATGCAAAGAGGATTGAAAGAAAAGCTCATCATCCTCAAAACCATCCGACATAACACCGTCTCAATGCAAAGAGGATTGAGGTAGACATAATATTCTCAATGTTTGGAAATATAACATAAAGGAAAAGATCTGCCTAGAAGTGAAACAAATAGTGTACATATTTTGGAACAAATAGTTGAATAGAAAACTTTTTATTTTTCCTTATGATATCTTCCTGTGCTCTATGCAAGGGGGTAGCCTAATGAACATTCAAACATGTAGTAGAGGTGTTCCGTATCTTCTTTTTGCTGTAACTCCAATTCATGCAGGAACTGGGAAAGAAGAAGGGGAATACGTGGATCTTCCAATTCAAAGGGACTTTTTAGGTCTTCCAGTGATCTGGGGGAGCAGTATAAAAGGGGCTCTTAGAACTACTTATAGGATCAAAAAAGCCGAAGGAAGCTCTGGAGGAGATATTAGTAAAGCTTCAGATGAAGAAACTATCATATTCGGACCTGAAAGAGAAAGGGCGCATGAGCATGCGGGGTCTCTTCTAGTGACTGATGCAAAATCCTTCATAGTACCTGTACCATCATTAAGAGGAGTTGTTTCGTTTGTAACCTGTCCTATCATGTTAGAAAATGCCAAAAAGATATTTGAGCTCTGCGGATACTCCAATCTGGCAACTGTAATAAACGAAATAATTCAAATATCAAAAAGCAAGGGCGTTGCTGTTGCAGGCAGTAGTAAAATCATCATTAAGAATAAAGTCATGTTGAGGGATAGAATCTTTGACGCTATTGAAGAATCTAATATTGGTCAGAAAATTAAAAGCCTAATATCTAGCTTAAATATTCCTATATCAGTTGATTTTATTCAAGAAAGGGCAGTAGTGCTACCTGATGATGAGGGAGTTCCATTTATCTCCAGATCAACTATGTCTGTGACAAGAATTTCACTTGATTACAGAACAAAGACGGTGAAAGAGGGTGCTCTCTGGACGGAGGAATATGTTCCTGAGTCCACTATGTTTGTAACGGCCTTAATTGCATTATCACCTAGAAAGCCTGGTGTATCAATAGATCCGATAGATGAGCTCAGAAAGGTAGTAGCAAACGGTCAAAAGGATTTCTATCTTATCTTAGGAGGACATGAGACTATAGGAAAGGGCATTATAAAATTCTGTGGGTGGTAAGAATGAAGTCCGAAATCATTTTGGATGACAGAAAAATAGGGAAGATAGCATTTGAGTTGCTCTCAAAGGTCAAGAGAGGTGTGGAAGGTAGAAGGGAGTTAAATAAAGGGATACGTGCCCGTTGCAGAGGTATGTACAGCTTCTTTTACTATTCAGGATCTCTTCCAACACTTGCTTTTATCTACTCAAAAGCAGGGGAGGATCTTATTAAAACGACCTTAACCCGAATGAAGGAGGAGGAATTTATACCTCCTATCGTAAAAGACGAGGATCTAAGCTATGCTATATATGGATCCCTGATATGCTGTTTCTTAAATGAGATAGGGGTAAACACCGATGGATCCCTCAAATCAATAATAGACGTCTTTGGAGAGCCTAAGGATGAAGGAACTTATATTCTTGACTATCAGATACTTAGATTTGCCAAATGGATAAGAAAGTTTGGAGAGTCCCTGTTTACTGGGGGATGACATTGCTTAATCCTCTTTTGAAGGTAAAGTTCTGGAATTCATCTCCTCTTCTTCTAGGTGGGTATGATACCGAGTCAAAACATGAGTTCCAAGGAGAGGAGCTAAGACCAACAAGCCTAAAGGGAGTTTGGAGATGGTGGTTTAGGGCTGTTCTGGGGGCAACTTTATGGAGAGACGGGATAAAAGACGAGGATTTCATTAATAACCTCAGGAAAAAGGAAGGAGCTATTCTAGGAACAACGGAAGGGAAAGCTACTGCCTCCAGAATAGTAATAAGATCTTTTACTAGCAAAGTGTGTTACGATTCTGCGGAAAAGATACAGGATTTACCTAGAATAAGATATCTGCTGTTGAAGAAAAAAGATATTACGTTCATAAAAGATATAGCGGGGATTATAGAACTTAAGGTCTTCAGCTATAAGGACGAGAAACCTGAATACGAAGACATAAGGAGAGCTTCTGGTAGCTTCATAATATCCCTTCTCCTCTCAGGCTTAGGAAAAGGATCTAGAAGAGGGTTTGGATCCCTAGATTTTGATGTCATAGAGGATACAGCTGGAATGTTCTTGAATCTAAAAAGCGAAAATATTGATGCTGAAACCATAAAAAGGATACTGAGAAGTTTAATTCCAGCTTCAGAGAGCAAAAATCCCCCACCAATTCCTCTTCTGGCTCCAGGTCACTTTGAGCTACTCTATTTGAAGCATAACAATGTCATGAAGATGTTGCAAGATATTCAGAATTTCACCTTAAGAACTGGCAGAATGAGAGTTCTTGGCCGAGATCCTCTGAGAGATCAACTTACTGGATGGATCTTGGGTCTTCCAAGAAGTGCCATGCCGAAAGGTCGTATAGAGTCCGGATATTACATAAAAGGAGGTAAAATTGCTAGAAGAGCCTCGCCTCTCATAGTCAGCGTTCACAAAACATACGCATCTGTGTGCATTTTCAAGTCTAGGGACTGGCCTCATCCTATTCTATGGAAGTCTCGTGAAATGAGGGAAGGGGTCAAGGCACAGGATGATCTCATGAAAGCCTATGATGTGCTAAGCAGATCGATCAGGGAATATTTGGAGAAATGTGGATACAGATATGAGGAGGTGAAGGTTTTTTGATTGGAGATGAAATGAAGTTGTACGGTATTGATTTAAAGGAAATGTTAAATTCATGTGAAAATCCTATTTTATTGTGTAGAATTGGTCTTATAAATCTTGCTGGATCCCAGCAAAAAGAGGGTAAGAAAGATCTTCTGGAACGTCTCATTAGGTGCGTAAATGAAAATTTCGCTGAGGTTAAACCTCTAGTGGATAGTATCTTATCTTCTTGGGCAGAAGCCTTGAAGCAGGAATATGGCACCGTAATAGATGTAATTGTCTCAACTAAATCTAGACTTATAGTTCATGCAAAGAACGATTCTACGTCCCTTATCTTTGAGATAGGAACTATTCTTCATCCAGTTCTTGGATTTCCCTTTATACCAGGCTCTAGTATTAAGGGTTCTTTGAGAAGTTATTTAACAGGAATAAAATATGAAAATGTAGAAGAATTGCTCGGAGGGGCTTCTACGTCTATCTCTAAAGTTCTGGTGACAGATGCATACCCAGTGGATGCTGGGAAGAAAGGTTTGCTGGAGCCAGACGTCATAACTCCCATATACAAGGATCCTAGGGAGCATAGGGCTTCTCCTGTGCCTATAATCTATCCTGTTGTGGCAAAAGGTGTAAAGTTCAGATTCTTTGTCGCTATTAAGGATAAAGAAAAAGATTTACCTAAAGAAGTTGGAAAATGGGTATCTGAAGTAATAAATGAAGGAATAGGCGGAAAAACAACAGTTGGATATGGGATACTCGGGATAGAATCAGCGGGAGGTGTTATTTGATGGATCAGGAATTAATGGCAATGAAGATGGCAGCAATCCTCTATAGTTCACCATTTAGATATCTCGTATCCTGCCTCTCTCTGATAGATGAGTCGGCCGCAGAGAGACTTGCAAAACAAATTGATGAATCCATTATCAGAGAAGTGCTTGGAAATGATATTCTTCGCCCAGATACCGAACCGCAGGATAAAGTATCCCTATATATAGTAGCCAGATTTGTCCATGATTTATTGGATAAAGATCTCTCTGAAAAAATCAAAAAGGCACTTAAAGAAAACCTTTTAGTTAAGGAGAACTATCTAAAGCTTATATCCGGTTCAATCGATATAACTGGATTTATCGCTAAAGATTCTGTCAGTAAAGTTAGTAAAGTCATTTTTAAGCATCCTGTAGACCTTTCAGAGATAGATTTAACAGAAGAGCTAGGGGTTTTTATGAATAAGGACAATAAATTTAGGGAATCTATCGATATTTTCTGTAAGAAGCTTATAGATGCTGCTTCTAAAGCAAAGGGAATGGAATATCATGCTTTATGGAGAGTAATCCCATCAGCATTTGTCACATCTGTAAAGGAGGTCTATGAAAGAGATCTCTCAAACGAGCTCATATCCAAGCTCACTCTTATTCCAGCAGATCCAAGAAGCCCTCATATTACTGCCCTAGATCACATGTACTCCATTCTCCCATTCATGCTTAGTGACACGCAGATTGGAATAATAAGCTGGGAGATCTGTAATAAGCAAGGCTTTATAAGCACATCCAAAATACCTAGGGATCTCTGGGCTGGAAGCTATCTAATCTCTCTTCTCACATTCTACGTTCTTAAATCATTATCGGACGAAATAGGGCCGGATTCCGTGATAAAGCCATCTCTTTATTCATCCTCTCTTTATGATGCCTATCTAGGATCCATTTTTGGGGAGATTACAAAAGAAGAGTTTTTGGAAGAAATTTTAACGCCATCTATACCAGGTACTGGAATTATCTTAGTTCCAGGATATAAAGTTGAATATTTTGTGAGAAGGATAAAAGAGCTATATAAGGAGATATGGAATATTATAACTGAGCAATTTAAGGAGCAACTCGATAGAGATCTCAAGGATATCGATGAATCTGCGAAGGGTAAAATCATATCAATGAAATTAGATCTTATAGATAAACAAAAGGAGGAGATGCCATTTGATATCGCAATAGCCTACTTAAAAGTTCCTATAGATGACAAGGAAAGGGAGGAGCTTCTGAAAGAACTTCTTGAGAGTGGAGCTTTATCAGAGAAGGAGATTAGTGAGATAAAGAGGATAAAAGAGCTAGGAAAGGACGCAAAAGGAGTACAATCCCTCATCCTATGTTGGAGCATATTCATCAAAGCGCTATCATCAATTCACTACTCCTTTACGAGAACAAGAGTAGACGGCAGGGTTCTTGAAGCTCCGATAAGGATAGAGAAAAAAGAAGATCTCTGTAATGTATGCTGGAAAAGGGAAGCTATCATAGGAGTGAAAAGATTGGAAAATCTGGAGAAAAAAGAGGATAGAGAGGAACTCAGAAAATTGCTCGGAAAATTGCATGATAAGGAGGGGATAATTATCAGGGATGGAGAAAGGGGGATAATTATCAGGGATGGAGAAAGGCTCTGTTTTCATTGTCTCATAAGAAGATGTTTAAGAAATTCGATCGACAAAATATTAGATAGATCTATGGGGATTAAAATCGAGTACAAAGAAAAGGCTTATCCATCTACAGAGACCATTGCAGGAGCTCCTTTCGCATATACCCTCTTGTCCCTACTTGCGTCGCCAGATAAGCTAGATAAGGATAGGCTGAGCAAATGGATGGATGATCTAGGTAAACTAAAGGGGATATTTTCCAAGATCTATGGGCTTTCAAAGGCAAGGCTTGTGAAGTCATCCTCCTACGAGATTCTCTATAACAAAGCTCCAAAGGAAGTAGCTAATATGCTTGACAAGTATCTCACTGCTTTCTACAGGGAGCATTACATTAGAGCTGAGAGATTTGCCGAATTAGGAGAAGATGCAAAAAGGGCTTTGGATTTACTAGAATGTACTATGAAAGAAGCTCCTACCTCTATTTTCATGAGTTTGAGAGATAGTCCTCTAGCTTGGCTTGAAATAGAAAAAGTATTGCCTGAAGGAACTGACCGCATTATAGGATCTCTTTGCATTGTAAGATCTCTCTCTGATTATTTCGCTATTGTGAAGTCAGACGGTGACTCTATGAGGGATCTTCTCGAGGGATCAGGCATTCACCAAAAGAAGTTAATGGATATGATCCCTCTATCCATCCTTAAGGGAGACACTCCTTCTATCAAAGAAGAGGATCTGTTAACTAGATGGATACCAAGCATAAGTTACGGTCTGATGATAAGCAGGGCTCTTACGATTCTATCAACAAAAACTGCAAAGCAGATAGAGGAAAAGGGAGGATTGGTGGTATATTCTGGAGGGGATGACGTTCTTACAATGATTCCGGCTGAAATATCCATTCAGACTGTCCTATCTACTAGGAAGACCTTTTCAAGGAGTGTAATAGAGGTTAAGGATCGCTTTGCTGAAAAAGTTCTCCGAGAGAAAAATGTTATCTATCAGTTCCCTGGTCTAGGTAAGAGGGCCACTCAGAGCTCATCAATTTTGCTTGTAGATGCCTTCTTCCCGCTTAGAAAATCTATTGAAATGGTATCTAATTTTGTAGAGGAGAAAGCTAAAGCTGTGAGGTATCCATCTGGAGAGAAGGATTGTCTTCACATAGTGTACAGGGGAAGAGAGGGATATATTCCAATGAGCTTAATAGAAATAGAAAAACTGAAGGAGTTACTTCTTACGCTGGCTCTCGGCTCATCCATCAGAAGCGGAAGCTGGGGCTTTCTGATATTAAATGGCCATGTTAAACCTGTCAGAGGCTTTTCAAGGGATGTAGTAGAGGTGAAGACAGATCTAAACAGCGAGGAATGCTATAATCTTTACGAATCCTCTGCAAGAAGAGCTGGTGTAGATGCAGAGCTTTTGAGGCAGCTAGCTCCTTTAAGAGAGATAAGCGTGATAACTCCGAGAGGAAGATCCTGTCTTTTATCTGAGATTCTTAATGGGGTTGCCGCTCTTCTTGGGGCATTTAGGGAGTCAAGACCATTAGTCCTAGGTGAGGAAGTATGAATGGAAGCATATCTCTGAGGTTTGAGCAGGTAACCCCTCTTTTCTTCGGCAGGGTGGAGGAGCTTTCTCCCACAGAATTTGTGAGAAGTTACTCTATTCCGAGTGCCTATACAGTCGGAGGAGCCACGATGACCTTACTAAGCGAAGTGGCAAAAATAGAGCTTGAAGAGATAGAAAATAAGGTGAGAAATAGAGAAATAGTGATAAGAGCCACTTATTTTGCTGCAAAATTTGGTAATAGCTGGAGATACTTCATTCCAGCTCCTCTTTCAACTTCTCACGGAAGAATATACAAAGTAATCGTGGCAAAAGGAAAATACAGCGGATTCTGCAGGATTAGCGGAATACCTTCAGCCGGGATTCCACCTATATCTGATTTCAAACCTGATGGAAAGAATTGGCTTATTGAAGTCTCATTTGATGACGAGAAAAGAAGATGGCAAATTAACACTGCATCTTTGGCTGAATTGAATCCCAGATTTTCAGATAGAACTAGCTTTGAGATGGAAAGAGTTAAAAGAACGGTGAAAGCTCCATCGCTTTACTTTAGGGAATTAGTAGAGGGATACGAAATATATAGTTTTAGTTATGGAAAGACACGAGATACCAGGGTGGCATGCGATATCCTCCTTCCAACAGATCTAAAAGAAAGACTTAGAATGGTAGAGTCAAGGCTTATCAGGTTCGGAGGAGAATCTGGCCTAGTAAGGGCACATATAAGTGACGAGACACCGCTAAACTCTCTATGTAGGAAAGGTGTGGAAAAGGACGAGATATATCTGGCAATTTCTCATATTCCTATCATAAGAAAGGGAGATAAGTTTTCAGTATTAGGATTTGGAAGGGCTGATTGGATTTTTGGGAGAGTGGAGCTTATGGGAGGATGGTTAATGAGGGAAGAAAAGCCAAAAGATATGATATCTGTCTTATCTCCTGGATCTCTCTTCAAGATATCCAGCGTTGATGAAAGTTACGATGGAGAGTGGTACCTTAAGCTCTTATCAACAGCAGTTTCATTAAAGGGAGTTGAATAATTGGGGTGTTTAAAATGAAGGTTGGCTTAGAGGGAGTGAAAATCGGCATAAAGGGATATAAATGCTATTCTGAGAGAAAAGAGATTGAGTTAGGGAAAGTAACAATATTAATGGGTCCCATGGGTGGTGGAAAATCCTCGCTTCTAGAAGCACTGGCACTCTGGGGAAGAGTAATGTCAGGAGAAGTTAAAGACGAAGATGATATATTCAAGGGTTCTCTCGTGAATCTAAACGGTATGCATCTAAAAGATCTTATCAACAAAGAAACAGATAAGATGGAGATTTCTGTTCTCTCCTCTAGGGAAAACGGGATAAAAGTGACGTACATTCCACCGGAGAAGTGGGGTATATCATTATTTATCAGAGGTAACGAGAGGACATTAACTAAAGATAAAAAATTAGTAGATATTGAAATTCTAAGCAGTATAGTAAGTGCCTTAATAGAATCTGTGAAAGGGAGAACACCTATTGAGAAGGATTTTGAAAATATAAAGGAGCATATAGACATGAATTCTCTTGTAGAGCTGGAGAGATCATCAGATCTGCAGGAGGATCTCAATAAAATTTTAAACTTGAGGTTCATCAGTTATATAAGTTTTCACAGGCCATCACCAAAAGAGCTAGTATCACCGGAAAAGGAAAGAAGCTCGCCAGATCTAAGGAGCTACTTAGAGGAAAGAGAATGGAGTTCTGATGGATCCTCCTTAATACAGGCTCTCATTAATTTAATAATTTATAGAATAGGGAAAAAAGAAAACATTGAAAATTTAGAAAAAATATTGAATGATCTAAATATTTGTGATGGCAGTCCATGTATAGAACCGGGTCTTACTGATGGTATTCCTACAATCAAAGTAAAAACCAAAAGAGGAGAACTTGACATAAGAAATTTGAGTTGTGGCGAGAGAAACTGTCTTCTTATGATTCTAGCGGCCATTCAAGCAAAGAAAGGAGGAATTTTAATCATGGAAGAGCCTGAAATAGGAATTAATATAAGAGCTCTTAGCAAACTATTCCAAAAACTTTATTCTCTTGACCTCTATTTACTCATGTCCACCCATAGCTTAGTGCCATTCTCTGCTATAAGGAGCTATATCATTAGTGATAAGAAGCTAGAAGATAAAAAGGCTGCTTTCTCTAATATTTTATTGTATTATGTTAATTACCCGAATTTAATAAAACTCGAGCTTGATGAGAGGGGTACTCCCTCCCTACTACCTGAAAAACTTCCTCCAGAACAGTTGCAAGAAGAGGTTAATATTCTTAAATCTACGTTGTTTTTCTTAAAGGAAGGGTGAAATGGAAATGTTCGACTGTCATCAGGAGGATGAAGCTCTCCTCAAAGAATGTTGCGATCAAATAGAAGAAATTAATATTATTAAAGGAGAATGTGATTGCTTTATTAGCGAGCTTCGCAGTATGCTTAAGGAAAAATATAGGGTATGTTCAGAAGACAACATAGAGATTCACTGTATTTGCTTCGACAAGGAAGGTATCTACGTGTGTCGTGGGTGTGAGAAGATAAAAGAACAAAAAGAACATAAGAAGCTCGATAGAATAATCGAGGTTCAGATGCATGATCAAGAGAAATCGGTAAATATTCTCGTAGGAGTAGAATGCAAGAAATGGGGTTTTGATCCGAATAATTGCCGTGAGGAATCAATAAAAAGCAGAGTAAATGACATTAAGGATAAATTGATCGACTTCTTTAATAGTACAAATTTTCTCCATCAGCAGCTTGGTCTTTTCCTCGATAATTCTTCATTCAAATTTTGTTTCTTAATATATATTATACCAAAACAATC
This sequence comes from Candidatus Methanodesulfokora washburnensis, assembly GCF_003947435.1. Taxonomy (GTDB): domain Archaea; phylum Korarchaeota; class Korarchaeia; order Korarchaeales; family Korarchaeaceae; genus Methanodesulfokora; species Methanodesulfokora washburnensis. Next base: position 19,205 of record NZ_RCOS01000081.1, read on the forward strand.
TAATAGTTTATATAATATTAGTAACTTTATTCAGAAGTTGGATGAAGAATTATCTAGTAAGCCCTTTAATAATTGTATAGCAGTACGAGTAAAAGGAACTGATATAAAAAGAGGTGTGGAAGGGCTCTGCAGCAGTAAAGGTGATAAGTAATGCCCCTATGGATCCTAGGTTCCAAGCAGCTTCAGAATAAGATCTACGAGTATTTTAAGGACAAGGTTTATGATCTAGCAATATATGATAAAGTAGCAGACTGTATAGCACTATATGAGGAGGATAATTGGGACGACCGATATCTTGAGCGGGCTTTTAATCCCTCTAATTCCTCTTTACAGGAAATCGCCAAATTTATCGATTCTGAAAAGGCAGCGGCTGTCATATTCAGCGGATGGTCTATCTTTGATCCACTTGAATTTAAAGTCGGCATTATAAAATCTAAAGATACGAAAAAATCTGCACAGATGATACTCAAAGAACTCGCTTGGAATATACATAGGTACACGTGGGATTTTCCATCCATTTTTGTACTAACTGCTCTTCTTGATAAATATTTTCAGGACATCGGAAAAGATATTTTAACTGAAACAGAATATCCCAGTGTAATAATCATTAGAATGGACGGCTTATTGAATGAGTTGGTAAAATAGATTACAAGATCTTCTTAGCAAAAAGTATTAGTGAAGTACTGTAAATTAGGCTAATTGAATCAGGTATGATCATTTAAAAATATATAAGCGTTGAATTAAGGTTTTTCAGGAGATTGTCCTCTTGTGTAGTATGTCCTGTGATATATTGAGAAATGCCTATCTTGAGCCTTCTTTTATCGTGTACTATCCCGATATAGTTTACACAAATCCTCGTATTGCTGAAATAGACATTCTTCTTTTGCTTAATGGAGGTTACATCTGCATTGAGTTGAAAAAAGACCCACAGGAATCTCCAAAGGATTCATTAAAGTTTTTCTCAAATGGCTTGGGATCTCAGGCTGTGCTTTACATAAGTAGTAAACCTCTAGGCCCTGAGGTAACATCAGGAGTAGGAATTCTTAATCCTCTTATCATCTCTCGTGATAATTTTCCCTTCGAGGAGAAATTAAAGAAATGGAGGGAGTATCTGACAAAATTCTTCGAAGAAAGACATAAGTTTTTCTCTATCGACAACTTTTTGTGCGCTCTCATTCTTTATGGATCCCCAGAAATATGCAATTTACTCCTGTCTGAGAAGGGGGATTCTGATTCTATAGTACCATTTGATAGGCCTAAAGAGCTAAATGGCCTCATCAGACATAGAATCTCCCTGATAAAATATGTAAAGGGACTTGCACCTTCCCCTGAGAATTATATCGATAAGATTGTTGAAAATGATAAGATAGAAAGTGCAAAGAATGGAAAACTCGTGGTCCTTATTCCCATCATAAGTCCTTCCCTTCTTAATAAGGTAGCGGAATCTATAAAAAATCTGGGGAAATCTACTGAAATAGTCCTTCTCTGTACAGATAGAAGCTCCGATAATTGTAAAATGATAGAATGTGAGTTAATGAAAAAAGGTTTGGGGAAGTTAAAGACGGATTCTGTAAAAATTGAAGAATGGAGTTCTAGGGCAGTGGAGGAAGCCTCAGGGGGAGGTACTATTCTGCTAGCCGGGGAGATCCCGAAAAATGTCCTGATAGAGCTCGTGAATAAGATCCATGAGAAAGAAGGTGGGAGCATAGAACTTGCTTCCCTGTTATGGAGGCCAGTTCCTAAGAATAAATTTGGAGAGGAACTCAAAGAGGTCATTGAGGGAAAGAAATGCGATTTTGGATTAAGGGAGGATGTAAATCTTGTGTTTGTCCGGCTCTGATGTCCAAGCTAGTCTATGCCTCAGGATGAGGGGAGACTTCAAGCCAAGAGGTGAGGGAAGAATAGCGGGTACCCTTTCAGATCCATGGAAAATCTGGACATTTCTTACAACACATGGAATGTGGTGTCAGGGCATAAAATCTAAAAAGATGGATCTCTCCATAGATCTTCTAACAGGAGGAACCACGCTCCTTATATCTCATGAGAAGGATGATTATCGCTTGATAAAAGCAATAGAATCGGTACCTCTCTTCCACCTGGCAGTTGATGCTTTAGTTACAACTAAGGAAGAGGGAGAATATACTTCTTGGGGAATCCACTCAAAGATAAAAAATGGAGAGATAAAAGCTGTGAACTGCAGAAAAATACTGGAAGTGACCCCCCTCACTTTTCATGCAGCCACAAGCGGTATTCATAGAGTTGGACTCTACTATAGGATAATGGCATTTCAGCAGTCTCTGAGCAGGCGTATAGCTCAAGCCCTATCCCTCCATGACGATATACCTCCTCCTTATGAGGTATTCTCTGTAGAGGAGGGGCAGGAGATCTGCGGATCTCTCGCTGCTCTTCTATCTGGTATTATGAAGTGGGGAAGAGTAGATGTAAGAGTGATCAGAGAAGAACTCACAACGTCCGTAATTAAGTCCCCAAATGAGGAGGTACTGAAAGGTGTGAAAAAGCTTCTCAGGAACTTAGGGGAGGATGTCCTTCCCGATATAATTTGGAATCGTGGTAAAGGACCTCTCTTGAGCTTTAACATATTTTCTAATATTAAAGATATTCAACTTGAAAAATCATTAGAATATATTAATGAGATTTCTCTTGGAAGGCTTGCATGCTATGATGGACTTGCAGAAAAATTTGTAAAGGAAGAGTTTGACCTCGCTATCGATTTTTCCGAGCAAATGGGTCCATGTGATGTTTATCTCCTTCTTCTTATCCTTAAAGAAAGAGGAATTCTTGAGAAGTGCAGAAAAATGTGGCTTATAGGAACTCCTCTTACATATCCGGCAGCAATGTACTCCCTTCTCTATCTTAGGCAGATTCAAAAACTTCCCTTATCAAGACTTGTCCTCTCTAGTGAAGATCCTGCCTTCTCCGAGATTGTTGCTGAACGCATAAGCTCTGAAGGCGAAAAGATCATTTATATAGCAGCAGGGCCTGCATCCCACGTTCTATCTTTCTATAAAACCCTCCTAGAAAAGAAAGGGAAAGAAAACGTGAGAGCTATTCCACTAAGCCCTCATAAATGATTTTAAATAAGTACTTCAGCAACCTCTATGCCTGTTGAGTTCAGCTTAAGTGGAGATAAAGTTCAGCTTCTCGAGTTCATAATAAGAAAGGAAGTTCTTGAGCCGAAAGATCTTCCTCTCATAAAACCCCCCGATGTGGATCCATCAAAGCCCCTTATAATCAGCGGAAGAGGGCCTCACTGGCTTTACCAGTTCCTCGTCCACAGATATCATTTCTGCAGGATTCTCGCTACATTTGAGCCTAGAATGGGAAAGGGTGTTATAGTGGAATCTCCTTCCTCAGAGGAAATAGGGATGAGCCTTGATACCGATGGAAAAATCTCAGAGCAGAGAATTGGGGCAGAGGGTAGTCTTTATCTGGATATTTTAAAGCTCAGTAACTTTCAGCTAGCTTATGTCAAGGTGGAGGGATCATTTGCTGAGCCATTGAAAATGAGGGAAGTGGAGTGGAACAAGCTCAGGGACAGCGTTGATCAGGAGAAGCCTGTCATATTCTATGGAATGGCGCCCATATGGCTGGGAGCTAGAACAGCCGCTGTCCTTAGCAATGTCCCATGCTGGTATGCTGTATACGATCCCAGAATAGGTGGAGCTGTGGTCACAGCAAGGCACTCCCCTAAGGCACCCGATGTGGGATCTGTCGTTAGAACAGAGCTGAAAATCGTAGAAAACAAAGAATGATCAAATAAATTCATTTCTTCAATCCCCTTTACATTGGACACAATGCTATCTTAAGTGAGATGTTTACAGCATCTTTAGGAGCTACCAAATTTAACTCTATTACTGAGGGGAAATTATTATAAGAGGCGATTTGGTTGCTGTTATGGAAACTAAAGCATGCAGAAGCCCTTCGGAAGGCAATTTATTTAAATCGCATAAATTCATGTGAGAAATTATCTAAAACTTTACTGCTCAACTAACTTCCTCAATCACCATTGGTGTCAGATCCCTCTTTCGCCTCAATATCCACACTTTTCTGTTTCTAGCAGATTCCACAGCATCAGGAACTGCGTAATCAGTGTATATTACCTTTATGATCTTCTTTCTCAGAAGGTCCGGCCTCTCATGTTTTATGAGCTCTATTTTATCGAGGAGCTCGTCAATCAACTTTGTGCCCAGCCTCACTGTGGCTTCTCCAACAACGCAGATGTCATTCACAGCCCCGTATATGTTTACCTCTCTTTCGTCGATGAAAACCCTGTCAAGCTCTATATCGATGTTCAGATCCCTCTTTATCCTGTGTTTTATCACGCTTCTGGCCTCATCCTCAACTGTCAGTGTGAGCCTGTCCAAGGTTGTGCGGATATCCCCCACGTCCTTCTTCAATGTACTCACATCCTTCTTCAACGTGCTCATGTCGCTTTTCAGTATGCTCACATCACTCTTTAAAGTGTCCACATCGCTCTTCAGCATGCTCACATCGCTCTTTAAAGTGCTAATGTCACTTTTCAACGTGCTCACATCACTTTTCAGCGTGCTAACATCCTCCTTCAGTGTACTCACATCACTTTTCAATACACTGACATCGCTCTTTAAAGTGCCCACATCACTTTTCAGCACACTGACATCACTTTTTAAAGTGCTCATATCGCTTTTTGAAGTGTTAAAATCCTCCCTCAGGGATCTTACCTCCTCCCAAAGCTTTACCATACTCTCTTCCAGTGAGTCAAGCCTCTTCAGTATCTCACCAATGCCAAGATAGCCTGCAACTGCGTATCTAAACTCCTTGTCCTCATCAAGGGATTTCAGAAATCTCTTCTTCTCCTCAGCGGATAAAACCATCAAGATTAATGGAAAAAGCCATTTAAAAATTTTATGCATGTGCATCATTAAAGCTGAGTCGATGAGACGTATTAGTGGTTTGACATTCTTCTTGCAGTGCCTGATGCTGGAGGTTTCCGTGGAAAGGGAAAAAAAGAGTAACACGGGATATCAGGTGGAGCTGAATCGCAATATGGCTCTGCTATCGAATTTCGAAAGAACTCCAAATATATCTCAGCTTTCTGTTCCTATAACTTTCTTTCCCAGCGTGGAGATCCTCCCCAAAAGTCTCTTGGCTTCCTCCTTTGATTTCATTGATCTCTTCTCAACAACCTCCTCGACAAGCTTGTCCACGCTTCCTCCCTCATCCATGAACTTCTTGGCTATCATCACATAGCTTAGGATGGAGACCAGCTTCTCATCGATAACGCTTTTCAGCATAAGCTTTATGGGATCTCCCTCCTTATTCGCTATGTAATCCAGGATGGCTCTGGTCTCCTCTATCAGCTTTACGGCCTTATCCAAAGCATCTCTTGCCTGATCCCTCGTAGCCATATCCCTCACCTCCCGAATGCTTTGGTATCCGCTTGGGGAAGAATATAAATACAAAGAGGAAGATATTACACAATTTATATACTACCTCTGTATTTGGAATAAAGATAGTATTCCTTAGGTAACAATTCTGTTACCGTCGAGATACTCCACGCTCTAAAGTTAATGCCTCCAGCTTTATCGTCTCATTATTGCAGATTCCTTGGATGCATGCTGAATTCTGTCACTATTGCATAGCTGAGAACAAGATAAGCAGGAATATCAATAATCTCAATATGGCATTGAAAGATGACTCAGAAGAGAGCTTCTTAGGATTCAGTTTTTCAAAAGTTTCCTTTCTCGAGGCAAGCGTAGAAAATAGCTCTTCATAATCCCTACTTTTCAAGGAAATAGTTGTGGAAAGGTTTACAAGAGAGGATTCAATGGAGTTTTTGTCTAGGGGATTTGCAGAGGAGGGACTCCATCCGCCAATTGGGGTGTTGGAGAAAGCTGTGGAGCTTTTTGATGGAATTGTCGGTTGGCTCACCCTCTACGGCCGGAGCTATGTTGATGGATTGACTGACCTAGAGAAGTTAAAGGATGTGGCTGTCGACATGGCTTTAGAGGAGCTGAATAAGCTCAGTGAAAGGGAGAAGATCATTCTTAAGGCAATAGCTGCTGGCTCTGATTCTTGGAGCAAGGTTAGAAGATATATAGCTGAGCGTAAAGGGGTAATTTTTCCGAAGGCCACTCTCACAAGGACTATAAAGAAGCTCGAAAAACTCAGCTTGATAAGGGATTATGAGTTCCTTGATCCTGTTTACAAACTGGCAGCATCGCGGCTTTAGAAAACTGCAGAGGAAATAGGAGGGAACCTCAGAGGATTAAGGATCACTTGAGAAGCTCCTACAAAGGTTTTAACAAAATTTATGCGCTGATATAATCATCTATAGGAACGAAAAGGGGTTGACTGGCAGCCTTTTTCCAATCGATGCCTCATGCTAGGTGAACCAGAGATATAAGGATCCGCAATAACGGCGATAATTTTTTATTCCTCGATCTTCTCGGGATGGTCCAATCGAGGGTAAACGCCCGCTAGGAAATTATGGTGCATGGCATTATCGCTCGCTGAAAGCAGAAATGCCTCCACCTTCCTAAGCCTTCCTGTTGTTGTGTCCGGTAGAAAGCCCGCTAGCTCAACTGTTGTAAGTCCTATGATGACTGAGTCATCTACATTGAGCTTCCTCAGAGTGCTTTTCACTTCCTCGCTCAGCTTTACCATGAGAGCCTTCTCGTAATCCAAGATCTCGCCCTCTATATCCAACTCCTTTATTATAATGACCTCGCCCTCAAGCTTATGCCCAGTGGCACTAACCAGAGACTTCCTCCTGTTTGTGCGCATGATGCCAATAACCTCTGCTATATCCTCATCAACAACGCTCATAGCAGCTCCTGTATCTACTAGAGCAGTGCACTCCTTGGATCCCCTAAGCCCTCTTAACACAACTTTAGCTCTCACAATACTCAAGAAAGTCACCAAAAACATAGCTCTCGAGGATTTAAAAACTTAAGGTCGCTCAGTAGGGCCACATTATTCACCTGTGTCAACTCCACAGCTAACTTCTATCAAGTTTATAGTTAAATAATCTTTCATTTTCTGTTTTAACCGCTCTAGTGTTGTTTAGCAGTTATCACCTGCCTCATATAGTTTAACAGCCATTTTACATGTTCCACATCCTCTTCTATGTCCTCTATGCTGTATTTTCCTTCATGAAATCCCCACACATGTATATCATATGCCACAGCCCATACACATTCTATCTTCGGCTCTTTCAGAATCTTTGACAGCCTTCTCGATGTCTTTCCCAGCAGCTGGATCCACCATCTTCCCTCTTTAACTGCGATCTGATGTTCCAAATTATAGTATTGTGCTAAGGCCTTTATGCACTCCTCCACAACCTTGTAGAGCTTCTCGGATCCTTGTACGGCATCCCCCCTTTTCAATATGCTCCTCAGCCTCCTTAAGGTATTTTCTGCAAGCTCAACACGGGCTTCAACAACAGTTTTGGGATCTATCTCAAGTATAGAAGCTATGAGATCCACTAAACTTAACTCTCTCCTATTGATCTCTTCAAAAACCTCTCAGGAATATAGACCGATGTAGACATATCTTGACATAACCTGTTTCCCTTATATAAATTTTGCAATAAATCGACAGTCTGTTGATGGGCTTTCTGTTGATTGTGACAGGATCTCCTCATTTTGCGGGAGATTTCATATCTCTGGAAAGGATTAGCTTATTAAGAGCTCACAATAAGGATAAGGGGATTCCGGAAGGTTTTTCTAAGGCTTTCAGCCTTCGGATATTCTGTACACAACTTCAGTTCCGTAGAGCTGAAGTGAAACCGTGGGATGAATTGCCGATAAGCTTAAATACAAGCCCATGATAGTTGTGTTGAGCGTGTCGCTCGGATGTGGCTCGGATGTCCAAAGGCTGGAATAAGGCTCCGGGCTGAAAAGGGGGAGAAGTTCCAGCAAAGCGGGCTATGGGCTATATGCCCATGGCAGGGGCTGGTGGGGCATCATGCCCTG
>NZ_RCOS01000082.1 GCF_003947435.1 Candidatus Methanodesulfokora washburnensis
CTGCTAAAACAACATCTATCAGGGCTTCTCCAGCATTGTCCAGAATTATGTATACATTTTTTGGGATCTCGATGTGCTCCTCTAATGCCGGTTTCTCCCATATGGCTTCAACCAAATCCCTACTCTCATAACCAAGAACTGAGGTGTCAATTATGTTCGCAGCTGCCGATATCCTCAAAGCTTCTTTTAGATTCCAGCTTTTATGAGCAAGACACCTCCTGATATTGTATGCAACAGGCTCTGTTGCTTTATTAAGCTCTTTCTTCCTCTCTTTATATGGATCTGCTGAGTTTAACAACACCTTTATGTAGTCAAAGGACTCAGAAAATGCCTCTGTTCTGCTTTTTCCCATAACATCCGCTAGAAACCTGAGAAGCTGTGGTACTTTCTCCGAGCAACCAAGATCTATTAAATCCTTGGTCCTTGAATGAACTAGACAGAGCTTGCAGAGTTTATCAAGCCACAATCCTGTTAACAACCTCCGCAATTTTTTCCAGATCCTCAAGCTCTATCTCGCCCATGACCCCTATCCTTATCGTTCTATCTCTCAGCTCTCCCATACCTCCTGCTATGACATAGCCATTAGCCCTCAGCACATTTATTATCTCACGTGCTTTGTCCGCATAAAATGCTGTGACAGTGTAGCTTCTGAGAGATTGCCTGGGAACTGGCCTAAGTTTCAGCTTTCTGTAGAGGAGTTCCGCTCTCTCCTTGTGGATCTCATGGTATCTCTTCAGCCCCATGTCTAGTATGTAATCTAGAGCTGCGTTCAACCCATATATTACATTTACAGGCGGTGTATATGGTGTTTCAAACTTTTGTATGCTATTTAGGAATTTCCTCAGATCCATTGAAGGAGGAATGTTTGACACTGCTCTCGGCTCCTTAGCCAAGAAGAGGATCGCTGCTCCAGGTGGCGATATAAACGCTTTCTGAGATGCTGTTGCTATCACATCCCCTTCCACGAGTTCAGCTGGAAATGCAGAGACGCTATCAACCAGCAGAACTGCTCCCATAGAGCTTGCTATATCCTGATATCTCTCAACAAATCTGTTTGTAGTGCCAGTGCTCGTCTCATTATGCACTACAGCTATCGCCTTTACATCTCTCACCTTGCCAGCAAAATCCTCAAGCACGTCGGGTGGAGGCGCATCCCCATGCTTCCATGTCAGCTCATGCACCACACAGCCCCTTGACCTCATTGACTCGGCAAGCCTTTTTCCAAACTCGCCTGTAACTACAGCTATCGCCCTCTCACCGGGGTTGAGGTAGTTGTAGATCATCACGTCAACCGCGAAGGTTCCAGTACCAGGTGCTATCACCGGAGTCTTACCTATTTTGGCCAGTTTTTCCGCCACATTTTTAAAGATCTCCCTAAACTCCTCTGTTCTATGAAATTGCGGCCGCTTAGCTGCTGCACTTAGGACAAATTCCGGAACCTGAACAGGACCGGGTGTTAGGTACTTTAGAGCCATTTTATCGCCTCCATTATGTTTTGAAGAAGCTCATCTGCTATTCTATCCATTGCTTCAGCGGTTTCAGCGCCAATATGAGGCGTCACAATGACCTTCGGATGCCCTATGAGCTTCCTGTAAATCTCATCTTTTGGAGGTTCCTGCTCCAAGACATCAAGAGCAACTCCACCAAGCCTATCCAAGTGATTTAGAAGCGCTTTTGTGTCTATTACTTCCCCTCTACTTGTATTTACAATAACAGCGTTATCTGGGATCATGGACAACGTCCTCTCATTCAACATATGATATGTTAGAGGCGTTAGCTGCACATGAACTGTCACTGCATCGCTTCCCTTTAGCAGATTCTCCAGGCTTGTCTGCACAGCTCCTATTCTCCTAGCATCTTCAGATACATCCCTGATATCATGAAACAGTACGTTCATGCCCAATGCCCTTGCATATTCAGCTACTTTGCTCCCTATCCTTCCAAATCCTATCACACCAAGCTTTTTTCCATACAACTCTCTTCCGGTAAACCTGCCCTTCGGCCACTCCATCCTCTTCACCGCATCAACAAGCGCATAGATATTCCTGAAGACGGAGATGAGAAGGCCTATTGCAAGCTCAGCAACGCTTATACATGAGGCATTTGGCGCATTTACAACTGCTATCCCCTTTTTCAACGCAAGATCTACGTCTACGTTGTCAAGACCTATGCCATATCTCGCAAGTACTACTAGATCTGAGCCTGCCTCTATGATCTCCTTATCTATCCTCAACCGCCCTCTAAAAACGAGGATATTACAACCTTTTATTGCCCTTATAAGCCCTTCTCTGGATATGCCCGGCCTGTAATCAACTTCAAATCCTCTTTCTCTTAAGAGATGTACAAACTTTTCGGCAACCTTATCAGTTATAAGTACATTGTACCTTCCGACAACTAGGCATCACCTAGGCGCAGAGCAATTGAACAACAGAATTTAAAGTTTTCTTCCTTAGTTGTATATATATGCTATCTTACTGATGGCTATTTCCTTCTTGTAGACCCATGGATTTTGCATAATATCCTTACTTTATAATCAACACCGGGAACCTGATGGAAAAACCTGCACTTGAGATCTGGAAGGAAAGCCCTATTTTCAAGGCCTTGAGGAACAGAAGCAACTTAAAGGGCTACTGTGCATCGTGCAGGTACAGGGAGACATGCGGAGGCTGCCGTGCAAGAGCTCTTGCATATACCGGAGATCTATTTGTGTCTGACCTGTGTGTCCCCTTATATTCATAAAAGCAGATGCATGCTCATAAATTTCCTCACTTTTTTATCTCTAAAATCTCTTTTGTATTATTTATATTTTCGAATATCAAAGATCAGTTTCTGGCTTTCTCAACTTCAGTACTCTCAATGAAGCTTTTTATAACTGCAACAATCCCGGGAAAAGACTCCTCCAGCACTTCTTTACTCGCCTTCTCTATGAGATCCCTTTCAGTCTGATTCCTTCTCCTGAGCCATTCTTTAATTGCCTCTTTCGATGGCTCTACATTCTCCCCATAACATTTCTCTATTAGCTTTGCGACATTCTCCTCTATATTCTTCTTAAAACCGCTCACTGCAATATAGATGTCAGCAACTCTTCCGCCTCTTTTAACCTTTAATAGGTATGCAAACTCGCCAAGCTTCCTGAGACTCTGAAGCTCAAATCCGTGTTCACCTGCAAAACTCTTCAAGCGACTCTCATCCATATGCTCTCGATCAATGACTATTATATACTTAAAAGAAGAGCTCACGAGCTCTGCGAGCTTTGCTATGGATTTAAAAGCAGCGGAAAGGCCGGTTTCATGTGAAAGGAGAGGGCTTGAAAGGGAAATTTTATCGTTGAATTTTGAGGAAATAGCACCAAATATTCTCTCATCTCTCTGTCCATTGCCGAAAATTACATACCCCTTAACCCTTGTTCTGGAGGATTCAACGAGCTTCAAGCTGCAACTCCTCCACGACCCTCCTGATATCCACCTTGGATTCAAGCAGATCCTCGATTTCGTCCAGAGTAAATTGTCTGCATCCGAGATTTCCCTCATTATCCCTTCTTAAGGCAAATATCTTGCAGTTAGATGGATAGATAAAGAGGAGTGTTCTTAGGAAGTCGAGGCTCTGAGTTGTGATGAATAGCTGGATGTTGTTGCTATCAGCAACCTTTAGAACAAAGTTTAGAAGCTTCTCCAAGCCGGCGGGATGCTGATGAACCTCTGGATCCTCTATTAACGCAGCTGTATTGCTGACAGTTGAAAGAACAGAAGCTATCACTAGGGACACTCTGGCGCCATCGCCCAAATCATCGATACGTACAGCCTTATCCGAAAAGCCGACCATCAGTGCATATTCGTTTGGACTGACTGGAACATATGTTATAGAGTCGGCATCGGGCTCATACCCCTCTTTTATAAGTGATATGAGGTTCTTATCCAAACGCTTACCGTATATTTTGGGCCAGATATTTCTCTCAATAAGTTCTATATTTGAATAAATCATACTATCTACTAGAGTCACTCCTCTCAAGTAACCTATTTCCTCCCTAAACTCATTGTAGATCCCTTCCATTCCTAAAGTAACCGCTGTTTCAGCAAGCAGATATCCTTCAGGAGTTACGTATTTATCGTTACTCCTGAGGAAGATCCACCGTTGCTCAAGCAAAGGACGAACCTGATATGGTATTTTGAATTCCATTATTTTATTTGATTTAAAATTCAATGAAATGTTTATATCTTCATCTGTATTCATTCCATACCACAAGAAGCTCTTTGAGATCTCCCAGTTCCCTCTCTGAGTCCTCCTTCGAGCTACTACATCAAACTTTGTGAAATTTCTTACCTGATCTCTATACTCTGCCCAGGCTGATGCCAGATAAATAGCTTCCAGCACTGTGGATTTTCCTGCCCCATTTGCCCCTATCAACACGTTGATGTTAGTTAATCCGTCTATTCTCCCGCTCTTGATTCCTCTGAAATTGCTAATCGAGATGGAGGATATCACGCATCTCCCTTGACGAATAGAGGATGATGAATAAAAAGCTTCGCTTCCTAAAATGATTTACAGTTTAAAATTACCTTTATTCAACAGCGACATACTTCAGCATCGGTGTTGTTTCTAATAGCTGGAAACAAGGCAGCAAAGGGGATAAATCCTCTGAGGACAACAGTTAAAATTAGTAAACGTTATGTAGTATAATACCTAATAAAAGTTATGTTCTACCATTATTATACATTACAGTTAACCAAAGCATACTATCCCACTTTTCAGCTTTTCTGCCACCGTGATCAGCTCGATTAGAACTTTTGCATGGGATCTTATTATTATATCATCGCCTGTCTCAGCTATATGCCTGAGAGCTTCCTTCAGCAGATTGTAAATCCTCTCATTGTACTCTAACTCAGTATCAATAGCAGCACCACAGAACATTCTCAGAGCCAGAAGATCTCCCGGTTCGGTCTTTTTAGATTCCAGATATTCTTCCACCCTCCTCCTGAGCTCGGAGCAGCTCTCATAGCTTGCGCTGTGGATCCAGCGTCCAAACTTCTCTCTGGCCTCTTTATAGGAACTGAGACCCCCATGTTCCTCGCACCATTCCTCCACAGCTTTAACAGTCCACACAACTGTCATAAATCCTCCTATACTTACCTGACCTTTAAATTTAATTTAGACATAATAACGAGCTTAAGCTTGGGGCATGGTGACAAAATTTTTAATCTCACTCTAAACTCTAAGGGAGCTATGAACGCAAGAAATGAGGAGGAAATATCCCTTTATCTAAGATCTATGACATCTGCACTTCTCACAGGTTTTATTCTGGCTATTATAGAGATTTTTCTATCTCCTTGGAGATACTTCCCAGAAAATTCATTTTATATTGATTTATATATTTTTAGATACAATTTACATTTATACGATATATTCTTCACACACCCTCTTTATCTACTAGGCTCCTTCTGGGTATACCTGAGGAGCGGAAAACTGATGAAGAACCTAGGAAAGGGAATATCCAACGTAATGCTCTCAATGGTGACGGAGGAGGTTTTCTTCTTCTCCCTTAGGGGAAGGCTCCCATGCCCCTCGGATCCAACTGCAATGATAATGGGGTGCATTTCGCTGGATCACTCTTGCATACCGATATGGTGGATTCCATGCATTATTCCGACCTTCTACATTCTGATAAGATTTTTAAGAGATATTAGACTAAAATTTTACTGAAATAACTTTTAATGCGTGTGACTCACGCGCATGCTACGCGCGAAATAAGCTCTTCATGACTGAAAACTGAGAAGGACAAAAGGAACTAGTAGCTCTGGCTGAATCCCATGCAATTGAGGAGCTGGGATGAAGCTGAGAAAGATTTCCCCTTAAGCCTCTTACTGCTAGATGCCATATGTTCCTATCATCAGGAACCTCGAAAATTAGGTGAATTTTTAAATATCTAGCGTGGAGAGACCTTTATGGATCTCGCAGTCCATGTAGAGGATCTCGTAAAAATTTATGATGGAAAAGTGAAAGCTCTAGATGGTGTAAGTTTATCCGTTGAACCCGGGAAATCATTCGCGCTCTTAGGGCCTAATGGTGCTGGAAAAACAACGTTTATGCGCATTCTGACTACGCAGATAAGACCTACATCTGGGAGGGCCTCCGTATTCGGCTTCGACGTTGTTCATGAGGGTGATAAGGTGAGGAGGCTCATAAGCTATGTTCCTCAGGAGATGAGCGTATGGACGGATATAAGTGGTTATGAGAACCTCTTGATCTATTCCAAAATTTTTGGCGTGCCAAAAGACAAGAGGGAGAGGATAATAGATGAGGTTCTGGAGCAGATGGGCCTTACAGATGTCAAGAATGATTTAGTTCGGACTTATTCGGGCGGAATGATTAGGAGACTGGAGATAGCGTGTGCCATGCTCATAAAGCCTAGAATAATGTTCTTAGATGAGCCAACGATAGGACTGGATCCTGGAGCAAGGAAATCGGTCTGGGAGAGACTAAATGTATTCAAGAGAGAGTATGGTGTCACGATATTCTTCAACACACATTACATGGACGAGGCTGACCTATATTCTGATGAGATAGCCATAATAAATCGGGGAAAGATAGTGGCAAGGGGCACAGCTGAGGAGTTAAAACGCTCTTTAGGAGGAGAGATGATAATACTAGAACTCAAAAGAACTGATATTAAACAGGAGATAATTCAAGAACTTCGGAATACGGATTTCGTGCTGAATGTCTTCAAGGAAGGTAGGGGGTTAAGCATACTGGTCAAGGATGCCGAACGCGCACTCCCCCCGCTGATAGACTTAATGAAGAATTGGAATATTTCCACGGAAAGGATCTCCATAAGTAAGCCTACTCTTGACGATGTATTCCTGAAGTATGCTGGAGAGAGGCTAGAGGGAAAGGAAAGAATAGGGGAGATCATGCATATGCGTCGCATGATAAAGGGGGGATAATAATGATGGAATCTCTTAGAAATATGTTGGTCATGATTGAGCTTGAAGTGAGGAGATTATGGCATGACAGGACTGAAATGTACACTAGGGCGATTCAACCAATCCTCTGGTTAGCTATCTATGGTCCGGTAATGGGAAGGATTAGGGGAATACCAACAGGCAATGTGCCTTATACAGATTTCATAACTCCTGGTGTCATAATCCAATCAACTACATTCGTAAGCATATTCTACGGGTTTACAATTGTCTGGGAGAGGGACTCAGGGATCCTGAAGAAACTGCTCGTCACGCCTGCCTCAAGATATTCCATAGTTATAGGCCGCTCCATGTCTTCTGGTGTTAGAGCGCTCTTTCAGCTATTGATAATCCTGCCGGTAGCTCTTGTAATTGGTGTGCGATTTATTCCAAACCCTGCATACTTCATGCTGGCTTTCATAATAGTCTTCCTGTCCTCAGGCGGTTTTGCCGCGATATCGATATTAATAGCCTCATTCATGAAGACCAGAGAGAGGTTTATGGGGATAGGCCAAGCTATAGTTATGCCCCTATTTTTTGCGAGCAATGCATTGTATCCGATCCAGATAATGCCTCCAATATTGAGGGAGTTTTCATCAATTAACCCATTAAGTTATGTCGTAGATGCTGTCAGAGGCCTTATTATCACCGGAGAGATCTCTAACCTCCCATTAGACATAGTCGCAATAACGATATTCGATGTCATAATGTTTATAGCGGCATCTGTAAGCTTCAGGAGGATCATAGAGTGAGGAGCTGGTGAGCTTAAGCTAATCCAAGGACTTTCATTACTCTATGTCCATACGAAAGCTCAATAAACTCGGTATTCTATAATTCAGGCCTAGAGAGCTCTTCTAGAAAGATACGAAGCTCAAGATCCTTTAAGGCATGATTCTCTCTTCCTATAGACAAATACATTCTTCAACATCTTGAGCATTCTTGCAAACATATTACACTTTATCTTAAATAGATGCAGGAGCTCTACCTCCCCTTGCTTTAGCCACCGTATTTGTTTATTTCACTTGACTATTAAGAAACTCGGTGTGCATTAATCGCCGGCTTCGATACAAGTCTGCTATTCTCTTGATCCGGCCTCTCCTGAGCATAAATACCTGAAGGGTCGACCTTCAACTTTAACATAGCAAGTTTCTGATTATTTTTCTAATTCCAAGGATTCTTGCAGTCCTTCTTGCTGTTAATCTCGCTGCTTTTATTAGATTTATTGATGGAATTGCCTCTCTGAGCTTACACTCACATTCTCTCCACTTATATCCCCTAACTATTGCAACAGGTATTCCCTCTGAGGATTGTTTGAAAAGAAGAGCTGCAGCTGAACATAGCTCATGCACTATCATGTCAACCCCTCCGTATTTAGGCTTTCCATACAGATCAGGTGAGCCAAATCCTCTGTCCACAGGATCAATGCCATAAG
>NZ_RCOS01000083.1 GCF_003947435.1 Candidatus Methanodesulfokora washburnensis
GGAGAATATCCAAGAAGACTGGCTGAAGCGAAAAAGATGCCAAAAGATATAGCCGAAGAGATAGAGAAGCTTGCTGGACTGAGGAACATACTTGTGCACCGCTATCTGAAAGTCAGGAGGGAGATGCTTTATGATGCAGCAAAAAACACCGTTAATGAAATAATTAATAGGTTTATGGAATGGGTCAAGGAGATAGATCCCTGAGAGTAGCATTTATGAAGATAAGAGCTTATAGCGCACTATGAACAGGGCTGAGGTGAAAGCGTTCGGCTTTAAAGTATTTTAGATATCTTTGTTGCTTCAAAAAGACAATTTTAATATTAGTTCTTTTACTCTTGTTCTATGCTTGTTCACCAAGTCCTATTGCAGCAAACTTCACCCTACGGCAAAAGACCTCTGGATCGTATATCCTCCTTCCATCTATCACTACAGGATCTCTCATGTTATTTACAAAGTCCTCAGGTCTTAGCTTCTTGAACTCATCCCACTCGGTCACAATTATGGCGCAATCAGCGTTCCTGATACAATCAATGGGAGAGGAGGCATATAGAACTCTATTGCCGAATATACGCCTTGCATTTTCCATAGCTGCTGGGTCATACACTGTCACTTTAGCATTAAGCTTGAGGAGCTCCTCAACAACCCTTATGGAGACTGCATCCCTCATGTCATCCGTGTTTGGCTTGAATGAAAGCCCTAAAACGGCGACTTTCTTTCCTTTCAGCTCTCCTGCAAGTTTCATGGCGAGCTCAACTGCTTTACCAGCCTGCTCATCGTTTACCTCCTTAACGCTATTTAAAAGCTTTGGATTATAGCCCAACTCCTCCGAGAACCTTATAAGAGCCCTCAGATCCTTGGGAAAACAGCTTCCACCGAATCCCAACCCTGCTCTCAGGAAAAGAGGACCTATTCTCTTATCAAGGCCTATGCCCTTTGCAATTACCTCCACATCAGCTCCTCTAACTCTCTGGGCTATGTTCGCTATCTCATTTATGAAGCTCACTTTCATTGCAAGAAATGCATTGCTTGCATATTTTATAAATTCTGCATTTACTAAATTTGTCCTCAATATAGTTACTCTTTCCCCGTAAAACCTTCTCCATAACTCCTCGAGAAGATCCCCCGATCTCTCATCAATGCTCCCTATCACCACCCTATCGGGGTTGAAGATGTCCTCAACCGCATTTCCTTCCCTTAGAAACTCAGGACTCATGCAGATCCCAAAATCTCTTCCTGCAGATTTTCCTGATTCCTCCTCTATTATCTTCGATACTCTTTCTGTGGTTCCAGGAGGGACAGTGCTCCTCACCACAACCAGATGGTATCTCTTCTCCCTCAGATCCCTGCCTATCATCCTCGCTGCAGACTCAATATAGGAGAGATCAGCTGAGCCATCCTGCCTTGAGGGAGTTCCAACTGTTATAAATGTGATATCTGCGTTGAGAACAGCTTCTTTATGGTCGCTTGTCGGGATGAAGTTCCCCTCAGATCTTTTAAAAAGGTCTTGAAGGCCTGGCTCATATATGTACAGCTTCCCTTTTCTCAGGCTATCTATCTTACTCTCATCGACATCATAGCCATACACCCTAAATCCCCTTGAGGAGAAAGCTAAGGCTGTAACAAGGCCCACATAACCGAGGCCGAAGAAGGATATCACTTAAATCCCCCCTTTTTCCTGAACCACTCTATTGTGAGGGCTAATCCATCCCTGAGAGTGACAGATGGCCTCCATCCCAGATTTTTTGCCCTGGATATATCCGGTTTCCTCCTTCTCGGGTCATCCTCCCTTGCCGGAAGGAATATTATGCTCGAGCTCGAGGATGTCAGCTCCTTTATTAGATTAGCAAGCTCTATTATGGATATCTCCTCCTCCCCTCCCAGGTTAACAACTTCTCCCTTGCAGTCAGAGAGCAAGAGCTTCAGCAGCCCTTTCACCATGTCTGATACATAACAGAAGCTTCTCGTCTGCCTTCCATCTCCATGAACAGTTATGGGCTCATTTCTCAATGCCTGTATGATGAACCTCGGTATCACCCTCGCATATCTCGCACTTAGATCCATCCTTGGGCCATACGTGTTGAAGATTCGTGCAATCCTCACATCGACACCATATTCCCTCAGATAGGACATGCATAGCGCTTCACCAAACCTCTTTGACTCATCATAACAGCTTCTGGGGCCTATTGGATTGACCCTTCCCCAGTAGTGCTCGGGAGTAGGTATGAGGTCAGCATCACCATATACTTCGGATGTGGACATGTAGAGGAGGACTGAATCAGATTTTCTGGCGCTCTCAAGGCAGTTTAAAAGACCGATGCTGTTGGGGAGCATTGTCTCAACGGGTCTTCTCATGTAGTCATCGGGGGATGGAATGCTCGCACCGTGAACTATGTAGTCGAATCCCTCTGGACAGCTTTTGCAGACATCCTCCTTCAGGAAGGAGAAATTCTCCTTTCCCATTAAATGTGCTATGTTCTCAATGCTTCCTGTTGAGAGGTTATCGAGGCATGTGACATGAGCTCCCATCTCAACCAATGCCTCACAGAGCCAGCTTCCGAGGAAGCCAGCCCCGCCTGTCACGAGAACTCTTTTTCCCCTCATCCTCTCGCCACCTCATATGAGGACTTTATCGCATCCCAGTATGTCTCAGGAGTCCCTATATCTAGCCTGATCTCATCATCCCTGAGGAGGACGAACTCCACCTTCCTTCCCCTTTCTATCAGCTTCTGTATCCCATCCGTGAGCTGTATCTCCCCTCCAACTCCGGGTTCCAAGGTCTCAAGGATATCCATTATCTCCTGATTGAATACATAGAAGGGCATTATAGCGAGATTTGATATGGGCTTCTCAGGCTTCTCCACCACCTTTAAGACCCTGCTTTCCTCAACAAGGGCAACTCCATACTGCCTAGGGTCCTCAACCCTCTGGAGAAGGAGGACTGCATCAGAGCTCTTCTCGGCCATCCTCTTTAAAAAGTCATTCGAGATTATATAAGTGTCGCCGGCACAGACAAGGAATCTTTCGTTTTTTACAAAGGGTCTGGCCATCAGGACAGCATGACCAAATCCCATTGGCTCCGGCTGATTTACCCACATTATATTCGATTTTTCAACCATTCTGTAGAAGTTGGAGAGCTCAGATGCTATCCTTTCCTTTCCCTTCTCATTCATCCTCTTTATGAAACTCCAATCGGGGGTGAAGTGGTCCTCTATAGCCCTCTTCCCCCTTCCCACAACGAAGCAGAACTCCCTTATGCCGAAGCAGTAGAGCTGCTCGAAGACAGCTTGAAGGAGGGGCTTTAAAACGATTCCATTCTGTCCTCTCACATAGATCGGAAGCATCTCCTTCGGAAGCTCCTTGCTCATTGGGAGAAGCCTGGTTCCGAGGCCAGCTGCTGTTATCACAGCCTTCCTTATCACATCGCACTGCTGTATGGAATCTTTAAAAATATTTTTGCCATCCTGATGGCCTTCTTCTTAAATTCTCAAGTAAGCGAAAGATTTTTATATTTTGCCTCTATATCTCCCTAAGCTGAAGCAAAACAAAAAAGGAAAAGCTAAGGCGATAAAAATGACCCCTCCAAGATCTGAATGTCCTGCCTCCTCCAAGCTTTACGGCTTGATGGGGAGCCAGGGCATATCAGATGGAGGGGTGAATGACGGGGCCATTTGGCCCCTCTTTTCAGCTTTGCACGCTGAACGCCGCACACTGAACTTTGGGGAGAGAGACCTGCTCTTTTCTGTCAGGGGGCGCATAAGGGGGGTGAGAGGATCTGTCTGTTCAATTACTTGTGCGCTGAGCTCTGGCAGGAAAGACAGGTCTTGATGATCCCGAAGTGCCTACAAACCCTTATAGTGATAGAAGGCTATCTTGAGGCTTTTCCAGAAAAAGTGAAAAGCCTTAGCTCTAAATTAGAAGAGTTAGCAGGCATACCGGTAGATGCCTCACTGCTGGCTGGGCGAGCGTGATGCGTCGACTAAAAGAATAAGTTTTAATATAGAGGATTGACTAAATTGGTGTGGGATACATATGACGGTTGAAGTCGATATAAGGGAGATTAAGGAGATCCTCTCTGCATTGAACAGCAAGATAGACACGTTGATTGAAAATAGGGAGACCTTATCGCTGATGATGCTAGCTGAGAGATCCCTCAAGGAGTTCCTAGAAAAGGAACCAGACATCTACTCGATTAGTGATATTAAGGTTAGATACCAGTGAAGGGAAAGATAGTTCTCGTTCCGTTTCCATTTACGGACTTGACTACAGCGAAATTAAGGCCTGCTCTGGTTTTGTTTGAAGGAGAAAGAGATGTCGTGGTAGCATTCATCTCTTCAAGAGTACCTCAAAGTCCTATGCCAACAGATATTATAGTTGACAGGGAGCATCCTGAGTTTGAATTAACAGGGCTTAAAGTCGCATCAGTGATAAAGCTTGACAAAGTTGCCACTATATCGAAAGACCTAATACTGGGAGAGATAGGGGAAATAGGCAACAAGCTTAAGGAAGAGATAAATGCGAAGTTATCGAAAGCCTACAAGTTCGAGAATTAGAATTAGGCAAAGCAGGCTTTAAGGTTGCCCATCAGAGGTCATATCTGACAGATGGAAAGCACAAGCTCAGCAGAAAACAATTCCGGTTATCCCGAACCTCGCTTGAGAAAAAGAGAACATTCAGATCGATCTGAGGTGATCTTCTCCCTTGCAGGTCTCTGAGAGAATATCAATAATAATGCCTGAGTACAATGTGGGAAAAGAAGTAAACACTGTTCTGAGGGATGTAAAAAGGGCTGTGGAGCGGATAACCAGAAATTATGAGATAATACTGGTCGATGATGGATCTCCGGATCCCCCTGAAATTGAGCTTGATGGGGTGAAGGTGATAAGGCATGAGGCGAACATGGGGAAGGGGGAGGCGATAAAAACAGGAGTGAAATATGCAACTGGGAAATATGCTGTGATAATGGATGCAGATGGCGATGTGGATCCAGCTGGCATTGAGCTGTACTTAAGGGCGCTGAGGAAATGCGATTTGATAGTGGGATCGAAGAGGCATCCCTCGTCAATCTATCAGGCGCCTCTCATGAGAAAGGTGGCATCCATCGGGTTCAACATGATTGTGAGGCTTTTAACCGGGATAAGGGTTGGGGATACCCAGACAGGGTTCAAGGCATTTAAGACCGAGCAGCTGAGGAGGATAATGAGGGCAGCTGTGGTCAAGAGGTACACGTGGGATGTTGAGGTCCTCCTGATGGCAAAGATACTTGGGCTAAGGGTGGCGGAGGCGCCTGTTGTGATAAGGCAGAACTCGAGGTTCAGCCTGAGGATGGCCTTGAGCATGTTAATTGAGCTTCTAAAGGGTTATGAAGGGGAACCTAAGCGGGAATGAGATGAGACCTGAGCTTTCTTTAGTTATACCAGCATATAATGAGGAGAAAAGGATTACTACCAGAATTCAAAACTTAATTAAGTACTTTGATAGAGCATTAGGAGAATATGAACTGTTAGTAATTGCTGATGGCTGTACGGACAAAACGCCTGATGCAGTTTCCGAGTACACGAATAATAATCCTAGGGTTAGACTATTCGTCTTTCCAGAGAGGCTTGGAAAGGGAGGAGCGATAATCGAGGGTTTTAAGCTAGCTAAAGGAGATGCCATAGTTATTGCGGATGCTGACGACTCAGTACCACCTGAGGAGATACTCAAGCTGGTTAGAGAAGCTGAGGATCAGGATGTGGTGATCGGATCAAGATATACAAGGGACTCAAAGCTGCCAATGAGAGAGCCCTTCCTTAGATATTTCCTAGGAAGATCCTTTAATGCACTAACAAAGCTAATGTTCTGGAGGCTGAGAGGAATTGCTGACACACAGTGCGGTGCCAAGGTTGTGAAAAGATATGTTGCAGATAAGATCCTAGGGGATTTGTTCATAACGGGATTTGCCATAGATGTGAACCTGATATACTCGGCTATGAGAAGGGGTTTTAAAGTTAAAGAGGTAGGAATAACCTACACGCACATAGAGCATGAGAGCAAAGTCTCTAAAGCGCTTGCCAAACTTGTGCTAGGTATGTTTTTCTCCCTTATAAAGCTTAGACTGTATTACAGCAGATTTAGGCCTGTTCTAGATACAAAAACTATGAGGAAGATTTCAAGTTTCCTATGGAACTTGACAAAGGCATAAAAGATTGATCGCAGAGGAAAAGAGCTTGGATCTTCTCATAGTAAATCACAGAGACATTTATCATCCTCAAGCTGGAGGAGCTGAGGTTGTTCTCTATGAGGTGGGGAGGAGGTTAGCAAAGAGGGCTAATGTGACATGGCTCGCCGAGTCTGTACAGGGAAGGAGATCAGAGGAGTTTATAGATGGTATAAAGGTGAAGAGGAGGGGAAATAAATATACTCTCCATTTCCACTCGTTGATCGAAGCTAGGAATCATGAGATTGTTGTGGACAGCGTGGCACACGCAGCACCATTTTTCTCCTATAAGGTGAACAGAAATACAGTAGCAGTAGTCCATCATGTCCATCAGGATGTTCTAAAGTTCGAGGTGGATCCCCTGCAAGCTATGGTACTGAGGGCGCTAGAAAAAAGGATAAAGAATTACGATAGAATAATAGCCGTTTCCAACACAACTAAGAGGGACTTAGTGAAGCTTGGGATAAATGAGGAGAAAATTCATGTCATTTACAATGGAGTCGATCATGAAAAGTATAAACCGGGCGAGAAATCAGAGAAACCAATGATCCTTTGGATAGGTAGGATGAAGAAGTATAAGAACCCCTTTGACTCCTTGAGGATCTACAAAAGGCTGGCTAAGAAGGCGGAAATGGTCATAGCTGGAGGTGGAGATCTTGCCAAAGAATTCGCTAGAATGTCTGAAAAAATGGGGGCGAAGTACTTAGGCAGGGTTACGGAGGAGGAAAAGGTTAAGCTCTATCAGAGAGCATGGGTAGTTCTCTCCACCTCTTACATAGAGGGATGGGGGATGACTGTAGTTGAGGCCAACTCCTGCGGGACTCCTGTTGTTGCCTATGCCACTGGCTCTATGCCAGAAATTATACGGGAGGGAGTGAATGGGTTTCTAGTTCCATATAAGGATTATGATTATGCTGCAAAAGTGATAGATGCGATTTTGGAAGAGGACACTATAGCAGAGCTTTCGAAGAAGAGTTTAGAGGAATCGATGAAGTACAGCTGGGAAAAAACGGCCGATAAGTACATGAGGTATCTAAGTAAGTTCTAAAATTTTGATTAAGACAAAAGACTGAAGTGATGAAAGTTCTTTTACTTGGCTCTCACATGCATTACAACTTAGAGCACTATGTTTTCATGAACTTAGTTAAGCTTGGCCATGAGGTCGAGTTTTACGGCTATAAGAAGAAGCTGAGTAGATTCGCAGATCCAATTAGAATGGCAATAACAAGATCTAAGCTTGTAAGAGATGTAGCGAACTTGTTCTGGCTAAACAAGATAAACGATGAAATAAAAAGAGTTGCTGAGGCATTTTACCCAGACCTAGTGCTATCAATAAAGGGTGAGGCAGTAAAGCCTGAGACCATCGAGTGGATTAAGGATAAGTTGGGAGCAAAAACAGCTCTCTGGTATCCAGATGATCCAAGATTTTTCAATAGCTTAGTAAAGTACATAGCACCAAGCTATGATCATGTATTTACAGCTTCTGAGAAGGCTATCAGTATGTATAAGGAGATCGGATGCGAAAAAGTCCACTTTTTGCCCTTTGCATGCGAGCCGACTGTTCATAAGAAATTGAGTTCATCCGGCAAAAGGAGTATATCAAATAATTTGGATGTTGTTTTTGTTGGAACTTACACTCAAAGGAGGAGTGGGTTGATCAAGGCTTTAGAGGAAGCTGGAATAAAGGTAGAAGTTTATGGGCCTTACTGGAGGTATTTTAAAGGAAGCAATAATGTTCATGATGGCGTTTACGGGCCTGAAATGGTCAAGGTATTTAACTCGGCGGAAGTAGTTCTTAACATTCACATGAAAGACGATTTGCCCTACAAGGTTAATATGAGAACTTTTGAGGCAGCTGGATGCGGATCTTTCCTGCTTACCGACAAGTCTTACGGGTTAGAGAAGATGTTTATATGCGGCAGTGAACTTGCATGCTATGAGGATGAAAATGAGCTTATAGAGCTGGCGAAGTATTATTTAGAACATAAAGATGAGCGGACTAAAATAGGCGGAAGAGGAAAAGAGAGAGCTTACAGAGAACACACATACGAGGAAAGAGTAAAGAGGCTACTTAATGTTATTGGAGAGCTTTAGTAAAAAGCTCATAAGAGAGATGCATAAGCATCAAATTAAGATACGAGGACTATCTCGATAAACAGCTCAGTCTAATGAGATCAATAATCTTGGCTAAGCCTGGAGCTAAAAAGTAGAAAAACTCTTAAAAAGTTATTTTGGAGGTATGATCGATGAATAGCTCATTTCGGGAATATTCGAGGAAGCATGTACATTTTTATGATGAAGAAGTTTCTCCAATTCTTGAATATGGTCTAGCCTTAACTTTAAAAAGTGTCGAAAAACCAAATATAGTTGATTTGGGTTGTGGTGACGGCAGGATTATTTTTGCTTTACATAAGAAGGGAGTTCTAAGAAATGTTGGTGAGATTGTAGGCGTAGATATTTCTAAGGCAAGAGTAGAACGACTCAAAAGCAATTTACCGTTTGTGAGAGGCATAGTTTCAGATGCTTTGAACGTTAAGGAGTTGCCGAGTCACTCTTTTGATTTTGTTATTTGTTCGCAGCTGATTGAACATGTCAAAGATGATGATGCACTGGTTCTAGAGATTGGGCGCCTTTTAAAAAAAAGGAGGAATAGTTTATCTATCTTCTGTAGTTAAGAAACGTTACGGTGTGTACTTCTATTTTAAGAATGGCTCATTCAAACTTGATCCCACGCATGTTAGAGAGTATTCGTCTGCTGACGAGCTTATAGATTTAATTGTGAGCAGGGGTTTTGAAATTATATATGTTAAAACCTATCAAGTTATGTTTCCACTTCTGGATATGATCATAAGACTGCTTATCAGATTCGGACTTATAGAGCCTATTCCAGACTTCTTTCAGAGGCATAGAGTTCTTGGCAAAATTAGACATATTAAGGTACCAATTGTCGGTTACAGGATCATAGAGGTTTTGGCGAGGAAAATTGAGTGAACCTCTAGTCTCTGTTATGCATGCGCGGCGCATTATCAGATCGCCAGATATTCTTCAGCTGGATTAGGATTTCTGATGGGTAAGATGAGAAAATGAATATTCATCAACTATCTAAAAATACTATTAAGACAGGCTACGAAAATGCAGCTGAAGACTATGACGCGTATAGGCTACCGTGGATTAAAGGTCCTTTAATCATTCTTGAAGGTGAAATTCTTCGCAGATTTGTAAAAGGTGAGTCCATCTTAGAGGTAGGGTGTGGTACAGGAAGAATTGCTCGCTATTTTGTGGATGATAAAGAATATTTTGGCATTGACATCTCTCATTCGATGGTTCGCTGTGCCAGAAGAAAATATAATCATAATCCTCATTTAATTTTATCAGATGCGGAGATGATGTGCTTTAGGGAGGGAACCTTTGAGAGCCTCTTTTTGACCAAAGTTTTCAAATTTCTTAATCCCTCAAGTTTTCTGGAAGAAGCCAAAAGAATTCTAAAGAAAAATGGTAGGCTTTTACTCATAGTTCAAGTCAGAGATTCAGCTGCATTACGCTTAGCACAAGCACTTAATCTTTTTGTAAAAAAACAAGAAAAGCGCTACTATACACAGGAACTGATCAAAATGCTAAAAAAAGCGGGCTTTAAGCCTATAATAACAGTACCTGTGGCGAATGTTGTACTTGGATTTTATCTATTTATATGGTATTTATTTTATCCTATTTCCCCTTTGAGAAGAATAATGTCACTACTAACAACTAATTCCCGCTTTATCAGATTAATCGTGAATTTGGACAAGATAGTACGGTCAAAATTCCTAGTATTAATTGTTAGTTTGCGCTGAATGGGATTATGAAGCACTAAAAATTGCACACAAGATAGGTCATAGCATCAAAAAGAATAAACCATTATATGCGGATAAATCTTTATTATTCTCCAGAAATCGTTGGAAAAATATCACTTAGCAAGGGAGCTTAGTACGGTGAAAGTTGCCATTCTTTTAGCTCATGAAAGTACTCCATTTGCAGGAGTAGTCAGGCCTTTTATTAACTGGGCTCGTGAATTAAAGAAGAGAAATCACGATATAGAATTCCTCTTGGTTGATGTTGGAGGGAAAATTACTGAGCATCTACTAGAATCGGATTTCCAGTTTTATAATTTTAGCAATTTAAAAAATTTACTACATTTTTGTAATGAGAATCATTATGAGATCATTTTCACAGATGATTATATAAAGAGGTTAAAAATTTTGGATAAAATCGATGGAAATTCTAAAAAAGCGGTTTATTGCCAAGTTCTTTATGGAATTCATGCCATTTCTGCAATTCATAAATCCCCTTCGCTTAAAGAAAAGCTGGTGTTTTCAATTGTTGGATTTGCACCGTTTTCAATATTTAGGAGAAGATATACAAAATTCCTTAAGAAGGCAGATATCGTGATCGCTAACAGCAAAATAACAGCAATGCTCCTATGCATCCTTTATGGAATCGAACCTGATGAAATCGTCTATCCCCCACTAGATACAGGTGTTTTCAAACCCCGAAGCACAGAAAAGAAGAGGCAAGTCTTGCTTTATTTAGGATCTCATGCCGGTGATACTGATGAAAACTTTGTAGCGGAGGTTTGTAAAGTCCTTAAAGCTAAAAATTTCAAAATTCTGGTTTTTGGAAATGCTGTTCTCAAAGAAAAACTTCAGAAGAAGTTTGAAATTCATTCGATTTCTGGAGTTTCTGATGAAGAGCTGTCGAATATATACTCACAGTCGAAGCTTACGGTATGCCCACAAAAGTGGGAGCAATTTGGATACGTAGCAGTAGAGTCAATGGCATGTGGAACACCAGTGCTGGGATTCGGCTACATGGGTCTTGCGGAATCCATAATTAATGGGAAAACAGGCTGGCTGGCAAAAAACAAACGAGAGTTCTTAGAGATATTAAATTTCGTTTTGGGGAATGGGGAAATACAGATGGATCAGGATTTTATAAGGCAATATATTGAAGAAAATTTTTCGGTTAATGCATCGATTGAGAGGTTGAAAGGAATTTTGCTGAAAGGATAAGACAATCAAAAATGTTATATATAAAATTCATTCTATTAAATAATGTAAAGATTGTAGATTTCTTGCCGAGCAACCAAGCATATCTTGATTAAAAATCATGCCTTAAAACTGCGATAGAACTATTGCGCCAACTTTTATTCATGTGCATACTTTTCATAAGACTGTTGGCATTCAAATGAAGAAAGTTAGCGTTTTGAAGAAGTCTCTTAGAGCTGGGATCACGGCAGTGCTTGATGTTCGTGGCACTGATTTCTATAGTAAAGCATCCTATCTCTCCGATCTTTTGTTAGGAGTCATGCTTAGGAGGTTAGGTGCTAAAAATTTGCTTCCTGGGCATCTAATCTTTAGAGATATCTGCGTGAAGGCGAAGTATTTAGAAGATAGCATCTTCTGCATTCCAGCTAAGTCAGATGCCTTACTTTGTGTTATGCCTTATTATGAAACATTGACTTTTAAGATAGTGAAATCTTTGCTCAAACCTGGAGATGTAGCCATAGACGTTGGTGCCCACATAGGTGTATACACAATTCCTATGGCTAAAATCGTCGGTTCAAAAGGGGTCATCGTTGCCATTGAGCCAAGTCCCATCAGAAAATACTTATATAAAAACATTGAGCTGAATGATGTCAGGAACGTCGTTGTTTCCGAAAAGGCTGCATACTCCACCCAACGGCGTTTAGAACTTTATTTCGATCTGACGCATTGCGGAATAAGCTCTATCATGGGCAATTGGGCAAACAAATTTGTGAAGAGTAAACCATAAGGGTTGAGGTTGAGGCTGATACTCTAGATAACATCGTGCTCAGCAAGATTCCATCATTAAAACACGTAAAGTTGCTCAAGGTGGATGTTGAAGGGGCGGAGGTTGAAGTGCTGAAGGGATCAACAAATATCCTGAAGTTGACAGATTATGTTATATTTGAGGCAAGTAAGCAAACAATAGAGAATTGCCTAGAAATACTACCGGGATTTGATGTGAAGTTTATAGAGAGGAGTGGGCCAGAAACAAATAATTTCATTGCCATCAAGAGGAATTAGCATTAACCTCAATCTACTAATCTACTCTGCTCTCAATTTGGCCTACGGTGGAGGTTTCGAGAGGTGGGTTAGTGAGGTAGCTCCTAGGCTTGCTGATAAAGGTCATAATGTTACCGTTGTAACTACTCATGCAGGAGATAAGAAGAATGAATCAACAAAACTAACGTTAGTCGGTAGGGGCATTAAGATCATAGAACTGGATAATTACACTAAACCTTTTACCATTCCAAGGATTAAGGAAATTACTCGTTTACTGAAAATTATAAGAGAGCATAATATTCTCTACTTTAATAATGCATTTGCAGGGAATGAATTACTCATGAGGCTTGCGAAAATGCGGACAAGGATAGTTGCTGGATATCATGGCATGTTTCCTAATGTGGGTAGTCACGTTAGGAAAATCTATTACATCACTATTAATAGAGCGGTCAGCTCCTCCTTCAGTGCCCATCATGTAGTGAACAGGCACAGAGAAAAATTGCTTATGTCATATGGATATCGTAACGTTTACTACATTCCCTGCGGTGTTGATACTTCAAAATTCTATCCTAGCAAAAAGGAAGAGAAATTTACGATCCTTTTTGTCGGTAGGCTTACTTATCAAAAAGGATTCGATATTTTTGCGAAAGTAGTTGAGTTCTTGAACGAGTACTATGGAAGAAATTTTCACTTTATTATAGTAGGAGAAGGTCCTATGTCAAATATCGCTCGGAGGCTTAAGATTAAATATGAAAACGTACAATGGAGTGGTTACACTGCAGATAAAGAACTAATTAAGCTCTATCAGCAGGCTCATGTTTTGTTAGCTCCTTCAAGGTTCGAAGAATTTCTGCTCACATCTATTGAGGCACAAGCGTGTGGTACGCCCGTAATAGCCTCAGACATACCTGGCCCTAGAGATAACGTGGTTAACAGGCGAACAGGCTTCCTCATAAAGCCATCCGTAGAAGACTTCGTCAAATATGTTCTCCTCTTTAAGAGGATATGGGAGAGTTCTAGGGAAGTCTACTACGAATATTCGAAGAATGCAAGGAAGAATGCTTTGAAGTATAATTGGAGCATAATTGTAGATATGTTGGAAAAGATGCTGATCGAGGTCTCTAGACTTTGAAGGTTCTTATGGCCCCAGCACAGGTGTTGCTGAGCTCGAGGACTGGAACCGAACCAACTTGGGCATACAACATAGTAGCGAGGTTGGTGAGGCGCTTCACTGTTCAACTAGATGTCGTGTGCGGCAAGGCCGATGACCTGACCCTGCCAAGTTGCGTAAGAGTCTTCGAGGTGGGCTTTGACAAAGGAGACCTCATGAACAGGGCTTTATTCTACTTTAGATGCTATGGCATGGCCAAGAGGTTATACGAGGACGCAGACGTGGTGCATCATATGTCCCCCTTCGGCTTTAGAGCTGGCCTCAACCCGTTGGCGGTCCTCAGGCATCTAAGGGAGAAGCCCTTCATAATCGGGCCAATACAATATCCTCAAGAATACTCAGACGTCACGGATTACGAGTTGGTCTCCGGCAGGAGGGGCTTAAGAGCGAGGTTATTTTACGGCTTAGAGAGTGTAGCAGCAAAGTCGATCTCACAATTAATTGGCGTCCTCCACGAGCTCACGCTGAGGGAGGCCGAGGCATTGGTTTTCGACTCGAAGAAGGCCTTGAGGCTCTACAATAGCCTATACTCCGATCTTTTGAAGGACAAAATGCTTGAAGTCATACCTCCTGGAGTTGAGATAGAGGTCTTCAAGTACGTCCCACCCATTAAGAAAGATTATTTTGAAATCATGACGGCAGGCTACCTCTTGAGAAGGAAGGGGATCCAGCATCTCATAGAGGCCATGCCGCTCATATTAAAGGAGATCAAAAACGTTAGGTTGAGAATAGTGGGAGACGGACCCTTTAAGAATGAGCTGATGAGGCTGGTTAAAAAGCTGTCATTGAACGACAGAGTTCATTTTGAGGGGTTAGTTCCAAGAAATGAGATGGCAAAGTATTACGCGAATTGCGATATTTATGTTCAGCCATCATTGAGCGAGACCTTCCCATCAACCATCAGGGAGGCCATGAGCGTGGGCAGGCCAGTGATCGCCACTAAGGTGGGCTTCGTAGAGGAGCATATTATTAACGGCGTGAACGGCTTCCTAGTTCTAAGGGGAGATATTGAGGAAATGGCAAACAAGGTTCTCTTATTGCTCGGTGATGAGAATTTAAGACTAGAGATGGGCGCTAGAGCCAGAGAATATGCTGAGAGAAACTTCAATTGGGACAAGATAGTGGCAATGTGGTACGGCGTATACTCTAAGCTAGCGGGGCATTGAGATGGCCTATCTCTATTCGAGGTTCATAGTCCCTATATTTGAAGGCTTCCTATGCAGTGGGAAGTTAGTGCTCGACGTGGGTTGCGGTAAGGGTGGCCTCGGTGCAATCGTAAAGACCGTCCCCGAGAAGGACTTGAATCCTTCGATTATTGGCTTAGACCTCGAACTTGGCATGCTAAAGAGAGCCAAGCTACTCTACGACGATGTAGTGCTGGCCTCCGCGGACTATTTACCCTTTAGAGATAAGGCCTTTGACGCCGTTTTCAGCATAGAAGTCATAGAGCATTTGAATGAAAGACAAGGACATAAACATGTGATAGAAATTGAGCATGTCTCTAAAGGTTTAGTTGTAATAACTACACCATCACATTTCTTTCCACAGGACAAAATTCAGGGTTCTTCTAGGACCAGAGAGTTGATGAGGCACAAGTCCTATTGGAGCGCCAAGTATTTTAAAAAGCGGGGTTATGTCGTTCAAGGTCTGTACCCGGTCAGAGAATGGATACCTCCGCTTTTGGCTAGGAAGTTCCCTTATCTGTCTTGCTCGATATTGGCATACAGAGTTATTTAATTATCACATCTTTACATCGATGAAAGAGGTGTCTGAATGTCGCTAAACTCTATTAAATTAAAGCAGGGTTTTTTGGATATTTTCTTGGGAGTTGCGATATCAGTTTTAGTAACCTTTGCCTTGCTTATCCCAATCATTCTTTCTAGCGGTATCCCATTTTACGGAGATGAGACCTATTACTATATTAACTTTAAATCATTCTACTTTAATCTCTTCAATCAACTTTTCTGGTGGGTTTCAGCACGGGGTTCAGTTCCTCCTCTTACCATTTTCTCTTACTCCATCCCCCTAGCATTGCTTGTTGGCTTGTTGGGACAAGAGCTCGCCGTAAAGATATTCATTTTAGCTGTTGCTTCGCTTCCTGGAGTATCAGCATATTTTGCACTGAAGATATTGGCTAAGGAGTGGTCGCTTTTCAACGACGAGGGGAAAGCAAGGTTATTCGCCTTAAGCGGAGCCCTCTTTATGTTGTTTTCCTTTACTAATTGCGGTTTGATTGGAGCAGGAACAGCACCTGCTTGGGCCCTAATCATGCTGCCCATTTCCTTTGCCTTCCTAGTCAAATATCTCAGGAGTAGCTCGATCAAGCATTTGCTCTTATTGGGGCTATGCTCGCTTTTCGCTATCGCCAATCCGTTCTGGATATATCTGATTGTTATTATGGGTCTACTTTATCTTGTAGTTGAAATTGCGTTTGCTTACCATGATAGATTGATCTTTTTTAAACGCTCAATAGTAGTTACTCTAACAATTTTTGCCCTTAATGCATTCTGGCTCGTACCAACTGCTATTGGGTATTTACTGGGTGCTGGAGGATTTTTCCAAATCTATACTAAAGAGCAACTCATTAGCATTGGAAATTTACGCTTCCTCAGCCACTGGAATCTGCTGGATGTCCTGATGGTCGGAGAGCATTCATATTACTTCTTCTGGCTTCATCCACAGAACTATGGCCCCTTAAACGCTATAATACCTGCATTAGCTGCAGCATCTATTCTGATCTTCCGCAAAAACAAGTATGTTCTTCTTATGACACTAACCCTAGTGATAGGAATATTTCTTACAAAGGGCATATGGGAGCCTGGAGGTTGCTTATATTATTTAATAGCCAACAATCTACCGTACGGAGCTGGGGCTATTTTAAGGAATCCGCCCAAGTTTATGCCGTTAGTGGTCTTTTCCTATGCATTTCTTATCGGGCTTATCATAGCTAAATTCTATGAAGAGCTAAGCTCCTTAAGCATCAAAAGATATCATTCTCTTTATAGTTGTTCTAAACTAATAATAACAGGAGGCATTATCCTGCTGGTTTTATCGCCAATAACCTACGGCACTATCCTAGATCTTCAGGGTTACACCTGGCCGAGGTACAAGCCAACATACATACCTAGCGTTTATGATAACATCAACGACTGGCTTTCTAAGCAGGAAGGAGATTTCAAGGTTATGTGGATCCCGTGCGGCGGGGCTTATATATGGAAGCCTTATATCATAACTGCTTTTCCAGATCTTTACTCATCAAAGCCAGCCGTAAGCTTCACCAAAATATACCCTGAGCCCCTAAAATCCACGGATAACATTGGAAAATTGCTTAAAGTGTTAGGCGTAAGGTATGTGCTCTATCATGGGGATTCGCTCGACTATCCTAATGAGGAGATCCTACAGAATTTGCTGAGACAGAAGGATCTAAAAGTTATTTATAAGCTTAATTATACTTACATATATGAAAATGCTTCAGAAAAGACAGTTCCGTTCATTATATTTGAAAATAAAGAGTATAAAGGGCCCATCTATCTAGATTTTCCAGCCGAAAATAGTTTGAATTCACTAAACGCACTTAACCTCTCAGAAAAGGAGATAAGAACAGCCCATATATTGAGTTATAGGCAGGTTAGTCCCGTCGAATGGGAGGTTGATGTTAATGCCTCAGCCCCATTCCTTATAGTTTTTACCGAACCCTATGATAGGCTTTGGAGGGCCTATATAGGCAACGAGGAAGTGAAATCGGTATCATTTGATACAGTTAATAGCTTTGTAATAGCCAAGACAGGAATTATACATATAAGAATTTATTATATACTACAAACTTATTATACTTTAGGTTTGCTCATTTCGCTCGTAAGTTTTATATTTCTTACATTTTTATGGATCTATAGGGCAAGACATTCTTCCTTTACGTTGCCATAGCCCTTTTCCTGTTAGTATCATAGCTTCAGGTGTTCTTGGGGCTTGATAATGGCCATCTTATCCATCAGAAACCTTCCCAAGATCCGTTATAAAATCTTTTTATAAAAATAACTAATTACTTCTGATAGCTAGATGAAAAAGAAAATTATCTTTATTACTATTTTGCTTTTTGTAATCGTTGCAGCGTTAGTTTCTGCGATTGAGATTAGATACGAACCTGATATTTTGATATTATCTCAAAATATATATCCTAAGAATGCAGAATGGGGAGCAATTTTCGGCTTGGCAACGGACGAAGAAGGAAAGGTGGTCGGCTCGTATGTAAGCGATTACATGAATGGAGGTATCTTCACATTCGATTTCAAAAAGAGAATGCTACTATGGATTAAAAATCAAACAGCTCTCACTCCGCTCAATGCAGTAGGT
Organism: Candidatus Methanodesulfokora washburnensis; assembly: GCF_003947435.1. Lineage (GTDB taxonomy): Archaea > Korarchaeota > Korarchaeia > Korarchaeales > Korarchaeaceae > Methanodesulfokora > Methanodesulfokora washburnensis. The sequence goes on from NZ_RCOS01000083.1 coordinate 17,780, forward strand.
GGATGGAACACTGCTTTTATAGATGGAAAATTTTTCATACCTATGTATACTGGTGGTGGGCCGGCTGCTTTAAGCATAGTAAACGATGATTCCGTGGAAATTAAGCTAATACCTCCCCCGCTTGTTGTCATTAACAATTCGAGGGAAATTTTTAATTATTTTGATAATACTAGTGGATTTGCTCTCTCAAGGTTTGAGCTAGACACGTCAAAATCCAGTTACTATATCCATATAATTTTTTATAATAACCTCCAAGTTTTACTTGGATGCAACGGAAGCCGAAGTAGCATTGTTGTAAATGCTAGCGAGGGTGATCTAGTTATACATACTTTGAATTCAGTAATTACATTTCATTTTAATACCTCTAAAGGTATTTCTCATAAATTATTTATATGCCTTTATAAAGACTATATGAAAGTGGGTGTTGACAGATATCCTGTCGACTGGTTCGAAGTGAACACTTCCTCTAGGGGCAAAATTGGGTTTGCCGGCAATCTTGTAAGTTTAATAGTTGGAAAATATCTAGAAGAGGAGGGATTTAGTATTATAAAATATAAAAATAGATTATTGTTTGGTACTTGGAGTGCATTATGGATTAGCGATGATGGAGGAGTGACATGGAAAGAGCTATGGATCAATGGAGAATCACAGGGCAGCCCGATTCGCTCGATGTTCTTGTACCAAGATGCCGTATTCTTTGGATCTAAGGGTCAAGGTATGAGAAATGCTCTATGGAAATATTATAATAATAAAATTGAGAATGTGACCGGAGAACTATCGAGTGATTATACTTACCAGATATATACAATGGTGGAAAATGAAAATAAACTTTTATTCGCTGGAATGCCAAATCTGCACGGAAGATGTGTTATAGGCATTTATGATTACAGGGACGGAAGTTTAAAAGTATTCTACGAGCTTCCTGAAAACAGGTCCTTTTACGTGAGTACACTCTATAAGTATAGAGGTATTATATTGGTGCTCGCCTCATCTTCAAATAAAAGCGTAATAATAGGGCTAGATCATGAGGGAAAAGAACTTTTTAAAAAATATTTTCCAAATTTAACATTTACGACCTCTCCCACTTTTGCATTTTATAATGGAAGTCCTATTATTGGATTGAATACTTATATCAATGGAGGGCAAAATGGCTCCTATGTAGCGATGGTTATAATAAGATCATTTCTATCGTTTAACATTGGGCATGCTTTAAGAAATATGCTCATACCTGTTGTTTTATTCTTACTAATGTGGATTAAGAGCAAAGGCTCAAGGGGATATTTGACAAAATAATAGATTTTATTTATTAGATTTTGTTGAAATCGATGCTCTGAGCATCGATTCAGGTATATGCAAGTATCTAGAGTCTGCTGAATTCTGCTACCACATCTGTCCACTTAAGACCCAGATCTCCACTTTACAGCCCAAAATAACGAGGAAATATATCTAAAAAGAACTTTTTTAACAGCAATATGTCGACAGCTGAAAACTTGGGTAGAACAGCTTTTAGTGCTGAGAACGTTGCATCAGGCACCGTATGGCTAACCGGGATGCAGGCCTCAAACTATGTAATAGGGCTTTTGTTCTACTTTTTCATAGCCAGGTTGCTCTCCAAGGAGGAAGTAGGCCTTCTCTCAATTCTGATGGCCATTATATCCATTTATAATATAACGACAATGCTTGCGCTGAACAACGCAGCGATAAAGTTCATCTCTGAGTTCGCAGGAAAAGGAGATCTGGAGAAGGCATCTTCCATATCAGCGGGAATTCTTAGAATCCTTCTCCTAGTTAACACAGCTTCTCTCTCAGCTTCAATTGCTTTTTCAGGGTATATAGCATCTATCACTCACTTAGATGTTCAGAGTGTTATAATGGCCCTTTTAACAGCCTTTCTTCTGGATCTAACATCCTATTACGGCGGTGTTATGTTTGGCCTCGGCATGTTCAAGCATGTGTCAGCCCAAAACATCATTTTCTACTGGGTTAGCAGGCTCTCCTCAATTCTCCTCTGCCTTCCAATCAGGGTTCAGGGTATAGCAGCAGGCTTCCTCCTTGGGGCATTTATCTGCCTTCTGTTCTCAATATTTTCCGTAAGAGGAAGGCTTCCAAGGGCAAGGGGGAATTTCACATGGGAAATATTCGAGTTCAGCTTTCCTCTCTACCTGAACAACATGATCTCACTGGTTCAGGGATGGCTTGATGTCCTCTTTCTGAGCGCTATGGCTGGATCAGCTCAGGCTGGACAGTACTACCTCGCCTTAATAGGTTCATCCGCTCTCTCCATACTATGGTCTCCCCTCTGCTCAGCCTTATTTCCAGCTTTCTCCTCCTCATCTGAGGCTGTTGAGAGAAAGGCATCTTTATCAATTGGTATAATGACCTTCATCGTCCTGCCTGTTTGTCTGTCAGCAGCTGCTGTCTCGGGAACTCTTCTATCGATAGCCTATGGTGAGGCATACAACAGGGCATCTTCTCTCCTCTCCCTTTTCTGCATCTTCTCAGTTCTATCTGCCTATTCCTCCCTTTACAGCGTGGTTTTGCAGGCCTTGAAAGAGACAAAGCCGATATTCTCAGCTGGAGCTGCATCAACTGCGTCTTATGCAATCCTTCTTCCCCTTCTAACTCCGGCTTTTGGCCCCATTGGGGCAGCTCTTTGCAGGGTTATCCTCATAACGGTGAACTTCCTCGTCCTTCAGCTCTTTATCCTGAGGATAAACGTAAAGGTGAGGACAGCACAGCTCCTTAAGATCCTGTTGATTTCCCTCCTCATCTCTTCTTTCCTCTTTCTCATCGAAAACCTGAGCTTTCCCATGATAATTAAGGGAACAGCTGAGCTCCTTTCATTCTTGGTTCTCTTTCTCATAATGACAAGGATAGTGAAACCCCTTAGCAAAGAGGAAACTGAGCTTCTGGCCAGAGCAGCTAAAAAACCTATAATCTCCAAGCTGATAAGAAAGTTTTTAAGTTAAAGCAAACAGGATACCTGATGCACAGAATTGTGAACAGGGCTAGGAAAGCTGCGTCCTTTCTCCTGCGATACTTCTCCGAGAATCCAGGAGCTATATTTATTATACTGTTTCAAATATCCTTAATAATGGCTGCCTATTATCTAGTTCTGGGAAAGGAGGGCTTGGCCAACAATGTCGCCATATATGCGTACTACTTCTTGGTTCTGGGCGTCATGTTCTATGTGATGCCGACGAAGCTTGCTGGAACATCTTTGTTCCTCGCCTGCATCTTCTCAATCCCCCTTTTCTTCATTCTCAACAGGGATGAGATAATCTACCCATCCTTCATCCTGTCAGTTGCCATCATATTCACGGTATCCAGCTCCCTTTTCTCTGAGGGGAGGTCAAGGAGGATTTGTTTCGGAAGGATATCGAAATTTCTGCCTCTTATTCCCTATATCCTTGTGATATTATCCCCTCTGATCCTCCTCGTTGAAAGCCCATCTCTTGCATTTCTAAGGCCCCCTCTTCTTCTCCTTGTCTTCACAGTTCTGATAGGGACTGTTCTCCTCTCAAGCCCGTTCTCGATGAAAAATATGGCATTGGCATCGGGCCTCGGGATATCCCTCTCCTCAGCTCTTTCCCTCATAGCTTTAGCTCTCAGCATCCCAGTCTCCTTATCAATCTCGGTTATCTACGCCTTTATCTCCTCTCTATCCCTTCTGAGAAGGTTGAAATCAATTAAAAGCGAAAGCTCAGCTGAAATAGATTACAGGACTGTTGCTGCCCTTATCTTTGTTCTCCTCTTCTTCCTTCTGGGCCTTTTTGAGGTGACAAAACCCCTTCTGCTCTCAAGATCCCCAATGCTCGATGACTACATCTATTCCAAGCTGTTAAAAAGGAAGATAATGGGTTCAGAGCTGGGAGATAGACTGGGCACCTCCCTTTTCCTCTCAGCAATTTATGACGGCCTGAGGATAACGGGCTTTGAGGGGTCACAGCCAATAGTATCCCTTTTGCTCTTCCTCATCTCCATTTTATCTGCCCTCTCCCTCTCAAGACTCTTTTTAGATAAAAAAACATCAATTATTTTTGTCATATTTCTCTTTCTATTCTCCGGAAGTTTCTGGCTTAAAGCGCTCCAGAGCACTGTTTATGGGACAAATATAAGCAGAGTTCTTCCCCTTCTACCAACCTCCTCCTACGACATGCTGAGCCTCTCATCTCAGACCTTTCTCGGCTCTTCCTCAAACCTCATCCTGATTATCCTCATCTCCTCCTTCATCATCTCGTTAAAAAGCTCGGGAAAGGGGCAGCTTTTCCTCCTCTCTTTCTGCCTCTCCCTTTCCTCCCCTCTCGCTCTCCTCTTAATTTTAATTGCAATATTACTTTCTGGTATTATTGAGGAAAAGAAAAATATGAGGAGCATTGCCCTTGGCATCTTGGCATCGCTTCCGCCTATAATTCTGTCAAATCTCTCCTCGATATCAGTTTATGCTGTTGTCGCCCTGTGCTTAATCATATGTTTCGGGAGAAGGCTTGACATTAAGCTTCCCTCAATATCGAGAAGGGCAGCATTTTACACCACATACATCCTCATCTCCCTCTTCTTCATCTCTCTTCTGGCATGGCTCAGCTATCCATGGGGCTCGGAAAGCAGGATAACCCCGATGTTCAGCCTTCTCTTCATAACCGAGCTTCCTGGCATGCTGGGATATCTGGCCCTTTTCTCCCTCTTCTTCTTCCTCTCAGGGGAGGAGAGAGGAGAGGGCTACAGGATCTTCCTGAGCCTGTTTTTGCTCTCATTCCTGTCCCTCTATGTGCTCAGCTACCTGAATTTATGTGTTTACAATACTCAGCTGAGCCTCCAGCATGCGGTTGACGTGCTCTGCATCTCCCTGGCTTTTCTTGCCTCCTCGGGCTTGGTAAAGGCTATATCGATATTAAAATCTTTCAAATTCTCAAAATATTTACTTATACTACTTATTTGTTTTGTCTTCATGTACGGTCTCAGCTCCTACGCTGTGGTGATGAACTCAGGAGCTGATGCATCGAAGCAGAGGATAACTAAGCAGGAGATGGAGGCTATAAACTTCCTAGATAGCTACTTCAGCTCGAACAAAAATGCCGTTTTAATAACATCTGAGGGCGCATGGGAGGCCCTTGCATCAGCCCCTCCGGACTACCTGAGGGAGGGATTTCTTTTATTCCGTTCCTCAAGGGGGGAGCTTATAGACATCCTTCTATCTCAGGGGGATAAAAGCATCCTGATATACATGAGAAAGGGCCCTGACCTCAATAGCTTCTTCTACAGAAACTATCTCAGCTCTCTAAAGCCCCTATTTGAGGACAACGAATCCGTCATATATGAGGTTCCCTCAAGCGGGATATCTCCGATTAGCAAAAACGTGCTGATACTTCCATCGGAGAAGGGGATGGGAAATTACACAGGCCTTCTTGGCCTCATTAGGGGGCTGAAAACGAGTTTTACAACAGTTTTGGATGTTAACGCAGATTTCTCAGCCAAAAAGAACTTCTTCCTCCTTTACGATCCTCCGATCTCAGCTCTGTTCTCCCCATCCCTTGGCCCCTTTGTCCACAACTGCATGGACTTCATCTCAAGAGGTGGAAATCTCACGGTCTTCAACACAAATGGATACAACCTCTTCACTCACAGAGTTCTTCAGCCAGAGGAGAGGAAGGTGAAGGTAAAGAGGTTCGTAGGAAGCAGAAACATATCGATTCCCGAGACGGAGGTGGATCTCCTCCTTCCCCCATCCGAAGCCACGGTGATCAGCTATCTTGAGGGCGATGGGGTCAAAGTCCCGTTTGTTGTGAGGATGAAAATAGGGAATGGGACTCTCACAGTGGTGAATGTTCACAGTCTGATTGATAAGAAACTTCCGCTCGATGAGTTCATCGGGCTGAGCAATATATTCCCGAAGGAGGAGGTGAGATATGTTTACAGCGGATCTAGTGCTGCATTTGCGGGTGCAAAAATCCAGGGAAAGGCTGTTTTGTCCTCAGATTCCGTTATTTCCGGAGTTATATCCATGCCAAGACCTCCAACAGTAGTTATACGGAATATCACAGTTTCCCTTCCCGGAATTCCAGTTAACGTATTCCTGAACGGACAGAGGATCAATGTCACGAATGTGAGTGCCATAAGGATAAAGAAGATGGAGAGAATATCTTTGGAGGCCTCAACAGCAGCCATAATGAAGGAGGGCAACGGATTCAGCCAGAAGTTCTCAGTTGAAGGAGCGATATGGATAAAATTCCCGGGATACTCGGAGATACTGCTGGAACCTCAGAACAGATCCTTCAATGGAAGCGATATAGCCCTGAACTTTGTTGCTCCAAGCGGGTTTGTAGTTCAGCTCTTACAGCCCAAAGTGAGTGCATCAGGAAATATCACATTCTCATCCTTTTACTCATTTGACAGAAATCTTCCTCTGTTTATGTCGTCAAATGGTACAGATCTGTCCCTGGAGGGCAACATCGACTTCGAGATAATTGCCTCCGGTGACTACAAATTGATCAGGATAACAGGGTTAAGAGCAGAGAACAGAAAGCTCAACTTAGTTGATGACGGGATAATGCTGCCATACATCATATTTTGGATTATAGCAGTAGCCCCGCTCCTCCTCTTCTCCATCTTGATCAGGGAGGCCGGAAGGGAGGATGTTCCATAAAACTCGCAGATCGGGAAGCCTCATAGATGTATTCATCATAGCCATTCTCTCCCTAATTCCGGTGAGGTCAACCCTAAACGGGGGGCTAATCGAGGTTCAGGACTTTGGCTTCCCCCTTCAAATAACCCATCCATCCACTGCTTTCTACGGCTGGTGCCACAGGTGCCTCACAGGCCTGAACAACATGCTCCTCTCATTCAACTGGCTTCCCTATCACTCCCTCCTCTTCCTCCTCAACTCGCTTTTAGTTCCGGTATGGGTTTTGAACAGGCTTGTGATAATAGCCTCCTTCTTCTTCC
>NZ_RCOS01000084.1 GCF_003947435.1 Candidatus Methanodesulfokora washburnensis
TTGATGACCTATTCAGGCTCAACAAGAGGAGTCTGGTGCTTCTGTCTGCAATGGCAGGCCTGCCAATAGTCTCTTTCAGGGTTGGCAGCACTGTGATATATGCATTGGGGGAGCTGGATCTCGGAGTATTGTTCTGGGTTCTTGTTCCCATTGGATTCAGTTATTTGATGAACGCTGTCAACATATACGCAGGCTTCAATGGGATTGAGGCGGGATGCGGACTTGTCACATCATTCTTCCTTATGATATGCTCCATTCTGTATAAAAGCTGGGATTCTGCGATGGAGCTTGCGGCTTTATCCGGAGCTTTAGCTGCATTCCTCCTCTGGAACAGATATCCTTCTAGGATATTCCCGGGAAACTCAGGGACGTATTTGATGGGAGCTGTTCTGGCTTCATCCATCGTGATAGGAACAATAAAGACTGCAGGAATAATTGCCACAGCCCCATACCTGATAAACTTTTTCATAAGGCTGAGAAACAGGTTTACATGGACGGTTGGCTATGTGGATGATAGTGGAATAATAAGGACAAGGGGCTTGGAGGCCTTGTGGTCCCTGTGGATAGGAAAGGGATCCTCGGAGGTAAGGATATTCTGGAAGGCTATCCTCTTTCATAGCCTGTTCGGCATAGGGGCAGTGCTGTTCTCATATTTGACAGCAAGATAATATTTTTATTGTTTAAAAGAAATTTTTATCTTTTCATTTTCTCCTAACCCAAAAAGTAGCAACGTGGATAGTTCGCATTACCCCTAAAGGTGATAAAAATGACCCCTCCAAGATCTGAATGTTCTGCCTCCTCAAAGCTTCACAGCTTGATGGGGAGCCAGGGCATATCAGATGGAGGGGTGAATGACGGGGTTATCTGGTCTCTCTTTGCACACCTTACATTGCACGCGAAGATAGACGTGCTTAAAGGGGCAGTTAAGATAATCAACTAATATGAGCTCAAAAAATGACAATTTCAGTTTATCATAAGGGGGCGATATTGTTGCAATTCCATCATTTTTACACGGATTGTTACCTGAAGCAAAGTTTTATTTGCGTCACTTTGGCGATAGCATTTGTGAAACTGTACTTTTGTAAACCCGAGGTGATTGTGTGGAAGATTATGGCCTAGTTTCAATAATATTGCCAGCTTATAACGCCGAAAGATACATAAAGGATGCAATTGAGTCGATCCTTAAACAAACTTATCTAAATTTTGAACTTATTGTGGTAAATGATGGCTCAAAGGATAGAACATTAGAAATTGCAAAGTCGTTCAAAGATGAGAGAATAAACCTTATTGATCTAAAAGAAAATAAAGGCGTTTCATACGCTCGCAATGTTGCCTTAGATATTGCAAAAGGGAAATGGATTGCTTTTGCTGCTGCAGATGATTTATGGAAGCCTGAGAGACTTGAATATTTACTGAATATAATCTCCAAATACGAGTATGGAAAATATTTTATTGCTGATGACATGATACTTTGCTATGAAACTAATAATGGAAAGCTGGTTAGGTATGGTTCTGAAATCCGTCTTTGGTTTCCAGGGATTTACAGGAAATTCGGTTCAAGCGAAGTAATAGAAATCGGCTATAAAGACTTTTTATATATTGCTTTTCAACCAATTCTACCATCTAAGGTAGTTCAGGAAAATAAATTTAAGTTCCCTGAAAATTTGAGTCTCGGGGAAGATTTGTATTTTTACGCTAAACTTTTTAAGAGTGGTTTAAAGATGCTCCTAACAAAAAAATCTTATTACTTTTATAGGATTAGGCCTGGTTCTCTAACAGACCTAGGAATTGAGGAGTTTATAAATAAGGTAAAGAATTTTGAAAAAGCACTAGAAAGCGATAAGGAGTTTAATGCAGAGGATAAGGAGCTATTTAAAAAATATTTTGATTCGCAAATTGAAATAAGAACACGAAAAGAGATAGATCTTAATAAGAATGATCTGTTAATACATGGTCTCAAAGGTTTAGTCATAGCTTTTTTAAAGAATCCATATCTATTTTTTAGATTTTTGTTTAATAATTTGTCGAATCCCTATAAAATTGTGTCCCTCTTGAGGTTGGTTATTTTAGCAGGGCGAGGAGGTGGTATTAAAAGAGTATGAGGAAAGGTATTCTTTTTCTTCGTTCAAATCCAGTGGAACCTGATCCAAGAGTCGAGAAAGAGGCAATATCTTTAGCGAAAAATAGGTTTAAGGTATTGGTGGCGGCTTGGGACAGAGAAAATAAATATCCAGTATACGAAACAAAGGAGTTTGGAGAACTCTATAGAATAAAAGTAAAAGCGAAATTCGCCACGGGAATTAGGAATATGAGGCAATTTATAAGGTGGCAGCTTATGTTATTTTCTTTTTTGGTGGGAAATAGACAGAATTATGACTATATCCATGCATGTGACTTTGACACAATTATTCCTGCATTAATTTGCAAACTGTTTCTTAGAAAAAAAGTAGTCTATGATATTTTTGATTTCTATGCGGATATGTTGAGAGATGTCCCTGACTTTTTGAGGCGACTTATTCGAAGAGTCGATCTGTTTCTCATTGGTTTTGCGGATGCAGTAATTATAGCAGATGAGGGAAGAATAGAGCAAATTAAAGGCTCAAAACCTAAAAGGCTTGTTGTAATTTATAATTCGCCTCCTTTGGTAACCAATTTTAAGGAAAATCCCTTGAAAAAGGTTAGTTCGAATAATCTCGTTATCGCCTATATAGGTTTGCTTCAGAGAGAAAGGGGAATTTTTGAGATGATTGACGTTGTTAGGAATCACCCAGAGTGGAAACTTATTCTCGGTGGATACGGAGCAGAAGAAGAGGAGATTAAAGAAAAAATAAAAGGCCTTGGTAATGTTGAATTTTTAGGCCGTGTGCCTTACGAGAAGGCACTTGAGGTATACGCTTCATCTGATGTTATGTTCGCAACTTATGATCCTCGAATTCCAAATCACCGTTATTCGAGTCCAAATAAACTTTTTGAGGCAATGATGTTAGGAAAGCCAATTATTGTTGCAAGAAATACAGGTATGGATAAAATTGTTGAAAAATATGGTTTGGGTTTTGTGGTTGAATACGGAAACAAAAAAGATCTAGAAAAGGCAATAACTTCAATAGCAAACTGGAATGCAAACAAGTGGGAAGCCTTCAAAAAGCATACTGCAAAGATTTATTCAGAGAATTTCTCTTGGGAAATTATGGAACGCCGTTTAATTGACCTTTACAAGAGTTTGGAGAAATGACCCTTCCTGTCATTAATTCTCACTGTTATTCTTACTGTCTGGAGTCCCTTAAAGTATATAAGGAAATTTCATACGAAGCGATCGTTATTCGAGGATATACGCACCTAAAAATTTCAGCGAGGAGGTCTGGTGGAGAAAATGGAAGGAAATAATAATAGAAGATGCGATGAGAACTTAATTTTAAGTATTATTATCCTTACATATAATTCTGTAAATTATATTGATAACTGTCTCAAGGGCATTTATAAAAATATTGAAGGCGTTAAGTTCGAGGTTATTGTTGTTGATAGCGGTTCCACTGACGGAACATTGGATATTCTTAAAAGGCAGAGACCCAACTTAAATGTTATTCTTCTTGATAGAAACTATGGCACTGCCTATTCAAGGAACATTGCAATTAGAAAAGCGAGAGGAAATTATCTTCTGTTTTTGGATTCTGATACAGTTATCCTCAGAGGTGCGATAAAAGAGTTAATAAATACCTTTAAGAAGATTCCTGATGCCGGTATTGTTGCACCAAGGCTTCTCTATCCAGATGGAACTGTTCAGAAGTCCTGCAAGCTATTTCCCAATTTTCCGCTGAAGATTCTCAAGTTTATCCCATTTTTGGAGAGACTCGGAGAGAAAATGGAGTTGTACAAGGATTATGTTTACTCAAAAAACTTTCGAAAGATTATCTCTGTTGATTATTGCATCTCTGCCTGTTGGCTTGTTAAAAGAGAGGTCCTTGATAGGGTTGGCTTGTTTGATGAGAATATCTCCTACGCTCCTGAGGATGTGGATATGTGTATAAGGATGTGGCTAAATGGATACAAGGTCGTCTACAACCCAAGTGCAGAGGTAATTCATTACTCTCAGAGGGCTTCTAGAAGGAGCTTACGCAAGGCTTTTATTCATTTAAAAGGATTACTATATTACTTTAGAAAATATCATTATGTTTTTGATAGAAGAAAAATATATAATAAAATAATGAAGAAATTTCCTACTAGCTATCACACTGAATGCACGCTCTCCTAAAAGAAGGGAACGGAGAGTATACAGCATAATCTGGACGATGACAAAGTGCCTTTCCGCTCATCTTGTTGTGCTTGCAACGTCTTTATGCTTTCTTATTCATATTAGTGCATCCTTTATTCTGTCCGTTCTTAAAGAAGATCCACTTTACATTTATTCCACTGTTAAAGCTCTATTTAGAATATTGAAATGCACGAAACTACTAATAGAGAAAAGGCATAATATCAGAGGGGGTCTGTGTGAATGACAGAAAAATCCTCGGTAGAATGACTTGAGAATATAATCCACAGAGGGAGGGATTAGATGGTTTCAGCAGATGATGTAGCTGTTGTTATTCCTGTCTATAATGGTGTTGGCATTGTGGATAGGTGCATCTCTGCTCTACTTAGACAGAGTAGGATTCCAAGGGAGATAATATGTGTGGATGATTTCTCTAAGGATAATACATATGAGTACATAAAACGTCGCTTTCCCGATATCACTCTCGTGAGAAACGGCTTCAACATGGGTGCCTCAGGAAGCTATGCAAGAGGAATAAGGCTTGCTCTTTCAAAAGGATACAGACTTATATGGCTACTTGATCAAGATAGCCTTCCGCTAAAGAACGCTCTTGAAGAATTGCTAAGCTTTCCCCTAGTAGAAAAATCAGTGCTTACCTCTCTTTCAGTCTGTCCATTAATGAACTACTTATATCTTCCACTTGATTTTACCTGCGGGCTCTTTAATTGGAGAAGAGGAAATCTTAGCCAACCTAGGGAGATTCTTACATCAACTTTTAATGGAATGCTACTTCCAAGAAAAATAATAAATTCTGTAGGATTCCCCTCAGCGCGGATGAGAAATGAACTTGGAGATTTCGAGTTCTCCACTAGAATATGGTTGAAAGGATGGCGAATAATTCAAGTTCCCAGTAGCATAGTTTATCATATAGGTGGAAAACCAAGATTAGTTCCCAAAGCAACAAAAGGAGGATTCTTCAAGCTCTCTAGAACTACTAGGTCTATTGAGTATATACATGCAGAATATATTCCTGTTGGTAGCTATTCAGAGGAGAGATACTTTGAAAGAGGGAAAAATACTGCCTTAATGCTAACGTCGAGAATTCCTAATTGTGCTAAAGTTTTTATGCTAAGATGGATTATAACTACATTAGCTAAAATTATACTGTTAAGAGGAGAGTACGAGAACTACCGAAAGCTCAGATCTTATCTAAGAGGAATTTTATATGGATTAATTCACTATTAATAGTTTAGTGAAATTTTAGAAAATACTCTTGCTTCTTTATGCAGTTAATTTTTTTAGCTTTTGCTTCAAACGTTCTATATGCTTCCAGTGATCCTACAGATTACAGCCGGAATCTCGATATCCCTATTTCTGACAAAAGGTGTAGCAAAATCCATAGTTTTAGCTCCTCTGGTAGGAGCTATCTTTCTGGCTGTTGTCTCTCCACTAATTAGTATCGATTCTTTTGCTGCAATAGAGATTATTCTTCTGCTTGCAGGGGTATGGGCAATTAGAAAGGCTGATAAAAAGGTGGATAAATTTCTTCTGCTGATCTTCATTGTGTATACCCTAGTTGTAGCAGTGAATCTGTACAAGGAGCCATATGTGGCCAGCTGGATGAATCAGGACGAGCCCTTTCACCTAATGAGGTCAAAGCTTTACGCCACTACAGGCTCTCTTCCCCTAGATTATCCTCCTCTGGTGCACATGATCGGAGGAGCATGCTACAAATTAGGAGGAGAGTGGTATCTCTGGTATAGAGCAGTTTTAGCCCTTCTAATTCCATCGGAAGGTGCCTTAATCTACATGATAGCGAGGGAACTTGACCTTAACCCTGTAATTGCCTCCATCTTCTACCTGCTGATGTGCCCCTCTCTAATTCATCTCTTTGAAATAGGAACCTATTCTAACCTTGTTTTGGATTCCCTGATTCTGCTCGATGCATATCTTCTAATTCGAGACAAAATGCTTCCAGCCTCTGTAATCTCATTCCTCCTTCCCCTATCGAACACCCTTTCCTGGATATTCATCGCATATGCCTGTATAGTCTACCTGATCAAGAGATCGAAGAAAATATTATACTTAATTCCAAGCTTTTTCTGGCTTGTTCTTCCCCTTTCAGTGAACAGAGTCCACTCATATGCCTTAAAAGTTGCGGGAAATGTCCCTATTGGCGTGAAACTGGCTGTTATAGAGGGAATTCCCCTGGATATATGGTATTTCTTCGGGGCATCCTTCTCCCTTGGAATTGCAGGCCTTCTAGCGAGAAGCTCGTGGGAGAAAAGGAGGAAATACCTGTCCTTATACGCTCTCTTCATATTTATTGTCGTCATAATATTTGCAGCAGGAAGTCCCTCCCTCTGCTGGAGATTTCTTCTTCTCCTTCCATTTCCTTTAAGCATGACAGCCACATGCTTGATAGAGAGAATCAGTCTCATCAGCATGAAGATAAGGAGGTTTTTATCGCCTGTTGTCCTCATTCTTCTCATTTTGGCATTCCCACCGGTCAGGGGAAACACTCCATATCAAGATGCAATTCCATTTGTCCACAAGGTATGCAATGAGTACAAGATGAACATATCCTCCTACGGGTTATCTGCATTCCCAAGCGTCTTTGGATGCTCCGTTGAGAGGACAGGAGCTCTTGAAGACCTTCTTCTCGATGGATCCAAGTTTATAATAACGAGAAAAACTCAGCTGGAGAGAATTCTTGTGGAAAAAGATCCGTGCATCAGGGTTATTTCGTCATCAAATTCAGCAGATCTCATAGAATACCTGCCTAAGGGGAATCAGAGCAGGGTGGAGGGCATATATCTGGACAACACAACTGCTATACTTTACCTAAATGAAACAGATGTCATAGCCGTGACAACAGCATATGGAGCTATTTGTAAAATACTTAATAAGGGTCCTCTCATCGTTAAATGCCCTGATTTAACCATAAGGAAGGTTATTGTGTTCAGGAAATGCCTTCTTCTGCAGCTTGTGGAACTTCAGGGAAACCCAAACAGCTAAATGACAAAAAAGAAAAGGAAAGAAAGAAAAGGGAAATCAGCTTGGAGGTGGATAGTAGAGATACTGCGCCTGAGTTCCTCCCGGTCCATATACTACTATGTTATGCTGCTTAGTTGTGGGGACAGCAGAAGAAAGACTGCATTGTACTGTTACTGTCGAACCTACAGTCCAAGTTAAGCCAGCAGTACCCCAACTGCTTGTATCACAGCTAGTTCCATCTATGAACACCTTCCAATCGGTAGCACCAGTACTGCTGACTGTTCCAGGCCCGAGGTTCTTCACATCTATTGCCCAATGTTGACCATCAGATGAGCTAGCACTCAATATCTGTATCTGAGAAGCTCCTCCAACAGTAGCAGTCCTCCCCAACGAACCGAATATGTACCCTGATATCGGGGAGAATATCAGAAGTGCCCGGGCTACTGCTATCCCAAGT
>NZ_RCOS01000085.1 GCF_003947435.1 Candidatus Methanodesulfokora washburnensis
CTTCTTATTATCTCCTGAATTGAACCCACCTCAAACACCTGTATTGTGATATCCCACTCACCTTCTCCTTTATTTAGAGAATTCAAGCCGTTTTTAGCCTTCTCATAATATGCGAGATCAGTTTCTATCTGCTCAGCTAGTTTATTGAATCCTTCTCCTTCGGCAACTGCTTTTAAGGAGGAGAGCCTTGCCTTCTCCCAATCACCATTTTCTGGATTATTTGAGAGAAGTAGTGTTAAAAGTGGTGGATAGGTGCGTATTTTTATAAGTTTCTTGAATAGCTCTTTCTGTCCCTCCATTTTTGCTGATTTCAGGAACTCCTCAAGCTTGTCATTTATCTTTTCAAAAAAGGAATTCAACCCTTTTTTATAGTAAGATAAGAGTTCTTCCTCGATCTGCTTATTCACATACTCGACCATCCCAAACTGTAAACTCCGCTTTTATTTAAGCATTACTTCACACTATCTCCCTCAGGAACTCAAGCATCTTTCTCCCGTATTCCGTTGGAATCGTTTTCCCTCCGCTCACCTGTATAAGGCCCAGCTGTTCCATTAACACAGCGATGTTGAACTTTACCTCATCCTTTCTCGCTCCTCTTAATGCCTTCACCACCTCCCTCAAAACCTCATCAGGATATGGAATTGACGGAAGTCTTACAACATTATACTCTGTCTGAGGAGGCCACATGAGCCTCTCAAACTCCTCAACAGATCTGTAAAATGACAGGGGATCTCCTGCCTCATAGAGCTCCATTATCTTCTCCCTCAGGCTCTCCAGAAGTATGTTCGCCACCTTGACATCCCTAGCTATCACATGATATACATCGCTTAAGGGGAAGAAAAGGCCCATCATCGCCAGCTCCAAGCTCATCACCTTCCTTCCTCCGGATATGAGAAGGTAGAGCCTATATTTTCCCCTTAAGTCGGAGATAAGCCTCGAAGTCCTGATTAGAAAGTCGAATGATCTCTCCTCATTGTCCACATCCTGATACGGAAACACCTCCGTTATCACCTCTATTTTCGGATATCTTGCCCTAACAGCTGTCTCAACAAGCTTTGATCCGGCCAGCACTTCCCTTTCCTCAGTTGAAAGCAGGACTATTCTTCTCACATCCTCCCCTCTGGATATCAGATGCTGAAGAAACTCGGTCACAACAGGAGGGGAGAGCCCCATTGTCGCAACTATGGCTGCTGGCATAAGACAGTACTCAGGACAGATATATAACCTTAAGACAGCTGGAAAAGTCCCCTGCGGATTTTAGTTCAGATTAAAGCATAAATCAAGAAATAATGAACTTATAAGAAGTGTTAAATCTAAAAATTCTCTAAATAAAAATTATCTCTCCTCTTTATCCCCCTTGATCATCTTCTTGGTTTCCTCCAGAGCATTCTTCATGAGATCTCTTAGATACTCAAGACAATCCTTTCTGTACCTGACCCAGATCTCACCGTTGAACATGACCTCTATCGATCTGTGAGGAAGCCCGGCATGTGCTATCACCGTCCTTCTATTATCCTCGCACTTTTCAGAGTAATGCTTCCAGTTTCCTCTGTCCTCCTTAGCTTGCCTTATCATCTCCTTCAGCTCCTTGGGAATATACCCCTCTATTATAAAATGCGAGATCTCATGCCTGACCACCTCAGCTAGAGGGCCCTGCAGGTATCTCATTGCGGACTCCAGCTTGCTCAGTGGCACCTCAACAATGCCATCCTGTATCCTGATCTCACCTAAGCTGTTGTTTCCATAGGAGATGAGGGAGAAAGCTGAGAGAAGGCTTTTCAGATAATCATAATTCGGCACTATCTTGTGTTCTATGCAGAGCTTTTCGTCCCTCTTTGTGATACTGATGTGGAGGAGGGCTTCCTCGAGAAGTTCCTTAATCCTTCTTATGTATCCTTCAAGTTTTCCTGCGTACTCACAATTCTCCACTGAGAACTGGATGAAGGCAAGGGGTATGCTGTAGTGAATTGAGCTTGCCAATGCTTTTGCTCTCTTATGGATGTTCCGAAACTCCTCGAGCTCAGGGATCCTCATTATTCCATTTTTTGAGAAAAAGAGCCTGAAATATTCCCCTCCTGATAAATAACTGTAAACTAACCTCTGAGCTGCTTTCACTGGTGTTATAACCTCTTTCTTTACGACAAAGACCTCCAGATCTGGAACATAGGACATACCTGGAACATTGGACCGGCTTCTTGCCCCTGGTGGATACGGGGTGCTGTTGTACTGCTTGAACTCTATTTTCAGCCCGTAAAAAGCGGATGCTATTCTGGATGCCGCCATCAGTGCCCTGTAAGCGGCTAATGGCATGAAGTTAATGCCATGAGTTGTATCAAAGTAAAGGGAGATGAAATCAGCATCCTTGCCCACTTCTATCAAGCTTGATACAGCCGATATCAGGGCATGAGCTGCATAAGCAGAGTCAGGGCTTACTTCCTCCCCTTCCGGAAGCCTCCACTCAACTCTTATGTTTTCACTGTAGTATTCCCCAACATTTGGCATGATCACAACTTCGGGATCTTTTGCCTCCAGATCCTCCGGCATTTTCCTCCTGAAAAAGCTCTTTATGGAATTCCTCAGGTCTGACACAAGATTTCTGTATTCACCTTCATTTATCCCTGGAGGGATTGTCCTCCCTCCGTATTCCTCCACCTTCTTGTCGCAGAGAAGGGTTTCAGGAACCATGAGCACCACAAGATCGGGAGAAAGCTCCTTTATCAGAAGATATATTGTTGTTACACCCTTTACACTTGTTTTAGACCCTGATAGCCTGTAATTAGCTTCATTCCAGATAAAAGGGTTCCCCCAAGTTGCAAAGATCACAGATCTTCTTTTCATCTACTCTCTGATCGAATTACCTAAAAATGTTTATAAAAAATTTTTCGGAATTTATAAGCGTGAGAAGGGGTCTCCAGTCAAGAAGTTGAACAGTTCAGCCTTAATGAGGGTCTGATGCAACTTATCTCGATCCTCTTTTCATCAAGACTGGGGGTGAAATCCATTGATATAGACAGGAACGCTGAAAGCTTTCAATCCTCTTTGCATTGAGACTTGATGTTTGATATACATGCTATTACAATTGCCTGATTACTTTCAATCCTCTTTGCATTGAGACAAACGGCCGTTGAGAATTTCTTAGCTACGTCAATTTATTTCTTTCAATCCTCTTTGCATTGAGACAAAATAAGATGCCAAGGGAAGAATATTCGATAATATTCTTTCAATCCTCTTTGCATTGAGACGGACATACCGTGCGGTGGATATTCGCTTCGAGTATCCCTTTCAATCCTCTTTGCATTGAGACATGGAAAAATTTTCGGGTCGGGCCGGAAGATAAAAAATTCTTTCAATCCTCTTTGCATTGAGACAGGTGATGACATGAGGCTTGTGCTCTCTCTCCCCAATAGCTTTCAATCCTCTTTGCATTGAGACCCCGATATGGGTGAACGAGTACGTAAGGGGCGACGGCATCTTTCAATCCTCTTTGCATTGAGACGTGTCCCTTCATTAAGGGCTTTTAGTGCTGTGCGGAGTTCTTTCAATCCTCTTTGCATTGAGACTTTCATACAGGAAATATTGGGTACTCTGTAATAGTTAGCTTTCAATCCTCTTTGCATTGAGACTTTTAAAGTTATAGAGAGAGACAGTTAACGTAAAACTACTTTCAATCCTCTTTGCATTGAGACCACCATTTAGAGGACACGGTAAGAGTGACCGACGGAAACTTTCAATCCTCTTTGCATTGAGACTTATGTAGGCGAAGCCCACGAGGAGCACGGAGGACGCCACTTTCAATCCTCTTTGCATTGAGACCGACAGCTTGCTCCTCTGCTCCCTAGACAGCCTGAAAATCTTTCAATCCTCTTTGCATTGAGACGACCATAGGCCCCGACGGCACCATCTACGTGGGGAGCTTCTTTCAATCCTCTTTGCATTGAGACAAATCCGATTTTCTTAGTGCATCGGCCGCATCTACCGGTGCACCCCTTTCAATCCTCTTTGCATTGAGACTTCTCCCTCCCAAATAGAGGGGGCCCCCCATTTTACCTTTCAATCCTCTTTGCATTGAGACACGAAGTAGACAGGGCGTTCCACGGGGAGACACTAAACTTTCAATCCTCTTTGCATTGAGACGGCGGAGCTCGGGTATTTCAGCTCCACGACCGGCTTGACTTTCAATCCTCTTTGCATTGAGACACGCACCAACGAGGCCGGAGGAGAGGGGAGTGGACTTCCCTTTCAATCCTCTTTGCATTGAGACCGATGACAAGGGAGACTTAGGAGTAGCAGCGACAGTTGACTTTCAATCCTCTTTGCATTGAGACAACCTATGGTGCGGGTGGAGGTGGAGGTGGTGGAGGATCACTTTCAATCCTCTTTGCATTGAGACCTATCACTTTTGTGGAGTTCATATATGAAGAAGCCTGTCCTTTCAATCCTCTTTGCATTGAGACGGCTAGAATACAGGCAGGAGAAGCATGGATAAAAGTAGCCTTTCAATCCTCTTTGCATTGAGACGGTGTAGGTGGCGTTGTCTATTGTGTACCAGTACCAACTTTCAATCCTCTTTGCATTGAGACGTTCGGAAATATATAGGGGGGAAACCAATAGACCCACTCTTTCAATCCTCTTTGCATTGAGACGACAGGAGGACAGGGTCGATATTGCGGTCACGGGTTTCTCCTTTCAATCCTCTTTGCATTGAGACCAGGGTTGTCGCACCAGTAAAGTCATCGTCACCAGTAGGAACTTTCAATCCTCTTTGCATTGAGACAGGCCGACGTGGTGCCAAAGGTTGAAATTCTTCTCGTAATCTTTCAATCCTCTTTGCATTGAGACCTCATCGTTAGTAGAAGTGGAATCCGACGCCGTGATAGCTCTTTCAATCCTCTTTGCATTGAGACCTCCGATAGCTTCCCCTCGACCACGGCGTCCACGACCTCCCCTTTCAATCCTCTTTGCATTGAGACTAAGGAGGCTCACGAGGGAGGAGGTGCACAGGTGGGTCAGCTTTCAATCCTCTTTGCATTGAGACGTCCTCCAGCTCCAGCCTAACTCCCTTTATCCTTTTTATCTTTCAATCCTCTTTGCATTGAGACAATAGTGTCGTTGTTCCATTTATATAATCTGGCATCTAACTCTTTCAATCCTCTTTGCATTGAGACTTCCATTTTATCCCCCCGTTAGGATATAGGCTCCACATCTTTCAATCCTCTTTGCATTGAGACTAGGTACCACGAGAGGAGGGAGAGTATTGAGGGCTTTGCTTTCAATCCTCTTTGCATTGAGACTAAAGGTTTTTATTTTTCGGGGGCCTAAATTCCGGGGGGACTTTCAATCCTCTTTGCATTGAGACGTGCTTTTGTCTTCTCCTCAAGCTCCTCGGCGAGCCTATCTTTCAATCCTCTTTGCATTGAGACATAGTCTACATGGATTCCGCGGCCACCTCTTTAAAGCCTTTCAATCCTCTTTGCATTGAGACACAGAGGTTCACGACCCAGTCACGGACTACCTGCAACTGATCTTTCAATCCTCTTTGCATTGAGACGAAGAGGGAGCTCTTGGAGATGCTGTACATCCTGTCAAAAACTTTCAATCCTCTTTGCATTGAGACGTAGATCCAAGGGCATGCGGACGGGGTTGCCTCCCCGAACTTTCAATCCTCTTTGCATTGAGACGAACGTCTCTCTGGTCCACCCGTCCGGCAGGAATAACGCTTTCAATCCTCTTTGCATTGAGACGGCTCTCCCTTTTACGGGATAAAGCCCCGATCAAGAACTTTCAATCCTCTTTGCATTGAGACAAAATGGGGGGCCCCGCTGGGAGGGAGAGGTATGGGAGCTTTCAATCCTCTTTGCATTGAGACTCTATCTCAGCTTTTATTCCTCTCGTCGTGTATGGTCTTTCAATCCTCTTTGCATTGAGACTGCTTGATTTCAGCATTCCCCTGCTTTTTATTATCTGCTTTCAATCCTCTTTGCATTGAGACTTAAAGTGAAACATGTTGCTGTAAATGTTATCAAAACAGTCAACTTTCAATCCTCTTTGCATTGAGACGGGGAGAGGACTTTAATCCATGGCATCAGCCACAGCTCTTTCAATCCTCTTTGCATTGAGACAATAGCCACAAACTTGCTCCATACGGCATCCTGCTTGACTTTCAATCCTCTTTGCATTGAGACTATGTTACGGGATCGTTGTCAGGATCACCACCTGACCACTTTCAATCCTCTTTGCATTGAGACCTTCCAGCACCAACTGAGTTCATTGATGCATCAACAATACTTTCAATCCTCTTTGCATTGAGACTCATGGGATCACCTCACTGGTTCAGCATCACCACAAAGGCTTTCAATCCTCTTTGCATTGAGACGGAGCCGATTCCGGGAGGAGAATCGATAGAGGATGTTAGCTCTTTCAATCCTCTTTGCATTGAGACTTAAGAATATGACAATAATATGCGAGAAGAATTATACTCTTTCAATCCTCTTTGCATTGAGACAATTGGCTACGTAGACTACAAATACAGCTGGTTTGGGAACTTTCAATCCTCTTTGCATTGAGACATGTAATGATAACAGCAGGATTCAAGCTTAAAATGGGCTTTCAATCCTCTTTGCATTGAGACGCTGGATTCAAAATATTATCGAGGAGGGACTGGGAGTTTGAATGCTTTCAATCCTCTTTGCATTGAGACAGAATAAAGAGAAAGGATGGAAAAGAAGAAGTGATAAAAAACTTTCAATCCTCTTTGCATTGAGACACTTATGTATTCACAGGAAAAATAATAGTTCCTGACTGTCTTTCAATCCTCTTTGCATTGAGACACCCCATCTTTTGGCCTACAGCAATCGCAATAGGATCTCTTTCAATCCTCTTTGCATTGAGACAGTGATGGTTCTCAAATTCAGACCGGGATAACCGGTTCTTTCAATCCTCTTTGCATTGAGACCAGGAAAATTAAATTTCTTTTTCAATATCAGGTTTGACTTCTTTCAATCCTCTTTGCATTGAGACTGAACGTCTACAATGACATAAAGGACACAAAAACAACCTTTCAATCCTCTTTGCATTGAGACTTATTCAGATTTAATTTCAAATTAAAGGAGGTTAAAACACTTTCAATCCTCTTTGCATTGAGACTAGGCACTATTCCCCATATTCCACCCAATGCGGCACCTCTTTCAATCCTCTTTGCATTGAGACATACTTATGTAAATCAGCTCAAAAGTGCCTATGATCAGGCTTTCAATCCTCTTTGCATTGAGACGTCTCGCTTAAAAAGTTAACGCCTACTTCTATATGGCACTTTCAATCCTCTTTGCATTGAGACCCGCTCGCCGTGAATTTGTATATAGACACGCTTTTTATCTTTCAATCCTCTTTGCATTGAGACGGGGTTTTCACTTTTCTCACCGCCATGAGTCTACCCCCCTTTCAATCCTCTTTGCATTGAGACAATAAATGCACATGCTTGTATGGAAAAGGAGGATTACCCTTTCAATCCTCTTTGCATTGAGACAGTTTTAATGAAAGAAAAGCCACCTGTTGTTTTCACAGGACTTTCAATCCTCTTTGCATTGAGACCCAATAAATAAAATAGATTATGTAGAGTTTGTCTCAGAAACTTTCAATCCTCTTTGCATTGAGACGAGAAAAATGAAAAAGGATTGTTTACATTTGTAAGAGTGCTTTCAATCCTCTTTGCATTGAGACCTAATGATCGACACCATAAGGGCAATAAGAAAAATTTGCTTCTTTCAATCCTCTTTGCATTGAGACCTCTATCTAAAAAAGATGAAATATCAGAGACATGGAATACCTTTCAATCCTCTTTGCATTGAGACATGACCCTTGACCCTAGCTCTTTCGAGCTTTCAAAATCCTTTCAATCCTCTTTGCATTGAGACTGATGTGCAGACAACAGCTGACCTGCAAAATGTGATAACTTTCAATCCTCTTTGCATTGAGACAAAGAATATACCAGAGGCCCTCCCCGATGAAGGAGGACTCTTTCAATCCTCTTTGCATTGAGACGCGTGAATCTGCGGGATGCCTACATATATACACCTTCTTTCTTTCAATCCTCTTTGCATTGAGACTTTTTTTCAGCTTAGCCCTTTTCCCAGCCCTATCTCGACTTTCAATCCTCTTTGCATTGAGACGGGTCAGGGTAAACGAACTGAGAAAGCCTTCGCTGCGCTTACTTTCAATCCTCTTTGCATTGAGACTTTTGAGAAGCGATCACAGGTAAAAGGAGCTGAAGGAGGAACTTTCAATCCTCTTTGCATTGAGACTGAGGAGAAGGACTTCGAGAGCATAAGTAAAGCTCTAGGCTTTCAATCCTCTTTGCATTGAGACCAGAATTATTTGAACCCAGTCCATCTAAATCACCTCCTCCTTTCAATCCTCTTTGCATTGAGACAGACAGCCAGTATCTTAGAAAGAAAACTAATGTTGTCTGAAACTTTCAATCCTCTTTGCATTGAGACACATGAGAATAAAAGAGATAACGGAAACTGGGACTTCAGCTTTCAATCCTCTTTGCATTGAGACCAGGCCGATGGAATAGCTGTGATACAGGGCATGGAAGTCTTTCAATCCTCTTTGCATTGAGACCTAACGTTTCTAAAACTATGAGCTAAACTGAGCTGTCCTCTTTCAATCCTCTTTGCATTGAGACATCAATCATTCTTGAATGTGATGAGAGCAAAAGGCGTGTTCTTTCAATCCTCTTTGCATTGAGACAGATTTGCTGGAATTGTGCAAAAGATCCTTAGGTCTGCACTTTCAATCCTCTTTGCATTGAGACTCCAGCTCTTCATCCCCAATGACCCAGAGGTGGCATTGGCCTTTCAATCCTCTTTGCATTGAGACCCCGTCCCCAGAAGCTTCTCGCTTCCAGAGAACGGGTCTGCTTTCAATCCTCTTTGCATTGAGACTTCTATTTGCCTCAACCATCTTCTCTATTACACTTTCACTTTCAATCCTCTTTGCATTGAGACGACCTGCCTTGATGCCTCTCTTTTCAATTTACGATACAACTTTCAATCCTCTTTGCATTGAGACTATACACACACTCCTCTCTCTCTTAGTTATCCTCTCTTCACCTTTCAATCCTCTTTGCATTGAGACCTGGTACCACATATGGGATGATGAGGGGACAGGTGATTCTTTCAATCCTCTTTGCATTGAGACCCTACACAATCCACAGCATAATAGTGAATGAGAAGACACTTTCAATCCTCTTTGCATTGAGACTTGAATCAGTTGCCAATCCTTTTGGGAAGTAGCCAAGAAACTTTCAATCCTCTTTGCATTGAGACTTCCCTCCTGAACTCAGGAAATCTGGGCTGACTTAAACGACTTTCAATCCTCTTTGCATTGAGACATATACTCTAACAATCTATTTGTACCAAGGGGCTCCTATTTAACCCTTTCCACAAACCCCTCTCTCGAACATTAACTGTGAGGGAAAAACTTTAAAAGCTATCCTCGAAATGTTCGAGGAAAAATTTATATACTTTCATTCAGGTTCCCTTCTCACATACTCAGAAAAACCAAAATGTTCGAGAAAGTTGTCTGCGCTTAACAGCCTTCTTCTAGCTTTTTTATCCCATCTGAAATATATTGCTTCCTCTTTCATCTAATAACATGTTTTAAATTGAGAGGAGATGAAATCTTATAGATACAACAGAGTATTGCCATTTTTTGGTCGGCAGATTTGGTATCTCCCTGAAAAGAGGAGGGATTGAGCTGGAAAGCTGAGCGAGTTTTCCACAGAAACGAAAGAATAAATACAATGATAATGATTTATATAAAAGGGATAAAGCAGAGGACAGTGGACAACCAAGAAGTTGGGGGAGATTGAGTATGAGGGCGATTATTATACTGGTTCACTCTTGCTGTAAAAGAAAAGATGAAGTGTGCCCAAATGCTGTAGTAGAGCGATAAGGCTCTGCAAACTCCTTTTGGGAAAATTTCTCGACATGAATGCTTTCATTATGCTTCCTTTAGCTCCACGTATTCTCCCTTTTCCCTGTCGTAGTGAAGCAGCTTTATCGACCCTCTGAGATATCTCAGCTCAAATCCAAGCCTGATGTTCACCGGATGAGGTGCCTTTAACGTAATAAACAATTTTTCTCCGCTATTCTTACTTAGCTCCGAAATGAGCCTTGCAACTTCAGGGACAAATTTCTCGGAGAGAAACTTTATCTCACCCGGTTTCAGCACTCTTTTCTCCTCAAGGGATATGTAAACGTATTTTCCACCGGAGACCTTTTTTAAGGCATCCAAGTTGGCGGGACTTGGGGTCAGATCGATTAAAACTGACATCGGCACATCAATCGGAGAACCCATTCCTTTTATTTTATCCAGCATTTCTTTTATTTTATTACTCAATTCATTTATTCTCAGGCCTGATTCCTCCACAACCCCGAGCTCGACTCTCAGCTTCAGATCCCCCTCCTCCTGACACATGCTTGGGAGAACTATCACGCTGGACTCAGGTCTCTCCTCACAGTACACGAGAAACTCCTTGTGATTTATGATTCCCAATGCCATCCCCACCATGAAGGCAACTGAAGTGGGCTGGTCCTGTGGTATGTAGATGTGGAATCTCACATTGTTTGCACCGAATAGCTCCCTGAAGAACTCAAATTCCCTCTTAACTGCATCAAAAACGCTCCAATTCACCGTAAAATACTTTATCACTGTTCTTTCCTCCCTTAGGCCCTCTGCTCTCAGCCAGAGTCTCCCATAGCTTATCCTTGTCGGCTTGTGCTTTGCATTTTCCATCGCTTTCTCCAGCTCCCTGAGGCTCACCTCCCCCTTTGATACAGCAATTGGTATGTTCACATCCTTTCCCTCCTCCATGAGTCCTATCACTACTAGGGCGATGAAATAGAGGAAGATAACAGTGGAAATCATGAGAAAAAGCTCTAAATCAACGGATTTCTTCAGGAAGGAGTAAAGCAGGAGAGAAGCTGCATAGGGTACGAAAACTGAGAGGGAATCGATGCTCTTCATCTGGTAGATCGCATATCTGAGCGCAAGATAGAGTGCATATCTGAGTGCAGGTCTCACAAGAACCCTTTCTCTATATCTTTTAATAAAGTTTTTAGTAAGTTAAATAGAGAATTCTATTTTCCCCCTTCTTCATAGGCGGGGATGTATTTGCTCTAACACTCTTTGGGACTAAAAGTCTAAACTTCCAAGACTTTATTCCTTTTAAACTAAAATAGAAAATGAATTTTTGCATGCATCTCAAGACAAAATATGTCACCACTCCTCGCCCATGACCATCCTTCTGGTGTTCTCTAAAGCCCCTTTTATAATCTCTCTTGTTCTTTCAAGACAATCTCTCCTATATCTGACCCAGATCTCCCCGAACTCATCAAGCATTACCTCTATGGATCTAAAAGCAAGCCCTGCATGTGCTATCATTATCCTTCTCACATCCTCGCATTGAGATTCCGATGAGATCCACTCCTCTCTCCTTTCCTTAGCTTTTTCTATCATATTACTTAACTCTGAAATTGGCCTCTTCCTGAAACTGGAGATCTCATTCTCCGCCACTTCGGCTAATGGACCCTGAAGATATTTTACTGTCCTTTCCAGAGTGCTTAAAGGCGCCTCCACAAGTCCTTCATCTATTCTAATGTTTTTCATAAGCTCAACGCAGTTTCTGCCATATGAAATGAGGGATAATGCTGAGAAGAGGCTCTTAAGATCCTCATAGCTCAGCGCAACCATATGCTCTATTGACACTCTTTTCTCCTCCTTTTTGACGTTGATGTAGGAGAGCAGCTCATTCATGTGCTCCTCCATCTCATCTATTATCCCCTCCATCTCCTCCTTATCCATTTCCTCCGAGAACTGAAGGAATGCTAGAGGCATGCTGTAATGGATTGAGCTTGCCAGAGGACCCGCTCTTCCATGTATTTCCTGTGCTCTTTCAAGCCTCAGCTTCTCCTTTATCTCCACAATTTTCTCTCTGTTTAATCCTGTCGCAAATCTCATGGGCTTTACATCATCCCTGGAGAGGTAGCTGTATACAAGCCTCTGAGCAGCTTTCACAGGCGTTATTCTCTCCTTCTTAACGCTGAATACCTCGAGATCAGGTGGTTCTCCTTCCCCTTTTATACCTCTCGGATACGGAGTGCTGTTGTACTGCTCAAAATCTATTTTTAATCCATAAAATACTGATATCATTCTTAATGCTGCTATAACTGCTCTGTACGCAGCAAGAGGCATGAAGTTGATCCCGTGTGTCGTGTCCAAGTATACGGAGATTTCCTCAGCCCTTAGCCTCATCAACTCCGATATTGTTGAGATGAGGACATAGGAGGCATAAGCAGAGTCCGGGCTTATCCTCTCTCCTGCCGGCAGCCTCCACCTGAACCTCATCCCGTCACGGCCATATTCCCCCACGTTGGGCACAATTACGACCTTTATTTTCTCCTTTTTCAGCATATTATCCTCAAAAAACCCGTTCATGGACCTTCTCAATCCGGAGATAAGCTCTCCATACTCATCTCCTTTGAGCTCAGGTGAGATCACCTTTCCCCCATACTCCTCTACCTTGCTAACGCAGACAAGAGTCTCAGGAATGAACACAACTGCGAGATCAGGTGATAGCTCCTCCATGAGAAGGGAAAGGCTTGTAACGCTCTCAACTTTCTTCTCGGATCCTGTTAACCTGTAAGAGGCTTTCCTCCATTCAAAAGGGTTGCCCCAAGTGGCTACTATAATGGATCTCTTGCTCATATGTTTTTCAGCAATGATAATTTTAAAAAGTTAATTGAGATATTTTAAAATCTTTAAAGAAAGCTCTATCTTTTGTTCAGTCTGCTCAATTATTAACAGGAGATCCTCAGAGAGAACTCGCCAATACCCCTAAATCCTATGCGGAGATAACTTGAATATTGTTAAGCTAGTTGGGCATGAACCAGATGTAAATGCCAAGGATCAGGTAAAAAGCACTGGCAGCTGAGAAAAGAGCCTATTTTTACAAAAGCAAATGTTAGCTGGATCCATGAACGCAGAGTTATCCCAAGAGGAGGTGTGGAATCTTCGTCAGCAAGCTCCTTTCCTGCAAAGTTCCAGCCAAATTTTCCATTACTATTCGCATATTGGTTTAATCTAAATTTATATTAGCATTAAATAATTCTATAGGAACTTCATTCCAGTGATAACTCAGGAAGCTCGTTCAAGGAGAACACCAGCTCGTATGTGCTCCTTTCTTTTACCAATTTGTAGACCTTTATATCCCAGTAAGAGCCTAGGGCATATCCGAGCCCGAAGGCCATCGCCTCATGCATGCCAATAAACAGATGGAATCTCCTTACCCCCATATCCCTTAGGTCCAGTATCAAGTTGTACAGCTCCTGAACAGGCCTAGTCCAATCTTCATCCTTTAAATCCCCTCCATAAGTGTTCTTGACCAAAATTACAGGAGCAGTAATGTTATTCTCTGAGATATAATTCCTCAACTCTGTCATTAGGGGATGCCTCGTCATCTCAAGGGCTAAGACGACCTCATCCCCTATGTTCTTCGGGAGATCTACTTTTATATATTTATATTGTTTACCGCTTATTCGCTCCCTGATCCTCCCCGGATCCCTGCTGAGATCGAGAACCGGCCTGTATTCACCACCATCCTCGTGGTACACGATAACAGGCGGACTCTCTATAATAGCCCTTCCTAAAATAGCTCCTAAGCCCAGTGCGATAACAGAAGGTCGCCCCAAGAACAGATGGTATACCTTTCTCCCTCTGATCTCGTAATAGAGACATTTTATCATCTCTATCCCATCCTCTATATAGTTAATCCACTCGCCAGATGGAGTTCTCTTCCAGTAAACAGCCCTTGACAAATCGATGTGAAAGTGTCTCTCGATCATGCCGAATTTATCAAAGCCTGTGACCCTCTTTATTGCATTCTCTGCCTGAATCACTCGCTGTTTTCTGTTCACATCCCTCTCCCCTGTGACAAAGATCACTGGAAGGTGCTTTTCAGATATTACTGCGGAGATCTCCTCCTTCAACCTGTATACGAAGTAGAAAAAGAAGATGATATAGAGGATGGTGGGGAGTAGGGAAAACCCCCAGAGGGTAAAATAAGGAGAAAGAAAGGGAGAAATAAGGGAGGCTATAATATACATCAGAAGGACCATCAGATCGATATTTCCTGAGATCTCCCCAATCAATATCCTAAGTGTGCTCTCCCTCTTCACAGGCTGAGGGATCATTATTTACATAAAATCTTTGTGTTTGAGCTCAACAGCTATCTTAACTATCCAGTAGGATTCCTTGCGATAAGCGAGGAATATTCTATTTTAAAACATTAATAAGAAATCTAAACAGGAAGTATTGTTCTAGTGTATTATGCTGCCCGGCGAAAAGTTTTTACTTAAGGGTGTTAAGTAATTAAGGGGGTTAAGTGAGATGCTGTTCGATCTGCATCCTAAAGAGTCTCCGGATGAACTCTATGGCCGTAGTGAGGAAATTAAAGAGGTTATTAGGCTTATAAAAAGCGGTAATTGGGTTGCTGTTCTTGGCCCAAGGATGATAGGGAAATCCAGTCTTCTTAAAGCGTGCAGAAAGCCTCTGGAGGAAGAGGGCTACAAAACCATTTATTTAAATTTATGGGGCATCAAAAGTCTAAATGGGTTGTTGAGAGTCCTCATTGAATCGCTAAATAGCTCAAAAAGTCTGTTTAACAGCGTAAAAGATCTCTTGGGATCGATAGATGAGGTCTCCTTGACATCCTCCGGGTTCTCACTGAGGTTCTCCAGAAGACCCACCTCAACCCTTTTTTCAATTTTTTCAATCTTTGGCAGACTCAAAGACAGGATAGTCGTTGAACTTGATGAGATAGAGGAGCTATCAAGCGCCTCCCCTCAGCTGCTCAGATTTCTTGCAAATACCTTCAACACCTACCGAAACATCGTATTTATCTTCTCCGGTTCAATGTTCGGGCTGATGAGAATGCTTTTAGAACCCTCTTCCACCTCTCCTCTCTATGGAAGATCTCCTGCAAGGCTCTTTCTCAAACCCTTCAGCAGGGAAACCTCGGTAAATTTCTTAAAAGCGGGGTTCGAGGAGCACAATATCGATGTCCCGGATTCGGATATATTGGAGGCAGTTGAAGAGCTTGACGGAATAGTGGGATGGCTGACATTTTATGGAAACAGCGTCGCAGTCAGAGGGCTAAGCCACAGGGATGCTCTAAAAAATGTATTTGATGAGGGGGGTAAGCTGGTCTTGGAGGAGCTCGAGCACTTCTTCAGGAATAGGGACAGAAGAAGATACATTGTTGCTCTAAGTGCTATGTCAATCGGAGCTTCTTGGAGTGAGATAAAGCATGCATTGGAGATCAAAGTCGGCAATGTGAATGATGCAGTGTTGAAGGGCATAATAGACGCCCTTCTGTCTGCCATGATTATAAAGAAAGAGGGTGAAAAATACTCTGTCGTGGACCCCATACTGAGGAAACTGCTCCTTCAATCCTCTTTGCATTGAGACTCTATATCTGTGGAATCTCACAAAGGTTGAGAGATGGGGCCATAGGATGAGCAAAAATTGGGACAGAGAGGAATTCTTGGTACACTTGGAGGCAAATGATGTTAAGAGGACATGCGATTTATTGTCAGAGTTGAACTATAAGCAAGTTTGAGCCCGTGAAGAGCTTCTAGGATCCTGTTAAGCCTAGTTTTCTCTCTCCTTTCTCTTTTTTATTTGATTTTCAATTTTTAAAGAATGCCACAACTAGGATCAAAATTTCGGGGGTTAGCTAATCTTCTGATATAATCCTTACTCTCCTCAAACAAATCTCATGTAAGCTAAGACTAGAATTAGGATATTCGGAGAACTATCTAATTTTAGGAAATAGTCTTGTTTTCTCTCTATCTTCCCTCAACAACAGATCTCCGTTGGGATTGCTCACTGCCATCATATCATCTTCCTTCCCTTTTTCTTTTATCTTCGTTTCTACATTCTCTGGGTTCGCATACGCATAAAGGATATCGAATCGATAATCACCTTAGAGAGAGAGTTTATCATCTTTGAAATCAGGGAAGAACTGGAAGAAGCGGTGATATTTAAAAAATGAAAGATGATATTGATATCTATAATTAATAGCTTTGGTGCCGTTCGCCGCTCACAAAATTCTTGAGAAGCCGCTAGGAAGGTGATGCCAGAGGAGGTTAGTTGTGTAAAGACCTCTGCCGTTAGAGAAGGATGATGAAAATCTATAGTAGTGCCTTGGGATTCCTTAGTTAATTGCAGCATAACTAGACTAAAATGCGGAGGCCATTGAATAGTCTTAGAGAATTTACGGAGACAATCTTTAAATAATTCTGTTGACTTAAGTTGGGAGATGAAGATGAATTTAAGGATTTTCATCCCCATAGCATTGATAATTATCCTGCATCCTTTTCCACCGGTTTACGGTCAGCCTCAGGGCTATGTCCTAATATATTCCCCACCAAGAGTCTACAATGTTGACTGGATGGATGTCAAAGCAATCTACATGAAGGAGGAGGGAGAAAAACTATACTTCCGCGTTGAGTATTACGGTGCAATACCAAATTCCGAAGACTATGTGCGCTTGATAGATATCTACATAGATGCTGATAGGAACTGTCAGACAGGCGGACTTTACAACGGGCTGGGAAATGACTACATCATCAGGTTCTCTCTTTCTGGAGACAGCTCCTACTCCCGGGCAGAGCTTTTTAAGTGGGACAGCACGATCGAATATTATGAGGACATTAAGGATTTGACGCTGAACGCAGGGCGGGCACCCGGGCTAAGCTACATGGAGATCTGGGTGGACAAGCGGGACATAGGATATACCCCGGATGGAATAGATTTCTATATAGACACATATTTCGAGGTTGAGGCTACGCTAGATACGGAGCTTAATTATGTCATAGACTCCTCGGTTAAATATATCGAGATAGATGGGTACTCAAGCGATTGGGGCTCAATCAGTCCGTCGATAACCCTTCCACCAAAATCCATTCTTCTTGGGTTCGAGGTCTCAAGCATATATGTTGCAAACGACGATGAGAACCTTTACTTCAGGATTGATATGAGGGGCAGGCCAACAGTGATGGTCAACAAGGAAGGGTTATACTACGGTTTTCTTGTTAGTCTTGACACGGATAATAACGATAACACTGGATACTACAGATATGGTGGGTCAGAATTTGGAGTCGATGCCAAACTCTGGGCTAACTTGTTGAAAGACACTGAAGTGGACTACTATAGATATATTGGGACGGGAAGTGATTTTAATTGGAAGCTTATTTGGGTCTCATCAACCTCCGTAGATTTTAATGATGTATTCGAACTCAAGATACCTCTCGGCCTTTTGGAAGTAGGCTCTGGGCAAACAGTCGGCATCTATATGCGGGGGGTTCTTGGACGTTTTATTCCCGAGTCCGGCTATTTGACATATCTTAGCGATCTTCAGACAGTAATCCAGCAAAGAGCAAAGGAAATAAGGAGCGTTGTGGTAGATGGAAGCGAATACTATATAGTGACTCTGGAGAAGTTCATAGATCCAGTAACATTAGAATCAAGCGACCATTCTTTTCTTGCAGTAGAGCCTCATGCATGGGAAGTATATACCTACACCAATTTCCAACCTATCTCTGATGAAAGCCTTTTGAGGAAAATATGGACCATAGATAGGGCGAATAAACTTCTAAAGCGCATAGGATCCCCTGAATATATTTCAGATAATATCAATATAATTAATAACGTAATAACTACAAGTAAAGGGCTATCCGAGGCGTATAATATAGAAGTATGGGGTAAGACTGGTATATTTATGGTAGTAGATTTAGTCATATTCGCAGAATTGGAATTACCAGTTCCAGGCAGCTCCTTAGGTACAATTCTAAAGGAACAAATCTCTCATTATACCGATCCAGTGAGGTTCCTACTGGAGGCGGGTCGTGCGCTTTTGGAGGCCTCAAAGAAGGACTATCAAAAAGCGAGGGAAATAGCAGAATCTCATCGAGATGGGATTTCAGATTATGAAACGGCAAGGAATTATCTTAATTACTACTATAATGGATATTTCAAATTCCTCTATGGTACTAGCATGGCGCTTCCTACGGGAGAGATCGATAAAAGCGTATGGTGGACTGTTGTAAGTTGGATTCCAGATTATATCATCCACCTAGGTCAAAAAGCCCTGTCCTCCGTCGGCGCCCTAGGTAAAATAGCTTCAATTACAAAAGATGTTTCGGACGTAACAGTAAACATGCTTGAAACGCATAAAGAGCTGCGTGAATATATTGATAAGATTGGCAAAATAGAGAAGCAGGTAAACATTTTGTTTGAATCCGAATCCCTCTACATCGATTACACTTTAGCATTGATAGAGCGAAGTAAGGAGCGTTTATATGAGAAATGGGGCATTCATGGTATTGATGAAATGAATAGTCATCTTTGTAGTCCTGCTGAGCTGAGGGTCTGTGATTCCCAAGGAAGGATCACAGGGCTGGTAAATGGTGAAGTGAGAATGGAAATTCCAAATTCCTACTACTTCTATACTTCCCGTATAGTTACAATCTTCTTTCCAAGCGATACTCATATAATTAATATAGTGGGTACAGAGGAGGGAACTTATGGATTAGAAGTAACATACAGCAAAGAAGGAAAAACCATCACCTTTACTGCTAGAGATATTCACATAACCCCTAAGGCAGTCCACCAGTATAAAGTGGACTGGGAAAAGCTTTCAAAAGGGAAGAACGGAGTTACAGTTGAGGTGGACTCTGATGGGGATGGAAAATTCGATTGGAGCTTCACAGGAGGAAAGGATATTAATCAGGGAGATTTCACGTCTCATCTCGTTATTCCGTATTTATGGGTCATCGGAGTAGTAATAACCTTCATTCTCATAACTATAATAATAGCCCATAAGAGGAAATTTCCGCCTTCACCGCCTGAATCCAGCTAGCATCCGCTTAAAAAATGTTTGGCATAACATAGCTCCCTCTCACTAATGATCTTTTTTAACTTAAATGCATCTGCTACATACACATTTCTCTCATAGTATAGACATTGAGTCACATGCTTTGGTCTCAGGAAGATTTATCGATCCTTCGCTAAGGGCATTCAATTTTCTCCATTATGATTTCCCTATATAATGGAATGCAGTAGGTGGAAACCATTCTTTCCTGAAAGATGATGTTAAGGAGAGAAAGAAGAGGGGGCAAGCAATTCATATGTGAAAAACTATTAAAACTTTACTGCTCAACCAACTTCCTCAATCACCATTGGTGTCAGATCCCTCTTCCGCCTCAATATCCACACTTTTTTGTTTCTGGCAGTCTCCACAGCATCAGGAACTGCATAATCAGTGTATATCACCTTTATGATCTTCCTTCTCAGAAGATCCGGCCTCTCATGTTTTATGAGCTCTATTTTACCGAGGAGCTCGTCAATCAACTTTGCGCCCAGCCTAACTGTGGCTTCTCCAACAACGCAGATGTCATTCACAGCCCCATATATGTTCACCTCTCTTTCGTCGATGAAAATTCTGTCAAGCTCTATATCCATGTTCAGATCCCTCTTTATCCTGTGTTTTATCACGCTTCTGGCCTCATCCTCAACTGTCAGTGTGAGCCTGTCCAAGGTTGTGCGGATATCTCCCACGTCCTTCTTCAATGTACTCACATCCTTCTTCAACGTGCTCATATCGCTTTTCAGTATGCTCACATCACTCTTTAAAGTGTCCACATCGCTCTTCAGCACACTAACATCGCTCTTTAACATGCTAACGTCACTTTTCAACGTGCTCACATCGCTTTTCAGCGTGCTAACATCCTCCTTCAATGTACTTACATCGCTTTTCAATGTACTTACATCACTCTTTAGGGTACTCATATCGCCCTTTAAAGTGCCCACATCACTTTTCAGCACACTGACATCACTTTTTAAAGTGCTCATATCGCTTTTTGAAGTGTTAAAATCCTCCCTCAGGGATTTTACTTCCTCCCAAAGCTTTACCATGCTTTCCTCCAGTGAATCAAGCCTCTTCAGTATCTCACCAATGCCAAGATAGCCCGCAACCGCGTATCTAAACTCCTTGTCTTCATCAAGGGATTTCAGAAATCTCTTCTTCTCCTCAGCGGATAAAGCCATCAAGATTAGCTGAAGAAGCCATTTAAAAATTTTATGCGTGTGCACCATTAAAGCTGAGTCGATGAAACGTATTAGTGGTTTGACATTCTTCTTGCAGTGCTTAGTGCTGGAGGTTTCTGTGGAAAGGAAAAAAGAGTAACACGGGGTATTGGGTGGAGCTGAATCGGAATATGGCTCACTGCTATCGAATTTCGAAAGAACTCCAAATATATCTCAGCTTTCTGTCCCTATAACCTTCTTTCCCAGCGTGGAGATCCTCCCCAAAAGTCCCTTGGCTTCCTCCTTTGATTTCGTTGATCCCTTCTCAACAACCTCCTCGACAAGCTTGTCCACGCTTCCTCCCTCATCCATGAACTTCTTGGCTATCATCACATAGCTTAGGATGGAGACCAGCTTCTCATCGATAACACTTTTCAGTATAAGCTTTATGGGATCTCCCTCCTTATTCGCTATGTAATCCAGGATGGCTCTGGTCTCCTCTATCAGCTTTACGGTCTTATCCAAAGCATCCCTTGCCTGATCCTTCGCAGCCATATCCCTCACCTCTTGAATACTCCTTAGCTTGGGGAGAATATAATAGAAATGCTTCTATTTAGTGTAACATTGAAAGACTAAGAGTATCTCATCCCTCTTTAAACGCCATTATCAGGCCTCCATGCAA
>NZ_RCOS01000086.1 GCF_003947435.1 Candidatus Methanodesulfokora washburnensis
CCAAACCAACATTTCCCTCGTCATCGTAGACCTTTGCTATCACATCAACGCTGTAGGTTGAGGTTCCGAGAGAGATTGTGAAAGGCTGCCTATAAAGGAGTTTCGCCTCATAGATCTCAATTCTTTCTATCAACAGATCACCCGTTCTCTACCAGCGGATCATTGCTATAAAAATTTTTGCATGCACACTTTAAATATATATACTAATTATCTTTATCGTAAAAATTGTAGATTATGCTGCCATAAACCGAATCCTTATATTTAAGTATGCTACAGCATGCTGGCCAACAGGCCAGGTGAGAATATGAAAAAAGGAGTATCCAAAACGGTTTGGACTATTGCCCTAATAATAGTGGTGGTAGTGATAGCTGCCGTTGCACTAATGATCCAGAAGCCAGTAAAACCTGCGCAGCCAGCTCAGAATGTAACAGCTCCATCACCAACAGCCTTGGATACCCTAATAATAGCGATGGATACTTCTGACGCGGTCTCTCTTGATCCGGCCAGAGCCTATGAGTTCGCTTCGTGTCTTGTGGCAAATCAACTCTACGATAAGCTTGTGGATTTTGAGCTCCCTGACCTGGTTCATGTGAAACCGGAAGTTGCTGAAAGCTGGGAAGTCAGCCCAGACAACAGAATATACACCTTCCACATAAGAAAAGGAATAAAGTTTGCTAGTGGAAACGAGCTTAATGCCGATGCTGTAGTATATTCCCTTCAAAGGGTGATAAAACTTAAACAGACAGCTGCTTGGGTTCTCACCCAGTTTGTATCAAAGCCAGAACAGATAGAAAAAGTGGATAATTACACAGTCAGGATAACCCTTGACAGGCCAGTTGCGCCTAGCTTCTTCCTTGCTACATTAACATTTACTACAGGAGCCATAGTCGATCCGAAGGTAGTTGAAGCTCATGCAAAAGGAGGAGATATGGGAAGCGATTGGATGACCGATCATAGTGCAGGAAGCGGACCATACATTCTAGAGAGTTGGGAGAGGGAATCTCAAATAGTACTGGTAGCCAATCCCAACTACTGGAAAGGAGCTCCCCCCCTGAAAAAGATAATAATAAAACATGTTCCTGAGCCCACAGATCAGCTCCTTCTGATAAAGAAGGGTGATGTGGATATAGCCTGGGATCTTCAAGCAGACCAGATAGCACAGCTGGCAGGGACAAGTGGCATTGTGATAGAGAAAGTTGAAGGGTTAAGGCTTATTTATATTGGCATGAACGTTGCTGTCAAGCCACTTGACAATGTCAAGGTGAGACAAGCTATAAGATATTCTATAGACTATGATAGCATAGTTAGTAATATATTAAAAGGAATGGCAATAAAATGGCAGACGATAATACCGAAGGGATTGCTGGGAGCAGATCCCAATACACCATATTATAAGAATATAACTATGGCTAAAAAGCTTCTGGCTGAGGCAGGATATCCGAATGGATTTGAGATAGAGCTTACAACACCACCAACATACCCGCAGATAGATATAGCTACCAAGATACAATCGGATTTAGCTGAGGCAGGAATAAAAGTTAAAATAGTGCAGATGACGCAGTCAGAGATGTATGAGAAATACAGGAAGCAGGGGCTTCAGCTTGTGCTTGCTGGATGGGGAACTGATTATCCAGATCCGGATGACAATGCTGAGGCATTTGGAAACTATAGAGTAAAACAACTTGCATGGAGAAATAGCTGGTACGACGATTACGCAGCTAATTTGACAGAAAAAGCAGCACTTGAGCCTGATCTAAATAAAAGGGATGCTATGTATAAGAATTTATCAGAGTACATTCTTGAAAATGGTCCATTTGTGATACTTTACCAGCAAGTCCACCCATATGTTCTGAGAGACTGGGTGAAAGGGTTTGTGCCTGATCCAACATTCTTCTATCTTGACTTCTCCAAGATCTATAAGAAAGTCGGCAGCTGAACACCACTCTCTCCCTCCTTTATTTTTTAAATGATGAGGTGTCCTCTCTATGAATTTCTGGGCTTATCTTGCCAGAAGAGTGGCTCTTATGATATTCACTTTATTTGGCATAGTAGTTATAACATTTATAATATCTCATGTTATACCTGCAGACCCTATAGGAGCTATTTTAGGTCCACAGGCTCCTCCAGAACTTGTTGAAAAAGTCAGACATGAATGGGGTTTTGACAGACCTATGTGGGATCAGTTTGTTGATTATCTATGGAAGCTTCTCCACGGAGATTTAGGAAAATCCATAAGAACAAACAAGCCAGTGATGAGCGATCTTCTTTACTATTTCCCAGCTACAATAGAACTAGCAACGGCAGCTCTCATAGTTGCTATAATAACTGGCATACCTCTTGGAATAATCTCTGCCGTGAAGAAAGATAAAGTACCTGATCATCTTTCTAGGATATTTGTCCTTATCGGCGTTAGCATGCCTGTCTTTTGGCTGGGCTTAATTTTACTCTTTGTTTTATATTATCAGCTAGGGGTGATGCCAGGACCCGGAAGGCTTGATCCCTATATCACCCCTCCTCCCAGAATCACCGGCATCCTCACCATAGATAGTCTCATTTCCGGAAACTTTGATGCATTTAAAAATGCATTATGGCATCTTATTCTTCCATCGTTCGTTCTTGGGTACTATAGCTCTGCATCTATAGCTAGGATAACAAGAGCCAGCCTTCTTGAAGTTCTGAGACAGGATTACATAAGAACTGCAAGAGCAAAAGGGCTTAGAGAAAGAATTGTGTTGATGAGACATGCTATCAGAAATTCCTTAATACCGACAACAACTGTTATAGGAGTTTCATACGGAAGCCTTCTGGAGGGAGCTGTATTAACTGAAACTATATTTGCATGGCCAGGACTTGGAAGATATTCTACTGGAGCTTTTCTCTCTGTGGACTTCCTTGCAGTGATGGGATCCACTCTTCTAATAGCCTTAGTATATTCCTTTGCGAATTTTATTGTGGATATTATATATGCTTTCCTAGATCCGAGAATAAGGTACTAGGGAGGACGGAATTTCATGAGCATTAAGGATTTTCTCAGGGGCTTTAGAGACTTTCTTACATCTGAAGATACAAAATTTACTCTAATTCTCTTTAGGAGAAACTTCCTAAATATAGTTGGAACAGCGATAATACTGCTGTTGGTTTTCACGGCAATATTCGCCCCAGTATTGTCACCATACGATCCTATTGCCCAGAACATGGATGAAAGACTAGCCCCTCCTAGCTGGAAGCATATTCTTGGAACTGATCAACTGGGCAGGGATATCTTAAGCAGGGTAATATGGGGTTCTAGGATATCACTCCTCATAGCGGTGGTTGTAGTCTCAATATCTTTGCTTATAGGTCTTTTTCTTGGGACTATATCGGGTTACTTTGGTGGATGGATTGATGAGATTATAATGAGGTTGACTGACATGTTTATGGCATTTCCTAGGTTAATTTTGGCGTTGGCTGTCGCAGCCGCCCTTGGGCCTGGAATCTTCAACACCATGATGGCCATATCTTTTGTTAGTTGGCCCTTATATGCCAGATTGGCACGGGCAACAGCCCTTCAAATAAGGAATGAGACCTACATAGAGGCAGCAAGAGCTATAGGAGCCAGTACAGCTAGGATAATATTTAGGCATCTTGTTCCTATGACGCTCCCACCGATATTAATACAAGCTACGCTTGATATGGGGGGAACAATCCTCACAGCTGCAGGTTTGGGTTTCTTAGGCCTAGGCGTTCAGCCACCAACGCCGGAATGGGGTGTCATGGTAAGCGATGGAAGAAGGTTCATAACAGAGCAGTGGTGGGTTTCCACCTTTCCTGGACTAGCTATACTTTTGGCCACCTTCGGATTTAACTTAATAGGCGATGGATTGAGAGATATAATGGATGTGAGGGCAAAGAGGTGATCAGGTGGACCCCCTACTAGATGTAATAGATCTCCATGTCCAATTCAGGACTTTAAGAGGGATTGTTAGAGCATTGAGAGGGGTTTTTCTTAGGGTATATCCAGAGGAGGTTCTTGCTTTGGTTGGCGAAACAGGAAGCGGAAAGACTGTCACTGGCCTCTCTATACTGCGACTCCTAGATCCTTCTGCTGAAATAACAAAAGGAGAAATAATATTTCAAGGAAAAGATCTT
Organism: Candidatus Methanodesulfokora washburnensis; assembly: GCF_003947435.1. Taxonomy (GTDB): domain Archaea; phylum Korarchaeota; class Korarchaeia; order Korarchaeales; family Korarchaeaceae; genus Methanodesulfokora; species Methanodesulfokora washburnensis. The sequence continues at coordinate 4,129 of NZ_RCOS01000086.1, forward strand.
CTTCTTCTGCCTGAAAAGGAGATGCTAAAGATAAGAGGAAAAGATATAACAATGATATTCCAAGAACCAAAAGCAGCTCTAAATCCGGTTATGAGAGTGGGCGATCAGATAGCTGAGGCTCTTATAGAACATGAGGAGATAACAAAGAGAGAGGCCAGGGAAAGAGTCCTTGAATATCTTACTTTGGTAGGTCTTCCTGATCCGGAGAGAATATATAAAATGTATCCTCATGAGATGAGCGGGGGAATGGCGCAGAGGATAGTGATAGCAATGGCTCTTATACACAATCCCAAGCTTGTTATAGCGGACGAGCCTACGTCAAGTTTAGATGTGACAATTCAAGCTCAGATAATAGATCTTATAAAAGATTTAGTTAGAAAAACAGGAGCCTCTTCTATCTTTATAACACATGATTTAGGGGTGGCAGCCGAGCTTGCTGATAGAATTGAAGTTATGTATGCTGGTAAAGCGGTAGAAGTGGGTGATATATGGGAGATATTTGAGAGGCCACTTCATCCCTATACTGAGGGTTTGTTAAAGGCTATACCCAAGTTAGGAGATAAGGGCGAGCTGTTTTCTATAGAAGGAGAAATTCCATCGCTTTTAAAACAAATAAATGGGTGTGCATTCGCACCGAGATGTCCATATGCCGAGGACAAATGTTTTTCAGAGGAACCTCCTCTTGTGGATGTAGGAGGTGGTCATCTGGTTGCATGTCATCTCAGGGTGGGACAGTGAGCCTTATCTCAGCTGAGAATTTGAAAAAATACTTTCCTATAAGAGGGATCTTCAGGATATCCGGTTATCTTAGAGCCGTGGACGGAGTTTCCATTGAAGTAAAAAGGGAGGAAACAGTAGGAATCGTTGGAGAGTCAGGAAGTGGTAAAACTACGCTAGGAAGGCTTTTGCTTAGACTAATAGAGCCTACGTCTGGAAAAATATTCTTTGAAGGAAAAGATATAACTTCTCTTTCAGGAAAAGCCTTGAGGGCATTGAGAAAAGAGATGCAGATAGTCTTTCAGGATCCGTATACCTCTCTTCATCCAAGAATGAGAGTGAAAGATATAGTAGGCGAGCCTTTAAAGATACACTTTGGGGCGAAGGAGGAGGAAATAAGGGAAAAAGTAGCTGATTTATTAAAAAAAGTTGGAATGAGAGAGGAGGACATGTTTAAATATCCTCATGAGTTCAGTGGAGGACAGAGACAGAGGATAGTGATAGCGAGAGCTCTTATAACAAAGCCTAAGTTTGTTATATTGGATGAACCGACATCAAACCTAGATGTAAGTGTTCAGTCAAAAATACTCAATCTTCTAGATTCGCTGAAAAAAGAGGAGAAGTTAACCTACCTTCTTATAACACATAATATAGCAGTAGTTGGGAGGATGAGCCATAGAGTCTATGTTATGTATTTAGGCAAAATCGTTGAACATGCAACTACAGAAAAGCTCCTTGAAGAACCACTTCATCCCTATACCAGGGCACTTTTGTCCGCAACACCGATACCAGACCCGAAGATGGCAAGGGCTCGGAGGAGAGTTCCCATAAGAGGGGAGATACCAAGTCCAATAAATCCACCAAAGGGGTGCAGATTTAGCACGAGATGTCCATATGCCGAGGACAAATGTTTTTCAGAGGAACCTCCTCTTGTGGATGTAGGAGGTGGTCATCTGGTTGCATGTCACCTCTGGGAGAAATTTGAAAAAGAGGCTGAGTGAGCGTAAACTTGAATGGAGAGATTATATAAGCTTTATAATAGCTTTATTAACAACAAGTCTGTTACCGTTAGTTATATTCATTATTATATTCATTCTATTAGCTATAATAATAGGAAGAATTCTAGCTCCTCCATAGACTCGCCGAGATGAAACAATATACTAACAACAGTTACGAGTTCAGAAGCCAGATTTTCAGCTTCAAAATCCATTTTCACTGAGTTAATCCTTTTTAAAGATCCACATCTCCCTCACATGCCCTTTATCTACATCTATCTCAAGTTCCCTGAGCTCAGCCTCAATCCCCGCTTCTCTTAGGGCAGCGAACATGATATTTGTCATTATGTGGGAAGGGGCCATTCCTGATCTGACAAGCATATCGGATGATCTGAGGACGGAGACTCCATACATATCAAGCTGAAGTCCCTCATCTGTCTCCTTAATCTCTATTCTTTCCATATAACCTGATCTCTCGAGATATCTAGCTATG
>NZ_RCOS01000087.1 GCF_003947435.1 Candidatus Methanodesulfokora washburnensis
GTGTGACCACAGTAGCATTCTTCTTCAGTGAGATAGCTCCTCCATATGCATCAGTTACCCACATATCCTCTGTCTTGAAGTATGGGCAGAATATGCCTGACTCCAGGGTATCTGTCTTGAGCCAGTACACTCCAGCATATGCACCGCATATGTATGTGCAGTAGTATTCAGCCTTTGGAGGTTTCTCTGTGAGCGGGCATGTAACCTTTCCTACCTCTGTCCTGTTCCCTATTGATGTGAATATGTAATCATAGCATCCTATGTGCTTTGTTACATTGAACTCCCATTTGTCTATCCCATATGAGCCATTGAATACGTACATCTGGTTTGGTTTTGCGAAGAAGTACGCGTTCACATTGCCCTTGAACCATGGAAGTGCATCTGCTGACCATATGTACGTCCAGCCATTTGAGTCTCCGGATACGTTGAATATACCCCAGGCTCCTGAAACAGGCGCTATTGTCTTGTTGAATCTGGCAGCAGCTGTCTTAGCGGCATCAGGATAGTGTGCGGATACTCCATTCTTTGCTGTTGGACCCCATAATGCCGTTATAGTGCTATCCGGTATCCCTCCTATCTCCATCGTTGTCGCGTTTGCCGTGAATTTTGTGGAATTAAAGGCTGCAATTATGACGCCAAATCCGGGAAGAGGTTTCCATAATCCGCTATCTATTGCAAAGTATGGAACTCCATAAACACACTCACTGTATTTAATGCCTCCTACATTCACTGTGCACTTAGTTCCAACATAAATATTGGGATCTCCTATCACTGTGACGTTACCATAGTCTCCATTATAATCCTCTCCTGTATATTCACTATTTGCTGTAATGTTAAGATATGCGACAACACTACCGCTGCTTGGATCTATCATTGTAAGCAGGGCGTAATTATGACTCTTATCGATCTTTACCATGTTTACATGCAGTTTAAATCCAAGCCAGGGTATGTTTATATCTCCCGTGGTATTTGAGAGCTCAACAGGATAGTACTGCAGGAAGAATCCTTTTCCAGAAAGTCTGTCTCCTGTCCCAGCATAGAGAGCAAGATCTCTGTGGAGGCTAGTGACATTCTCACCTAGTATATAGTGGAATGAAGCCGGGTATACCGACATCCAGTCAAGGGGCATTATTACATAATCGTAGCCTGCTTTTCCTACATCAGGGTTGCAGTGTATAACAGTTGTATCCTTTACTATTAACCCAGGTCCTGCCCTGAAGAACATGCCTGGTTTAGCATTTACTTTGGATCCTTCCTTCTCCGTTGTTGTATTCCACACAAAAGGCGTTCCATCGGTTGCATTAAGGATTAGGAACTTTGACCAAGCTATACTATAGCTGTCCACCTTAAGCCCACCATAGTACAGTGTGATTCCATGTGCTGCAGCATCCTCAACATCCACATATGGTGCATTAGTGTAGTACAGATGGGATCCAATCTTCATTGCAAGCATTGCAGCCCCTATCATGTCCACTGAAGCAGCCTTGTCGCCTATTATTATTGCCATTGTCGCCTTTCCATCTGCTGTGTATATTGTGCCCGCCTTAACAAAGGGCTCCGGGAACATGGATATCGGAGTTGCGGCAGCTGGCAGAGCCCCCACAAGAAGGGCCACCAGCAACAACATCGCTGCCTTCCTCATTTTCTCACCTTTTTGAGATGCCCTTTCGGGCACCCGATGCTGGCTGAAACAGTATATAAATGTTGTTGATGAAACGTTTCTGAAACGTTTTCAAGACAAAAGAATGTACTACCTGAATGAATCTAATGCATATATTTAAATTTTTTATATTTTCCTTTAAATTTATTATTATGATGTTGGATATTATATAATGCTAAAAATATTTATATAGGGCTAAGGGATAGATGATGAATCTACATTAAACGACAGATCCCAAGAAGAATAGTAACAGCCTTGATCTCAACGGCCCTTGAGTTGAAGGCCTACTCCAAGGATGAGCACTGAGGTATTTGGATAAAAAAAGTAAAACATAGAAAATAAAAACTTTTTTATCTAAAATGAAAAGCGTTGTTTTCCTGTTGTTGATCCTCCAGCTCTCCTTCCTCAGCCTTTGTACAGATCAGCTCTTCTCCATAAATCAGCAGCTCGACAGATCAACCGGAGGGTAATTGGAGGAAAGGAGGTCACTGTCTCAGTGGACTACAGGGTGATAATGGGGGCAAAGAAGACGAAGTACTGCGGATTGAACAACATACCGCCTCCATTTGACACTGATAACCAGATATCCCAGTGGAGGGCAGGCTTTTCAGTGAACAGGAGATGCCTATATCAATCATATAAAGAGCCCTCCGATCCTACATTTAGTTCTTCTAAAAGTCCTCTTATGCCTCTATCTGAATATCTTGAGGATGGCAACAGCAACAAGGAGGACAATTAGTAAGGGTATGAAGACAGGAACCTCACTGACCATTTCCCTTGATGTTCCGTTCTCTGATGTCTCATTCGTTGGCTCATTCTCCTCCAATGCCCTGACAGTCCTGTCAAGCCAAACCTTCTTGACCCATGGATGGCCAGCTATCCTCTCTATCTTCCCAGCTGGGGCTGTTCCGGCAACCGCATTTATTATCTTATAAACATGTGTCACATTCATCCCATCCCCTTTCAGCACCTCTATCTGCTCATTAGTAGGCCTCTCAAAGAGCTCAACTATTATCCTGACCTCAGATGATGGATTTTCCCTTATTAAACCAAGAAGGGCTGGATCTATCTTGTCCGACTGGGCTGCCAGGACAGTTAAAGGAATGAGGAGGATAAACAACGATACATACTCAACCTTCACAAGAAAACTTACATTTCAAGTATAAAAAGCTTGTGAAAGATCCTTCATTAGTAAATTTTATCTACTATTAAATCTTAAAGATACAAAACAATAAAAAAGAGGATTGGGAATTTTAAGTCATTCCTTGTATGTTGCAGGGAAGTAAACCCAGTACCAGCAGCCATCAACTCCATAATACATCCTGTTCTTTGAGTATCCTGCTTTCCACTGCTTTATTTGTTCATCGATGCTGTAGGCAGGGGGCATGTTTTCCAATCCACAGTAGCCAGTCTTCTCATATTTTATTATCGTCCTGTAGTCCACCACCACCTCAACAGTCTTTCCCTCGATCACCTTCCTGTAGACCACTGTTTTTCCAGTTAAATTGCCAAGATGATCCATGAAATACTGAATTGGAGGTATTTTTGGAATTACATTCAGAGTGTACACAGCCTCCCTCTTTAACCCTCCCCCTTCTGCCTCTATTTTAATTGTGTATGTCCCTGGTGGAGTAGATTCTGATGTTGATATCGTGAGTATGCTTGTGAACGTCGGATATCCCGATGAAGGGCTAAATTCCCCACTTGCTCCAGGCGGTATTCCCGTAGCTTTGAGGCTTACCAGCTCAGGTGAGCCACTTACAAGGTTTACTGTTATTTTTACCTGCTTGCTCACGCCCTGCTGAGCAGCATCTGATAAAGGGCTTATCTCAAGCGTGAAGTTGAATGGAGCAGCTGCTGCAGGCACAACAACAACTGCTGGTGATGGTGCACTAAGACGAACATCGACTCTTATTGTCCCCTCTCCTGTTGCTGAGGCAGTTCCAGAATATCCTCCCTTCGATGCCATCACCGTGACCGTTACAGGAATGCTCGACACTGTGAGGACAACGTGATACTGTCCGCTGCTGTCAGTTGTTGTGATTGCTGTGTCCCCCCCTCCTGATACTGTCACAGATGCTCCTGCTGCTGGACTTCCATCTGGCATGTACACATATCCATATACTCCAACAGGGATTCCCTGTGCCGAAGCTGAGACTGCAGAGATCGATAGGAGAAGGATTAAAAAAATTGGGAGAAGTTTTTGTCTCATTTTATCCCTCCTAGCCCTCGACCTCCACATACCTCTGCGGTGAGGTGAGGTGGATGAAGTAGCCGTAGCCCTGCGAGAACAGGAAGTCCTCCTCAGGCTTGCTCACCCCAGGAATGTACCCGAAGAACCTCTGCTTTCCTGTATCCCATCCAGCTATCAGTGTCACGGAGGGGCCTATTGCCCTCGCCACATCGGATGCCCTGTAGCTGGAAGGCACTGGGAGGAATGGGGCAATCAGATTGTACCTGTTGCTTAAAGTCCTGACGTAGAACCTCTTGTAGACCCATGGGCCTGATCCCGATGAGGTGAACGCCCTTATCCCTATCGTATGCATCCCATCGCTGTACGAGGTGCCGTTTATCGCTATCTCCACCGTGGTCGCCGTTACATTCCCAACTGGCACTGCTCCGGTTATGTTCCCATCGACTGAGTACTGTATCTGTGTTATCGGGGAGGTGCACTCCGCATACACTGCCATCTTTATGACGCCCTTATCGACGTAAGCACCCGCTATCTCCGCCATCGGAACTGATGGAAGTGCTGAGCGGATGTAGAACCCTCTCAGCACAGTGAAGCTCGATATCGTCTTGTTGTCGGTGAAGTTCACCCTTATGGAGACGTAGTTGCCCTCAGAGATGTTCTTCAGCAGGAACTTATAGTCTAATATGGATCCATACAATGTATTTATCCTTATGAGCTGTGTCTGAACTGTGCTCCATGTCTTGCCATCATCCAGCGAGTACTCCACCGATTTCACATTGAATGGGTATATGGGCCCTGAAACTAGGTGCCCTGTTACATTGCCCGGAGCATGAGAGTTGTTCATGTCAAGCCCCTCTATGTAGGGGATTATATCAAGCAATTTCCACCATCCCTCGCCCTTTGATATGTTGAACTTGGTGCTCATGTACGCATATCCAGAGAGCCTCATAAGACTCTCTCCTCTTAGATCAATCTCTATTTCTGCAGGAGGACTTATGCTAAGAGAAGTCCGTATCAGTCCCCATGTGCTTCTGTTATAGATTACCGTTCCATTTCTCTTCACGACGAGATTCAGCAGAGCTGACCCTAAGGGCTCATATTTATAGTATATCTCTCCTTTTGATGTATTGAGGTATGGACTCTCAAATACCCCAAGTACATCTAAGTAATCTCCGTACACCCCGAGTCGTAGGGCAGGACGCAGAGGATGTGCATTTGATGCTATCGAATATGTTCCCGGAATCGGGTATCCTTCCTCAGCCCAATAGCTGAAGTAGGGTGTTATAACACCGGGCTGATCGTTTCTCTTGTCATAGCCTGTCCAGTACATTCCGGGTGTGATGTACTCAGTCACCTGCCTTGGAGAGCTTATGGCCCATGAGAGGCTCGGCATCCCGAACGGATAGGTCCATCCTGAGCCCTTGTCCGTAAGTATGAGCACATAGTCCCTGTGCATCAAAGCACCTATCGATGGGGTGAGAGCAGTCCTATATTCCTTGATCACCTTCGCTAGATCCGCCTCATTGTATGTCAGCATCTCGTCTTTTGTCACATTCGTCTTGGAGAAGGCAATAGCATACAGTTCGGGTGAGATTAAAGTGCTCGGATCCACCACATTGATGTACTTCCTGTCGTAATACTGGTAGTAGAGGCCTAGCGTGAGATCTGTCTGCGTTACGTATATGTCCGTGACAGAGGGATAGTACCACCAGTTCCAGAATGCATAAGCAATACCCCGCATGCATGTCCTGTTTACATAGTAATAGAATAGACCATCGGAGAGCGAGGCTATCACATGGCCTGGAGGCGAGTACGACAGTTTATGGGCATTTCTCAGATCCAGTGTCACGCTCATGTCCCCTGTCACATTGGTCTTGTTGACAGCATAGGCATCGGCATAGTACTGTTTATACCAGTCGGCACCAATGATATAGTATGTGCCGGACCAAGGCAGGTTCAAATCTATCGCACCATTTTCATCCGTTATTCCCCATGTCCACCTTGCCGTCCCCCTTTCCATCTCCTCACAGGATGGATACGCCTTGAATGCACCGACAAATGCATTACCCAATGGGTTTCCATCGAGGCCGAGGAACCTGACATGCACCACGTTCATCCTCAAGAGGCCGAATATCACATGGACATCAGAGCCCTCAACCGTGTAGTTAGTCACAACAACACCACTATACAGGCCTGATGGCAAAGATGTTGCATTTATCTCCACATTGACTGCTTTTTGTCCACCTGCAGGGATATTCAGCTCAGTTGAGTTCAGGGACACCTTATCTGTCATATCATAGCCATAAAAGACCTCCTTTAGGCTTGGGCTCAGTGTTATGTTTATCCAGCTAGTTCCAGTGTTCCTGAAGGTTATGTTGAAGTTGTATACACCACCTGCAACTCCTCCCAAGCTGAACGTAGCAGGATCAGGTATAAGCTGTGTTTCCATGGCAGCTGGAACGTTTATCCTCCCTCCTCCCTGTGTGTAAACGTCGTATCCCAGATCCTTCGACGTGCTTATCAGCACGTTCTTCACCGTATTCGGATCAAATCCCCTCGCCTGCTTTATAAGTGCAGCCGCCCCAGAGACATGAGGAGTAGCCATGCTCGTCCCGCTGAGCCTTACGTAGTCATAGACTCCATCTCCATCGACATCTATTGCCGGAATCCGTCCGTTCATTGCCCATTTTTCAATCATCGATCCCCTAGCTAAAGCAGCCCATATTCTGTAGCCTGGAGCCACCACATCGGGCTTTATCCTGAAGTCCCTTGTGGAGCCCCTGCTGCTGAACCCTGCAATTTCATCCTGTTTTGTGCTCGCACCAACTGTTATGGCCTTCTTGGATGCAGCAGGAATTCCAACTGTGAAGTATCCAGCAACATTTCCGGCAGCGACAACAACTATCCTTCCAAGATCTACAGCTCTATCGCATGCAAGGGATAGGGGATCAGTCCCATCGCTCCAGTAAGATGCACCAAGGCTCATGCTTATTATGTCTGCCTCATCCCCCGTGTTTGCTTTTCCATCAGGACCCAGTGCTGCATATTCTATGCCACTAATTACCCAATCTTCATAACCCACCCCGTACCTGTTGAGCACTTTCACGTTCCACAGCGTGGCGCCAGGTGCAACTCCTCTGAATATAGGGATGGTTAAGAGGAAGATATCATTCTCTAAGTCGGAATTTATCCAGTTTTGAGCTGTTATGCAGAACTTGCCCAGATTTGCCGCATAAACAATAGAGGGAACAGCCAAATATTTGCCGGGTGTAAGTATCCTTGGCTGTGACCAAGTGTTATTTTGATACACCATGTACCATATGGTGTATGTTATGTTTCTAGCTAGATCATCGCCCTCAAACACCAGCATCATTGTGCCATCAGGTAATACAGCTGCTGATGGATTAACAAACCCTGACCCGCTGGCCAAGAGCCCTCCTGACCATGTTGTACCCATATCTGTTGAAACGTTGTAATATATTTGAGTAATTCCACCTATGTTGGTGGTGAAGTTAAAATGATATATGTCGTATATAAATGCCCAGATCCTTCCATCGGGAGATTGGACAATTGAGCTTGAGTATAACCACATTGTTGAGTTAGCGCTCGTTAGCCTTCTGTTGCTTACCCAGTTTAATGTATTACTGCTATCAAGATTTAAGATAGCGAACCATACATCCTCATTTGATGAGGCATTAGAGGTATATGTAATGGCTATTGAGCCATTTGACAGCTGAGTAACAGGAGAATATACATGCCAATCGGGACCTGTTGTCAAATGTTTATCTTGGCTCCACACTCCATTATCGTAGACCTTGTACCAGATTTGGTAATTTCCTGTTCTGTTTGAGGCCCATAAAACTAATATCCTCCCATCCTTTAGGAATGTGACAAAGGGATATACGTCAAGGTTTCCATCTGTTGTTAGTTGTTGTGGGGATGCCCAGTTATGCCCATCATACAATGAAAACCAGATATCCCAGTTACCAGAATAATAGGAATACCAAACCATGGCTATGTGTGTTCCATTGGTGGATATTCTAGCAAACCTGTCATCGTAAGATCTTGATATTGCAGATTGAATTTCTGAAACCATAGGTGTGATGATCGACTTCTCTCCTGTACCGGCAGCTATGCTTGCAACATGGGTTCCGTGGCCAAAGTGGTCAAATGTATCGTAATCATCCGTGAAATCCACCTCTACCTTTATTTTGCTCGTCCCGTTCGGGAAGAAGAAGTCCTCATGGTTCTTGTCTATGCCTGTGTCAAGTATCGCTATCTTAACCCCGCTTCCATTATACAGGCTCCAGACGGATGGGGCACCTATAAGCGGGACGCTTTCATTTAAATGCACATGAACCTTCCTGTCAAGCCATATCTTCTCCATATATGCATTGGAAACAAGATCCTTTACCACGTCCCTCGCTTTATTCACAGGTATCTTTGCAGCTGAGGCTGGAACAAGCCTGTAGACAGGGGCTATTTCCCCTCCTCTCTCGGCAATAAGAGAGCTTATAGAGGGATACCCCTCCCTTTTCATCTGTATTATCACAGGTATCTCGCTCTGGTTCCAGTATCCCTCCTCCACAAGATATTCCACGTTGAATAGCTCTATGTCGAACTTCCTGAGGTCCACATTGCTTGGTATCACGTAAAGACCTTTTCCATCCCTGAATACCCTGAACCCCTTGTTCAGCTCTGTTGGATCTACCGGCATTATTGCAAGGACCTGTAATGTCTTGTTCACCAGCCCTACCTTCACAACATCGCCGGTTATGAGCTTCACGTCATATGTCTTCTCTATTGTCCTCTGATTTACTGAGCTTCCCTGAAGTCCCCCTGTTCTATCTCCCTGTGTATATAGTGGAGTTGCTGTCTGAAACAGAAGAAGAGAGACCAGGACAAGGATACAGACCTTTCCCACTCCATTTCTGGACATCGTATCACCGCCCTTTAAGGGCGGGCAATCAGTTAACTTTTTTTTTTAAAAACTTTTCTGTCAGATAAGAAGCAAATACAGAGATCCTTTTCTTGAAAAAAGATTAAAAAGCAGGAATAATCTTTTCTCTTCCTCCTTAAAGATGGAAGTAGGCTGGAAACGCCGATATTTTGTAAATAAACCCGGATTTTATCCTATTTTCTTCGTCTTATGTCGATAAGAAAACCGATTTATAAAGGTTACTACTTTTCTCTTGAGTTTTAAACTTAAAGATTTCCTACATCTTGCACACATGCCGATTATTGGGATCAGTACACCGGAGATTATGCCTTTCAGGTCTCCTTGTGGGGTTTCACTCCTCAGCTTCTTGCCACATGCACGCTTTAAAGTTGAGCAAGGGTTTTCCCACACTTAGGACATAGAAATCTATCTCCATCTTCAGATGGTACTGGAGCCATCCACTCATAGCAAAAGGGACATAAAACTATCTCATCAGTTCTTAAAAGCTTGGCAATGGCATAAGCCATGGAGAAGAGGGAAAATCGGAGCTTTCCCATCATCTTGAGGAGATAATCCACCTTTTTGTCAATCTCGCTCTGAAGCTCTGCCAATTCGCTGAGCTGTTTCTCGATTCCACCGCCTAGGACTTGGGAGATTTCCCTGAATGAGACTCTCAGAGCTTTTGCTATCTCTCTTGTGCTTTTTCCCTCGGAATAGAGCCTTTTTATCTCCTCTATCTTCTCCTCAGTTAAGGGCATCGAGGAAAAGAGAGGAAGGAAAATAAAAGCCTTCTCTGTTTTTGTTTTGATCTGATATCATCCTGTTACTAGGTAATGTTGCCCCTGTTATTGCTTGCTTCCCTCTGTTACCATCTGATACCCTGCTATCAAAGAAAAGGGAGATCCCTGTAATATATGCTCTATTCCTAATATTCCCCAATATCTCCTGCTTTCCCCCATTACTTCCAAGAGTATTCGGTTGCACGCATAAAGATGCTAGAGCATTATTTTTAGCTAGGATGGGTCAAGCTTATGCCTGTATAGATCTCATAGTAACCTGTATCGATCGGATTTGCTTTATTGAACGTGAAGTAGGATGCAGCTAATTCATATGCACATGCGGATATAGTCAGATCTGCATATAGCTTTTAAGCGCACACAGGGAATGATGAATCCAGACAACCTTTCGCTTCTCAGGTAATCCCTTATCTTCCTCAGGTATCTGAGGAGGACAGACCTAAAAGGGATGACCTAGGTCTGACCTTCGGAATCGTCAGCTGACTCCTGCCCTGAGCAGCAAAGATATGGATATGTATTTCAAACATAGGACACTACAGAACATGCAGAAGTCAGCCATTATTAACCCTCATAGAAGCCAAAGTTATATAGGAGAAATAATAATAGCCGAAATCCGTATGTTCCGTAGAGCTATATGTTGACATTACTCTAATCCTGTAAATCCTCTTAGGTGATCAGGTAGCTTATCCCTCAGGATCTTTATCCCCTTATAGTATCTCTTACCTCTGTCAGCATAGCTGGTATGTTTTAGCCCAGCCATCCTCTCTGTGAACTTCCTCCTAGAAAGGCTATCGATCTCCTCATTATTACAGAACCTCAGATAGAGATCATAAAGGAAAGAAGCCTCTTCTCTGACTCCCTCTTCCTCAGCTAGCCATCCCTCTTCCTTTCCTGTCTCTATAAAGTTGAAAACCGAGTCGGATCTCCTCATCCACTTCCTCTTAGCATCTTGAGGTGTGTCCTGAAAACTGAATTTTCCCTCGATGTAGGCATTTCTTATTGCTAATAGACTAAAGGCTAATAGCTTAGGTGCTTCTTTTGGTAAAAGATCATCAATAATTGCTTTTTTAATCCCCTCATTTCTCTCAAATTTGTTCGGGAATTCCAGACAGACAGCCCTAGACCAGAAGGCATTGTCGGCATTCTCCACGATTGGCGGATTATTACACAGAAATATCAGTTTAGCATAGTTGTAGAAGTAGATCGGATCTCTGAATTTCCTCTCACCTTTAATTAGGCTCTCTCCTGTCATCTCCTTTATCCATCCTGTCTCATGAACAATTTTGTTGGGAAGGTCATCGCATATATTAGCTAACTTGTGATACAACTCTATTCTGGAAAATCTCATAGAACCTGAAGCTAAATCCTGAATTGGTGTGCTTGCTATGTTATCTTTTCCTAAAAGAGAGATTAAAAGCTGAGAAAATGTTGTTTTTCCTGAATCCCTGTCGCCCCAGATCACAAAAAGACTTTTTAACGGGTATTTTCCTGCTAAGAGGGGATATCCTGTTAATTCAAGGAGAAGCGGATACTTATCTCCTGCCCAATCCTCATAATATTTTGATATAGTGCATTCATTTCTAAAACCTTCTAGGACCTCATCATAGCTCTTATCACTATAGTTCACCAGAGTTTCCAGATCAATTTTGTGTGGTATTTTGTGGAATACATAGAGATCTGGGGACGGGAAGAAAGCATAGCTACTGAGGGAATCACTATGATAGAAGAAGGCTTCCCAATCGAGGACCATGTCCTCATAAAGAATAAGCTTCTCATTGAAATCCGCTTCGGTATATGTTGAATCCCTCAGTATGCTCATAAAGTCCGTTTTATATCCTACATATCTCCTACTTCTGTTCTCCATGCCCAGAAGAAACATAACCTTAGAGAAAAGCCTCTCTAGATCCTTCTCTCCCTCTCTGTAAATCCCCCTATCGTAGATAAAAAATCCCTATAACCCTGTCCTTAACGACAAAAGTCCGTATAGGAATGTATTCCTTGAGCTTCTCCGTTAAGACTCTAGCAAATTTATGAGGGGGAGGTGCTTTATTCTCAGTCAGCTCTTCCATCAGCTCATCTCTCAAATAATAGGCTATCTCCTCAGCTATCTGATCAAAATCTTTATATTCTTCTTCAGGCTTTTTATTATTGAGTTGTGTGGTCTCCATCGGAGATCACCTTACTTTCTTTTTTCCTCTCCCTGATGCTCACCTCCCCTTCCTTGCAAACCTACTAAGGCTCTCGACAATTTCTTCTTTTCTTCTGTAACACATTTCATTTAAACAACTTATGAGGGAGTTCAAAACGCTCCTGTATGGCTCTATTGCCCTTGAAACAGCGTAATCGAAGAACTCATGATAAAGAGTTTCAATCGCTTTTTCTTCATCCTCCTCATAGACATAGATTTTCTTCCCCTTAACCTCACCTGAGAGCTTGTTATCCTGAGGCATCCAAACTACATCAAGCTCAAATCCAAGCCCTGTATCTCTTTTGAGCCTTTCTAGCTCATGTCTAAGCCTTTCTTCTATGGGAAAATTTGGATATCCTGATCCCTTCTCACTCTGTCTCTCTTTACCCGCATTTTTACTCATACTCTTCCTCTGTAAGCTATTTTGATTATCTTCTATCATCGGGAAAAATAGGACTTTATGGCTTATAAGCCTTTATTCTTATATTTTAAGGCAAAACTTTTTATTTACAAGCTTAAATAAAAGTTTTTATTTGAGTTATAATATTTGATATTCAATATTATGCAGTTCTTTTTATCACTATTTTCCCTGATGGAAGTATCGTGTATATGTCCCATCCCTCCCTCAGGTATTTCTCTAAATCCTCCTCCCTCACTATCTTCTTCGGATCTCCAGATCCCTCCCTAATCTTCTTCATCTCGTTCTCTATAAGCATCAGCTCTTCCTCCTCCGTTAGCTTTCTACCAAGCTCCCTCTCCTTCTCTATCCTTATTCTCATTGGATCTATTCCCATCATCACTGCAAACCTCCTTATTGCCTCTATAACAGCCTCATTCTTTATCTTCTCTGGGCTCTCAGTCTTGTATATCGTTAGGAAAGGTTCAGCTTTCTTCCATTCTTCTATTAGCTCTGGCTCTGATGGTCTAAAGTAGCTCAGATCAAGTCCTGTAACCTGTCCCATCCAGAGGCTTATCGTTGTCCTTGATACCCCTGCTCTCTCAAGCTGAGTCCTGTAGAACTTCCTTAAGGAGTGAATATGAAGTTGGTATCCCCCGCTGCTGTCCCTGTAGTCCATTCCAACCTTCTTTATCGCTGAATACCAGTACTGCTGGGCATGGATTTTCCTGAGAAATTTATCGGGATCTCCCCTCCTAGGCCAGAGCCATTCACTTCTTACACCTTTCCTCTCTCTATCTTTTAGATATTCTTTTAATATCTCCACACACTCCTTTGTGAGGTAAACCTTCCTCACAATACCAGTCTTTGCGGTCCTTACGTCCACATATGGGGGATCTGATTCCATGTGGAGATCCGATACCTTGAGCTGAAGGCATTCAATTAGCCTCATCCCAGTCGATGCTAATGTTAAAAACAACGCCTTATTTCTTAACCCCATGACGCTGAGTATCTTCCTCAGCTCATCGACAGTTGGAGCCCTATCTGCTCTGACAGCTTTCGCAGGAGGAAGCATAATTCTATACCTCAGAATATCAGATCTTATCTCTGCACCTGCCATTCTCAGCATCCTTATTAGAAGGTGAAGGTAGAACTTCAGGGTCTTTGGCGCAAGTTTCTCCTCCTGTATCTTGGCAAGAAAGCTCCTTATTGTCTCATATGCATCCATCTTCCCCTTTACAATATCCGTTATTGCTTCTTTGTATCCCTTTCCCGTCACATCCTCCAAGATCCTCAGGACCTTCCTAACAGCGTATATCCTCCTGTCCCCTGTTGAAGCTATCGACTCCACTATCGAGTCAATATTTAAATAGCCTGAGCTCTTCCTCCTGTTGACCCTCCTCCTCGCCATATCTATCCTAGGTAGTAGGGGAGGAGAGTCAATATAAAGTTGAGCTACGTTGGGCCCGTAGCTCAGCAAGGATAGAGCGACGGCCTTCTAAGCCGTAGGTCGCGGGTTCAAGTCCCGCCGGGCCCGTTTTCTCAAAAACAATGTTAATTTAGGAAAAAATCCAAGATTAATTATTGGGACATAAAACCGGAGATCATAGGTTTTAGAGTTTTCTAGTGGGAATAGGCATAGAGTAACTGACAATAAGGAGCTATATAATGACGGCATAGTCAGGATAATTAGCTGAATGCTAATCGAAGGAAAAGCAGCGAATATAAAAATGCAAAGAGCCTAATTGGAGCCTTAGAGCTAATCAGCGAAAACGCCATTATCAGCGCCTTAGTAGTTTTACTATCTCCGAGGGATCTCCTGTTACAGGAACTCTCGCTACTCTTTCCATGCTAAGTTTTCCAAGCCATGGTATGCCGAACTGCTTCCCACTGTTGGGATCAACTATCACAAGATACTCCCTCTTTGGATCAAGTCCCAAGTTTATGTTCTTCGATAGCTCTAGCAGAAGCCTGTCAACTGCAGCAGCAATACCCTCGGATGAGTTGGCTGATACAACCATTTTTCTTCCGCTGAACTCCACTTTCTCCTCACCAGAGACAAAAATCAGATATAGATCTGCATTCTCCAGAGTGCTGCTCATGTTGACAACTGTCACATTCCTCAAATTACCCTTGCTGAGGATCGTAGTCAAATAGATTACCGATGTCTCCCCCTGTATCATGTAGTTTCCCGTGTCAGGCCTGTATAAGTGCTGATCAAATGCAACACAAAGCAATATCCCCTGCTGTTTGGGGGGATTTGATTGTTTTATAGATATACTGCCAGCTATTATGAGAACCAGCAGAATTACCACAGCAGCCAAAATTGCCGGAACATACCTCCTCAAAGGATCACCTCGCAGATTAGATGTTTACCTCCTCCTGAACCCCTTCTTCTCGAATTTAAGCTTGGGGATCCTCTCACTCCTTATCTTATATGACCTGTAGATCCTGAGCACAGCTATAGCTGCTATTATCAGAACAACAATTGATATTATTATCATTGCAAATGTGGACATTACCATGTCTACATAGGTCATTGCTGATAACCTATACTCATCAAGAAATCTCCCCATGTTGTCCTTGTATGAGAGCTCCGACTTCACATAGGTCTTGAGATCTAGTGATGGATATAAGTCTGAGGCCTTCGCTGCTACATATACTTTTATTGAGTTCATGGGGCTCAGGTTTCCTACGTACAGATGCACTGATCCATCCGGATCAACTCTTCCTCCTTTAGCTGAGAGGGAGATCCCCTCACCCGGAACAAACTTTATCTCAATATCCCTTGCCTCTGCATTTCCCGTGTTCTCAATCCTGAACGTCATGTTTCTCAGGGCACCCCACTCCATCCTCACCTGCTGATCTTCAGGTATGAGCGAGATCAAGGGCCTCGTTATGTTCACCTTTATCTGGGATTCTGTTGATCCAGTGGAGCCCAGTGCCTTAACATACTCTATTGATGTTGTAGATAGATTATTCACTCCTGGAGGTGGAGATGATGCCTTCACAGTATAAATGAAGGTAATCCTCTGCCATGGATCCATTTTCTCAAGGAAGTAGAAGCCCTTCTGCTGTGTTTGCACGACTATGGCTGTTCCATTGTCCTTTCCAATGACATCAAATCCAGCTCCAAGCCTCTCAGCTATCTTCACCTGAACCGCTGGAATATCTCCCTGGTTCTCAATTGCTAGTACAACTAAAGCAGTGTCCTTCAGGCTCATCGATTGCCTGTCAACTTTCTTCTGCACTATCGCTATATTTGCATCCCTCAAAACCCTTACTACGATTATTTTTGTGTAGAGGAACTCCTTTGTTAGGGGATCTATCAATGTCAGCCTTATCCTTGAGTCCCTAGGCTGCTGGAGCTTTGGAGGTGTCTTAAACTGAAGCTCAACTGAGCTGGATGAGCCGGGATTAATGCTCATGTCAAGGGATGCCTTACCGGTTATTGGATCTGATGGATCACTTAAAAGTTTCAGCTTCATTTCTCTCTCGAGGTTGTTCTTCACCAGAACCTGCAGTTTCAGGGTGGAGTTCTCAACTGTTTTATTTTCAGATATGAAGCCTGAGAGAGCTGAGACCATAACAGTTATGGATGAGGATCTAAGCCATGCCTCGAAGAACCTAAGCACATCGTAGGTCTCCTGGCATCTAGTCCATATGAATGGGGTATATCCATAAGGGGGAAGCCCATCCTTATTTACAGCTCTCGCTATGCTCACAGCTATGCCTGAGAAGCTGCTAAGCACATCCTCTGTATCAAGTATTCCAGCAGATGCCAGCCTGAGAAGGCCTCCAAACACGACTGCATTGTCTATTGTTGGAGCCGGGTTGCTCGTTATGTGCTGCTTAAGCTCGGATGCCACCTTGGAGAGCAGATTCTGATCAACATCAAAGCCGAGCATCTCAGCCTCTATCAGGGATGAGACTATTATCGAATCCTTGACCGGATCCAGCCATCCAGTTGATGAAGCCTTCTGCTCAAGGTAGGTTATCGCACTCCTTATATTATCATCCACATTTACATCATAGAGCTTTCTTACAGCAATTAAAGCTGATAGAACATATGATGTGGTGAGAGGATCAGGCTCTCTCTGGTAGTAGGACTCGGGCTGTGGGGCCCATCCTCCGCTTTTATCCTGAAGCTTCACTAAGGAGTATGCAGCGTTTTTTATCTCATTCTCTGCATCTATTATCCCAAGTGCTTGGGCATTTGAAAGGAGGAGCAGGACATTTGAACTAAATTTAACATCTATATAGTAACCTGATGCCTCGGATGTCCATAAGTTCCTTGTCCTCTTGCTGAGAAAGTAATCAACTATTCCCTTTATTTTCGCACTTAAATTTCCCTCATTAAAAGAGACAAATCCCTTGTGAAGGAGAGCTTCCGACATTATCAAGCCGGCATAAAGGTTTGAATAGTCATCTGGGACCGCTGAAAAGGCATATGGCTGATATGTGAATATTATGCCTCCAACCCATCCGAAGGCCTTGACATCTGCTATGTTGCTGTAAGATGGTATTGACAGGAAGTAGTGGGCCGAGAGCCTTATTCCCTCAGCTGAAAGGGCTAATGGATCCTGTTGTGCTAGAGCTGGCTCTAAAGGAAGGAGAAGGAACATGAGAGGTATGAGAAACAATCTGAATTTCATTGCCATATGGGGGATCAGCTGAGAAGCTATAAAAAGCAATCATAGACGATTGCAGAAATTTAAATAAAAAAGGAAGAAAGGGGGATCAGCCAGCCGCACCGGCTGGTATCGCAACTATCACTGGCATCAGCGCTGCAGGAGCTGTAGATGATACAAGCTTTGTCGGATCTGCTATGCAATTGATGTTGCCAAGAATCAAGGTATATTATAAGCATCTTTACGAAGCTGACTGCCTCTTCTTCAAGTTTCTGGTTGACACCAGCCGTTGTTGTTATATCTTTTGCATATGTGACATTTCCACTATCCTAGCATAAACCTAGGCTCCTAGGAGCTTTAATATTTAAAGATGCTTGGTATCCCGATGGCACTTAAACCTCAGGTATCATACAGCAGGCTCGTTGACATTTTCATTTCAGAGATCACATCACCCTACCTTTCAGATATTGAAAACGGGTTCTATGAAGAAGTAAAACACATGATAGCGAGGATGAGAGAGGGAGCTGATAGAAGCAACGATCTAATGGCTGAGATTTTGAGAAGAGAGGCTGAGATATGTGAGGAACTTCTCTTAAATATAGCCAGAATAAGGGCCTTGAAGAGAATAGCAGCAGGAACATTTGATGAAGCTCCTTCAGAGGAGAAGAATGCTATAAAGGGAAAAAGAGAGGAGATAAAAGTTGAGAGAAGGAGGAACTTTGTTCAGGTAATGTTTATAAAACCAGCTCCTAGCATAGTGGGGGAGGACCTCAGGATATACGGTCCCTTTAAAAAGGGGGATGTCGCCCTCATACCGAGGGCAAATGCTGAGGCCCTTGAGAAGAAAGGAGTGGTGGAGGTGGTTGAGTGAAGGTTCCTGAGGAGATGAGGACATACTGCCCGAAGTGCAACAGGCATACTGTGCACAAGGTCTCAATATACAAGGCAGGGAAGGCAAGAACCTTATCATGGGGGTTGAGGCAGCTTGAGAGAAAGAGATCTGGTTACGGGGGAGAGCCAAGAGGAAGGCTCAGAAGAAAGGCAAAGCTTACAAAGAAGGTAGTATTAGTGCTGACATGTAAAGATTGCGGGAGAAAGGTGATGAGAAATCTGGGAAGGCTTTCAAAGGTTGAGATTGCGCAAAGCTAAGTGGAGGTGTTTATATGAGTTGTTTCTACAGGGTTAGGTGCCCTAGCTGCGGGAATGAGCAGATAATTTACTCACATGCCTCAACTACAGTTAGATGCCAGATATGCGATGAGATACTGGCTGAGCCTAGGGGAGGAAGGGCGAAAATAAAAGCACAGATAACCTACATCTACGGGAAGAAAACCAGTTAAAGATACATATAAAATTTAAAAGAAGCCCCTTTTTAAGGTCAGATGCTTTGTTCAGAGGTGATCAAATGGAGGACTTTCCCAAGAAGAACGACCTTGTCATAGCGACTGTGAAGAGAATAGAGGAACACGGAGTGACAGTGACCTTGGATGAATACAACGGGATGGAGGCATATATACCGAGAAGCCATGCTGCCTCAGGAAGGATAAAGGACCTCAGGAGCATAATAAAGGAGGGAATGAAGGTAGTTGGAAGGGTTTTGAGATCTGACAGAAAGAAGGGGCAGGTTGACCTATCCCTGAGGTATGTATCCGATGAGGAAGCCGAGAGAAAGATGGAGGAATGGAAGAACAGGAACAGGGCAATATCCCTCTTAAAGCTCGCTCTCGGAAGCGCTGATGCCGCATATGATGCCTTCAAGAAGCTTGCATTGTACTACAAGGAGCCCCTTGATGCACTTGAGGATTGCCTTGAATCAGGCCCACAACCTCTGATAAAAGCTGGAATAGATGAAAGATCTGCTGAAAAAATAGCTGAGGTTGTAAAATCTCAGATAAGGCCCCCTATTTATGTGAGGAAATCGGTGATGAGGATAGTATCCTACAGGCCTGATGGAGTTGATGTGATAAAATCAATTCTAACTAATATAAATGCAAATATTTATACTATTGGAGCACCGAGATATGTAATAGAGGTTTCATCAGAGAACCCCAGATATGTGAAGAGGACATCGGAAAGAATAGTTGAGAGGATAGTGGAGGAGATAAAGGGAAAGGGAGAGGCCGAGCTCATAGAGGTAATAGAGCAGAGGAAAAGAGTTGAATAATTGCTCCACGAGAAGTCAGGAGTCTCCTAGTGTGATTTAAATTAACCTGTTGAATTATGAAAATCTTCTTGCTCTTCTGACAATAAAGCTTTTTCCACCTTTTTGGCTGTGACATTTAGCTTCTTATTGCTCATAGCTTTTCAATAATTTATTTTTAGGAGCAATTAACTATTTAAATGATAAAAGTGAATTTAGTGGATGAGCTCCCAGCTCAAGCAGAGATTCCTAAAGCTTCTAAAGGAGGATGAGGAGTTCAGATACGCTGTAGCCGGACTTCTTGGTCTAGAGGAAATTCTGAAAAGGCTTGATAGACATGAGGAGCAGCTTGTCAAACTTAGGGAAGATATGAACAAGCTTAGAGAGGATATGAATAAGTTAAGAGAGGATATGAACAGGGGATTTGAGCTTATAGAAAGGAGGATATCAGCCTTAGGGGCGAGATGGGGCCTTCAAACAGAAGAAGCTTTCAGGGAAGGTTTAAAGGGAATACTTGAGAAGGAGTTCGGTGTAAAGGTGGAGAGATGGGTTGAGAGGGATAAGGAGGGAATGGTTTACGATCATCCAAGTGACATAGAAGTGGATATAGCTGTTAAGGATGGAAAAACTATTTTAATAGAGGTATCCTCCAATATAAAGGCATCTGATATACCAATTTTCAGGAGAAAAGCCGAATTCTACGAGAAAGTAACTGGAGTAAAGGCTGATAGGCTGGTAATTGTCACCCCCTACGCGGATGATAAAGCCCTTGAGATGGCAAAAAAGTTTGGAATTGAAATATATACAAAGGTATAAACTAGATCTCCGCTTTTCCTCTCTCCCTGAGCACTATGAGAGCTGCTGCATATGCAGGAAGCTCCAGAACCTCATCTCTGCTGTATGGGCCAAAGACAAGCCCATTAATTGAGAATCTTGGCACTTTTCTCGTAATTCTCACCTTAACTGGACTGTCTGAGAGACCAACTGCATCTGTGAATGGATCAAATTCATCAAGCTCATCGTAAGTGAGCGTCATAGCTCTGAGGCCCGTCTTTCCGTGAAGGCTGTTTGGCACCCTTGTTAACCTCTGTATGTCGAATGTAACAGCTTCATCAACTGTTGCAGCTTCCTCCTTCATCCTGCTTACGGCTTTCTCCAGAATCCACCTTCTCTTCCTCATGAACCCTCTTTCTATCGTTTTCCCCTCCTCAATATCTCTGGCTATTTCATCCATCTTGTTCTCCCTTAGAACGGATATCAATGCCCTGGAGAACCTCCCTCTCCATCCTCCTTCATCAGGCTTTGGAAACTTATAGCCACCAGCTGAGCTGAAGACCTCATAATCAAAGCCCCTTGCGCTTATGTATCCTGCTATCTCGGCTCTCTCCTCCTTTCCCAGTTTTAAAAACTCCTTTGCCAGTATTCTTACGTGAAAACCCCTGTTTCCAGTGTATGAGACAAGAATTCCATCGTTTCCCAGTCCAAAATCCTCCCTGAGAATCTTTAACAGTTTTTTAACCTCAGCCTTGGCTGCTCTTATGCATGCCTCATCGAGCCAGTCCATCTTCTTTATCCTCTCAGATCCGCAGGATGGGCATCTTTGCATCTCCTTCTGCTGCTCATGTGAACATTCCTCACAGAAGTAGAGATCATAGGAACAGCCCTCAAGCCCTGTTGCATCTATGTCAAACAGGACCTCAGCTCCTTCAAAACCCCTCTGCTCCATCTTCCTCATCTCAGGCCTTTTATAAAGACCAACTGAGTAGTAAGCATGCCTTGGGACAATATCAGCCATGTATGTCCTGAGGGAATCGAGGCTCTTGAAGCTTATGTACCTCCTCACCACATCATCGAAGCCCATGAACATGAACTCCCTTTTCTCAACTTCAGGGGCGAATATCATCCTAGCCCTATCTCTGTAATAAAGCTGGAACTCCCTAATCAGCCTTTGCAACTTTTCTCACCCTGCATTCCCCCGGACAGAGGCCCCAAGATGTCATCTTCCTGCAGCTTGGAGGTCTATACCCTTTTTTCGCTATCTGCTCTATCTGATACCTAGCAACCTTCTCCTTGAAATCAGGAGAGTGTCTGAAGACATCCAGAACCTCCTCTGTGCTCCATCCGGCTGCTAAAAGGTGGCTTGCAAGGGCAAATCTGGCTACATGAGGCAGATTCTCCCCTCTCATTATCGAGTCAAGAAGGGATTCAACACAGGGCAGAAGCCCTTTCTTTCCCCTTTTTACAGCTTTTCTCGGTATTTTCAGCCCCTTTAATATCTCTAAAAATGGAGATGGAAGCTCAGGAACATCTATTTTTGAGAGAATTCTCTCCCTGACAGCCTCAGCAAGAAGCCTCCTTGCCTCATCCCTTGAGAGAAGAACATATCCTCCCTCTATCCTCCTGTTAACAGCTCTCCATTTTGAATCCTTCAGCCTCTTTGAAAGCCTTATGTAATCCAGAATCCAGACACGAAACTCCTCCTTGAGCTCCATTTTCACATTTAGATCTGATGCTATCCTGAGCAGGTTCTCATTGCTCTCCTCCTTTGACAAATGCATGAACCTCTTGCTCTCATATTCAGCAAGCAAGTTTCTGAGCATCTCATCCTTGGATCCCTCGACTATTATCCTAGCTATTATCAATGAGTATATTTCACTTGCGGGATCCAGAAGATCGGGTTGATAGAATGAGGATCTTGATACCGCCCTTTCAAGCCTCTCCTTGGCCATTCTTCTCGCTTTTGATAAAAGAGGATCGTATGCAAGCTCCTCTATTGAGAGCCCCTCTCTTTCAACGAGTTTTTTTGCCTCCTCAGAGAAAGGATATTTGGCCAAAAAACTCAAGGATGCTACCTCACTGATATGTGAGCTAGGTAGTAGGTTATCCCTGCATCAGGTATCCCACCTAGGGGATAGAAGAGCTTCATTGGCTTATCAGTGGCTATCTCCATTCTCAGCTCGCTCGCTATCTTTGCAGGCTCGGACATCCTATCCAAGTATGATATTGAATATGTGCTCCTGGATGGCTCAGTGCTCCATATGTCCATTACAACTGGATCATCCCTTGATAGGGTTATCTCAGCCTCCCCCCTATCGCTCTGCACCCTGAACTCCGCTTTCTCCGAGTCTATTGATATCTGAACATCTGTTCCCATCAGCTCTATGTCCGATATTATCTCCGGAAATCTCTTGCTCTCCATCCTTATCCCTGCTTTAAAGTCTACCTTTGGACTTTTCACTTCAAAGGGCTCTCCTGCTAAAAGAGGAAGCTTGAAGCTCTTCTTATATTCTCCCACAGTCCTTATCACAAATCTGCTCTCCTCAAATCTCAGCTCAACACTGCTCTCTCCCTTAACTCTCTTCAGAGTTCTCTCAAGCTCCTTGAAGTTTATGGAGTAAAAGCCCTCGTTCTCAACCTCGAATGCGGAGAAAAGATCCCTTGGCAGCATGAGCTGAACCATTGCTGTCTTTGCAGGCTCAAGAGCTGAAAGAACAAGGCCCTCCTTTGGGCTCAGTTTTATTGTTGCCTCATCAACAATGGCCGATATTGCCGAAACTATTCCCTTCAGGGATTTTGCATCATCAAATACTACTCTCATCACACATCCCTCCTCATCATCCTTCTCTCAATATCATAAACTTTAGCCATCAGCTCCCTAACCTCCGACAGATCCTTAAGGCTTATGCCCGATATATCGACAACAGCATCAGCCTCTATCTCCCTCATTCCCTCCTCAGCAGACCTGACTATGCCCGCTATGAGGACAGGAGTCTTTGGCTCGAATTTAGAGGCCTGATCGGAGTATATTCTAGCTCTTCCGGTTCCATCATCCACTATTATATAATTCTCTAGAGATTGCACGACTATGCCAATAAGAAGAGCCCTCTGCCCCGGGTAGATTTCAGAGATCATCGACACCTTCATCCAATCACCTCACAGAAAGCTTGACAATCCAACTTTTTTCGGCTTCTCAGTCTCAAGAAGCTCAAGCTTTGATTGATTGCTCTTGGAGAACATCTGCTCTGCCTCCTCCTGGAGCAACATCACCCTGTGCTCAAGGTATCCCTTTATTCCATATTTATTTATTATTTCTGCTGTTGGAATTAGGTATTTCACAGCAGTTCCCCTGTGCACTGTCAAATTGAGCTCCCCTCCGCACTTCTCACATCTCCCGCTTAGAGGGACTCTTCTGTATTTTGCATTGCATCTCATGCATCTGAACTGCTGTTGTGAGAACTTCCTCAGGTTTCCAGCTATATCCCTTATGAAGTGATGGGAGAGAGCCCTTGAGAGGGAATCCTCCAGATCCACAGCCCTTATCTTAGCCTCAAGTGCCACATGAGCCTCTAGCTTCTCCGCCATCGTGTTAAGCTTTCTGTACCTTGATTCCCTAGGTGCCTCAATGCTGATTACAGGTACTGTGAAGGAAATTCTCACCTCCTTTCCCTCCCTGTAATCCCGGCCGACTGTCCTTAATTTCACATTTGATGGGTCCTCAAACCTCCATGTTGCCTCGAAGAACTCCAGCGGATACCTGTCAACTGTCTCTATGTTGTAGGTCTCATCATCCACGTACTCCAGATCTATCTGCGTCACCAAGAGCAGGGGTGCATCCTCCCTCCCACCTGGCTTGTTCGGCAGATAGCTTCTGGAGAAGTTGAGAAGGGCATCTAATCCAAGTATTATCGAGTCCTCATCTCCATCAGCATTTCTCCTCTTTGCAGCATGGATAAATGGATGCGCCATAACAACAGATGCATCAGCGAAGCCAATCAACCTGACAGCATTTGCGACAAATGTGTGAGGGGATATAGTGAAGAACACATGTCCTATAAGATCCTCCGGCTTCCTTGCATTATAATATGGCCTCAGACCATAAAATCTCTCAAGAAGCTCATCCACAAATCCAGCAACCCTTAGAAAGTGATCTGCTGCCTCCCTCGGAAGGATTATGTCCTGAACCTTCAGCTCCAGAAGCTGGTCATCGGAGGTCAAAGGTCTTCCATATATGTCATGGGTGTATCCCAGTTCTTTGAGCTTCTCGACCGATGTCCCTATTTCCTTCGGTTTAAAGTGTGTGAGCACTGTGTTTGTTGAGTCGAATCTTATGGTTCCATCCTTGAAAACACTCAACCCATACTTAGCCCTCAGTATCCCCTTCTCCAATGGTTCTGGCACTTTATCCTTGCTCGTAAGCCCTATTACCCCTTTTAAGCCACTTATATCGTATTCCTGTCCTAGGCTCTCAAACGCCTCCTTTATCAGCTCCCTCATGTCGAGCATTGTCGATCTGTAGCAGACCACTTCTGCATCAGGATGCTGAGTACATCTATCCCTCACCTCCCTCCCGCACTTGCTGCAGAAGAGAATGGGAACTGTTCTTGATCCACAGCAGAAGTATCTAACCGTCACCTTTCCACAAGATGGACATTTTCTCAGGGCTACTTCCACAGTAACAGCTCCATTTGCCCTAGAAATCATCCTGCTTCTTCCTCTTAAATTTCCAACTGGAAATAGCAAGTTGACGGGGGGCTTCATTTTCCTCTGTTTCGCTTTTTCAGGCCTTCCAACTCTCATTCCGATGTAGTAAATGGCCTTTGGCATAATCCTAAATGCCGATATGTCGTTTATCGCTTCCATTGTCGAAAGATTCCCATACTTCCTCCTGTCAAACTTCTCCATGCCGCTTAAGCTGGCAAGAAGGGCCTTCGCATCATCCCCCTCGACAACAGCCTTTCCATTCTCCACTCTATGGGGTATGCAGAGCTTCTCCAGTATCTCCTTAACCCCCTCCAAGAATATCCTTCCATCTGAGCTATCAGCTTTCCTTACAGCCTCTATTAGAGAAGAAAGCTCATCTACTGTTATATCATGCCAGAAGTAGGTCCATCTGGGATGTATAGGCACATCATACTTTATGCTAAGCTTCATCGCCTCATCGAAGCTGTAATCCGCCCAGGGATCCACATCAACCCCCTTTGCCCTCAGCATCTCAGCCCACCA
The DNA here is from genome assembly GCF_003947435.1 of Candidatus Methanodesulfokora washburnensis. Taxonomy (GTDB): domain Archaea; phylum Korarchaeota; class Korarchaeia; order Korarchaeales; family Korarchaeaceae; genus Methanodesulfokora; species Methanodesulfokora washburnensis. Next base: position 24,950 of record NZ_RCOS01000087.1, read on the forward strand.
CTCCTCAACCCATGGGGATGGTATCAGCTTGTGATTGTTCTCCAGAAACTCTCCGAAGCCTATCAGGACATCTCCCAGAAAGAGTATCTTCTCAACCTTATCTGCCAGCTTTTTTGCCTCCTCAGCGCTCTTAACCCTGACAACGCTTCCATCCCTCAGCCTGACAACAGGTCCCTCTATTGAATCAACTGGCATGACAACAGCGCTCTTTCCCGGCCTCTCTATCCTGACTTGAGTGCCTACTGCGAGAAACTCATCAAGTATTATCATAGTTGCCGGGCTTACTCCAACAGATGCCAATCCTGTGTCCCTTGCATGCCCATATCTTAGCCTGAAGCCTCCAGGCCTCGATGGATAGGATAAAATAGGCCTTCCAACAACAGCATCCTCCATGAACTTCTTTGATGGAACAATAACAGGACAGAGATCCTTGATATCCTCCTTTTTCTCCTCCTTTCTTCCAATGAAGTGAAGCCAGTTCCAGCTTGATGTGTCGAAATCTCCAAGCTTGCTGGATATCTCATCAACTAGTTTTGCCAGCTTTTTGGCCTTCTGAGCTATGCAATCGTTTATCACAAGGACTGCTCCTCCCCTTATCCTGTTCGTCTCTATTGATGGTATGTCCCTGTTCGATGAAACCTCCTCTTCCTCAGTTGGAGGACCTGTCACCTCAACCGGAAGGTTCTCAACAACCTTTTTTATCTCCTCTCCTGATGCATTATACTGCAGATGAGCGTATCTTCTGTAAAGCTCAACTTCCTCCAGATATCTGGAAACTATCTCCTTTCCCGGCTTGAACTCCTGAAGTCCCAGTTTTTGCCTCACATAATCAGCTATTAGAACGCTAATTGCTCCTTCAGTCCCTCCGGCAGTTCTTATAGGCCCATTATAGTAGACAGATAGATAGCTTCTGCCTCCTGCTTTTTTCACCACAACCTTGCTTATCCCCTCTACAGGAGCTGATACAACAGCATCTGTTATTATTGCAAGCCCAACTCTCACAGCAAGCTCAGCTGTCTCATTTATGTCCCTGCCCATCATGTTTGATGCTATCTCACCCGCCACCTTGAAGGCTGTTGTGTGCTTGTCCATCCCTTTCTCAAGCCAAAAAGATATCCTTTTTCCTATGTCCTCGTTTCCAAATAGAGCAGAAACCCTTTCAGAAAGGGAATTTGCCTTTTTTATCTCTACATCCTCCGATACATCCTTCCCTGTTCTTCTAGCAGCTCTTGCTACTTGTATTATCTCCTCAACTTTATCCTCTATATACATCATGGTATGTTGAGCGCTGGGTGTATAAAACTGGGAACTCCTCTTTCAGGTCCGGATAGGAAATCATGAGATCTTGATCAAAAATTTACGGCTTAAATATCCCCTGCTGAGGAAAAACTCATATTGGCTGTTATATCCTGGTGAAATCTGCTTCCCAATTCTCTGTATCTATGATGGCAGCTCTTCCCATGAACGCAGGACCGGGATTCACAACAACAGTATCATTCAGCCTGAATATGGCAGGACTCTCATGTATATGGCCACAAAGGCATGCTTTCGGCTTTAGCTCATTTATTGCATTCCTGATAATCCTGCTTCCAACATGCCTTCCGCTTGACGCAATATCTGCTTTTGTGTCAAGGGGAGGATAATGAGATACCAGAATCCAGTCCCCTTTTACCTCTTTCCTTATCCTGTTGAGATCATGCTCCTCCCTTCTGCCGATTCCTGCCAGAAGGATCCCCTCCACATCTAGGACCTCCCCGTCTAGCAGCATTCCCAGCTCTCTTGCTGTCTCAACAACAGAAATGCTGTCCATGTTGCCCGATACATAAAAAACTCTTGTCCTTCCTGCTAGATCCCTTAATAGACTGGAGCTCTCCGAATCGCCACTTATCACTATGATATCTGCCTTGAGCTCATTAAATGCCCTCAGTATCCTCTCCAAGTCCACTCTTCCATGTATATCGGATAGATGGAGCAATCTCATAGAGGATCACCAAACTTTTAGGAAGATCAATAAAAATCTACTTTAAGGATAGTCCATTCAAACTACATTTAAAGCAGCTCTAGAGTTCAGGACAGACGACAGCCACCTTCTGGTTCTAGAGCAAGCTTCTGGTGCACTTCTTTATCTTTCTGCAGATGCATTCTGCTTTATTTTCATCGCTTAACTTAAAGTTTTTACTTACCCTATCTATTTATTATTAGGATTTTATAAAAAGCTAGCTTCCCATTAAAGAGCTTCTTAGCGTTTCCTCTATTGAATCAAGCTTGCACTCCGGACGTATTTTGCGGGAGAAATCCCTCAATATTTTGATCAGATCCTCTAGGAGTTCTTCCTTCTCCCAAGGAGGCATCTCCCCTTTTGCCACATCTATCTTCACGCCGTATCCTCTTAGAAGCCTCTCTATGCATTTAAAGTGGAATCTGAAGAGCCTGTCGCTGTAGGCAACCACTATTACATCGACCATCCCATTCAGAACCATGTCTATGATCTCTGATATTCCTTTTCTCTCATCATCCAAGCAGGATGATACCTCCTCTATCACCCTCACTACTTTATATCCCTTTTTCTCACAATAGTTCTTTAAGAAAGACACTTGTCTATCTACCTCATCCCTAAGATCCCTGAAACATGCTCTTGCATATATGACAGCCCTGAGCTTTCCCCTTTTACCTCCTTCAAGTATTCTCTCTACCTCGCTTTTTGGTATCCTGTAATGTCCTCCTCTTGTCCTCACAGCCTTTAGATATCCCGACCTTATCCAACATCTTACAGTTGATTGATGTATTCCCATCATATCAGCTAACTCACTCACTTTTAAATATCCCCTAATGTTGATTTTCTCGATTTCATTCATGAATCTCACAATTTTTTCAGGAAACCTTTATAATTAAAAGTTTCTCCTAGACAATGGGTGATAGCAGATGTTGAGGAGGAAGGAAAAGAAGGAGGAGAAGGAAAAGGAGGGAGAAAAGAAATCTAGCGAGGTTAAGGAGGCAGTAGCAGGCCTTATCTATGGAATGTCTGCTCACGCTGTCACAAGACAGATGCTGAAGACAAGAATGTATCTAGAGCACCTCTTCATGCTGATAACATTAGGAGATATGATGGGGATCCCTATTCTTCCACCGTATTACTCATTAAAGCTCCTTCCATATGCAGTGCCCAACGTGAAGACATGGAAGAGGAGCATGCTGAAGGAAAGAGATGTCACGGATATGCTGTACTGAGGTGTCCTCATGCTCTCCCTGAAGGAGTTCTTCGAGAAAAAGCCCAACATAAAGGTCATAGTGAATGCGGGAAAGGGAGGGCTTGGAAAGACTACTTCTAGCGCCGCAATGTCCTACTGGTTTGCCAAAAATGGGAAGAAACCACTTTGCTTCAGCACAGATCCTCAGGCCTCCCTGAGCGATATATTTGAGATGGATATATTCGGAAAGGGGATCATAGAGATCGAGAAAAACCTGTTTGTAGTCGAGATAGATGCAGATAAAAGGATAAAGGAGTTCCAAGAGGAGGTCAGGAACAAGATAAAGACGATGTATGGAATAGATGAGATACCTGAGGAGATAGATGAGTACATAGAGACCTCCGCTTATGAGCCGGCAATGCATGAATCAGCTACATACGATGCAATGGCTGATCTCCTGTCAAAAGGGGAGTTCAATCCATATGTGTTCGACATGCCCCCCTTCGGCCATGGAGTTAGGATGGTGAGCATGGCAAGAATACTCGATGCTTGGATAGACAAGATGGAGGAAACTAGGAGAAAAGCAGCTGAGTACGCACAAGCAGCTGCTTATCTGAAGGGAATTAGCTCCAAAACCGAGGAGGATATCCTGAAGGAGCTGAGAAGCATAAGAGAAAAACTGGATTTCTTCAGGGAAGTTCTCACAGACCCAGATGCCTGTGCATTCTTCATGGTCATAATTCCTGAGAAAATGGCCATATTGGACACAGAAAGAGCTATAGAAATGTTCAGAAAGCTGGATATAGAGATGGCCGGTGTTATAGTAAATCAGGTGTATCCGAGAGAGCTTCTTGAGAGGCCTGATGTGGGGGAGTTCCTGAAGAGGAGGGTTGAGATGCAGCAGGCATATCTTAAGGAGATAAAGGAGAAGTTCGGGGATTATGTGAGAGCAGTTGTTCCAATGTTTGATAGAGAGCCAAAGGGAATGGAGATGATAGCCAAGGTAGCTGAACATCTATTTGAGAAACCAGGTTTGGAGGTGTTTGAATGACAGTTGTTGCGGAGAAGCCTGTTGGTTTTAGGGAATATGTTGAGAGCCACGAGACCCTGAAGTACTTCTTTACAGGAGGAAAAGGGGGAGTGGGAAAGACTATAGCTGCCGCCGGGATAGCAGCTTACTTTGCTAACAATGGAAAAAGGGTTCTGCTGGCATCTCTCAACCCTGTTCACTCTCTCTCCAGCTTGTTTGAGCAGGATCTTTCAGGAGGATTGATAAAACCTGTCAAGGGAATCAGAAATCTTGATGCAGTGGAGGTGGATATAACGGACAAGGTGAACAGCTACAAAAAACAGCTGGCTGACAGGCTCACTTGGTTCCTGAAGTGGGCTGACATACCAATGAAGGCCTCTGAGTTCATAGATATCGCAGCTACAAACCCGGCATTTGAGGAAAGTGCTATGTTCGATGCTGTTGTTGATATAATATTACAGCAGAAAGAGAATTATGATAAAATAGTATTTGATTGTGCAGCAGTGGCAAATGCAGTCAGGCTTCTCGGCCTGAACAAGATTTATGGTCTCTGGCTGAGGAGGATGATAAAGAGCAGGGAGGAGGCTTTGTCACTTAGGGTAAAGCTTTCATTCAGGAAGGAGAAGGCTATGGAGGAGATAAAGAAGGATCCATTAATGGCAGACTTGATAGCTCTGGAGGGAAAGATAAATAAGGCTAGTGCTATTCTGGGTGATCCAAGCCAGACTGCGTTCTTCTTTGTCACTCTACCGCTTGCCCTGCCGATATCTGTTGTAGAGAGATTCATAAACATGGTGAGAGGTTTCAACATAGCGATAGGAGGGGTTATAGTGAATGGAGTTCTTAGAAAGGATCTTGTGGCTGAGGGAGGGACTGAGTACCTGAAGAACAAGTACGAGGAGCAGAAGAGATACCTGAAGATTATAGAGGAGAAAATGGGGCCTCTTGTGAGGGCTGTGATACCACTTTATGAGACTGAGATTGCAGGAATAGACATGATAATGAGAATATCTGAGGATCTTGCAACATGGACTCCTGAGAAAGGACTCCTCCTCTAATCGGGTGAGCTCACGAGGAGGGTAAGGGAGTTTCTGCATGGCTTTGCTGTGCTGCCTCATATAAAGACCCTTGAGAAGCTGAAATTTGAGGAGGATCTGAATTTCATGACTCTGACTGTGGGAGATCTGATAGGTCTTCCCACAGTTCCTTTTTACAAACTTGCACTCTTACCTTACTGGTTTCCTCTGATAGACAAGTGGAGGGAACATGTCCTATCAGAGAGAGGAGCCTTGGAGAAAATTCAGGAATGATTCTGGGTGAGCTTAGGTGGGCAGAAGAACTGTCAACCTTGAGGCAGGAAACATTTTGATGGGAACCACCTCATTTCTCTCTTTTAACATACCGGAGGACTGGAGAGCATTTCCTATCGGTGTTGCTGAGGTGGAGAGCTCTAGAAGAACTGGGGATCGCAGTTGGGTGACTAATGGCTACATTATGGTGGGCCTCTCTTCTGAGAGAGGAGAAGAGGTTTTAATGACGATCAAAACATCAGAACCCATTAAAAAATTTGATATTGAGAGATGGATTCATGATAAAGCCAGAAAGGGAATGTTGCATGGAGTCATCATGGTCAATGGACACAAATGCGGCTATATGATGAACAGAATTGAAAAAGGCATTATCAAAAGGGAAAAACTGATTGAGCTCACTCTCTGCTTTTTCTGTGATATCACCAAAAGAAAAATAGAGATAAAACTTACTGGAAGAAAAGAAGAAAATGTTATGCTGTTTAAGGAGCTCATAGTCGATCTTTCCTGTCATTAGGACAGCATGCTGATGCTATTTTCTCAGCAAGAGGAACTAGAAGCTTGAGAGTATCTTCTTCGACATCGCATCTCATTATCAGATGAGGTTCCTCCTTGGATATAGAGAGCCCTTTCACCTTTATCCTGTCAAAAAGCTCCTTTATCTCGCTGTTCAGCAGTATTCTTGCAGCTTTCGATGCATCATCCGAGAAGAACCTTAGATCACCTAAAATGCCCCATTCAAGCGGTTTTAAGCCATCCCCAGTGCTTGAAAGCCTGAAAGATGGATTGCAGGAGAAGGATGCCTTCAGGTATACCTCATCTTTTTTCCCAGAAGCTTTCTGAAAGATATAGTGGAGGAAATTCTCCCTGTCCATTAGGACAAAGGTCACCTCTACCTTAAAAAGAGGAGATTTCCCATGAAAACTTATTTGAAATCCGCTAGATCCAAATCTCCTAAATCCAACTTTTCTAGTATATCCTTTTATATATGGGGACAGAGCTCTCCAGAGCTCATTTTGCCTCTTCAAATTCATCCTTTTTGCTATAGCATACCATATTGTCATAAAAACTGCTAACAGCAATACTACCAGAAATCCTATCTCCATCTTCACCACTCTTGATTTTATCGATTTTAGCCAACTATATCGGTATTTTCTTTAACTAATTAATGGAAAGGTTTTTATCTAATAAGGATGCAGTTGACATGCGCCGATGATGAAAGAGGAGGTAGTCGAATATGTATCCCGTCTGGTTCGTGATTCTGGCCATAGTGGCGTACTTGCTAGCATACTATGCCTACGCCAAGTGGTATGACAGGAAGGTCTGGGAGCCTGATCCAAAGAGGGCAACTCCGGCTCACATGTACATGGATGGAATAACATTCTTCCCTGTGAGCAAATATGTGCTCTATGGGTTTCAATTCAAGGGAATAGCCGGGTTAGGACCAATATTAGGGCCTTTCGTAGCCCTGTACTATGGATGGATCCCAGCCCTAATATGGATAATCCTTGGTAATTTCTTCATAGGGTGGATACATGATTACACATCCCTCTTCCTCTCGGTGAGGAATGACGGGAAATCGATGGGTCCGCTCTCATATGAGTTGATAAGCCCAAGAGCTAGAACATCCCTGCTTGGATTCCTGTTCTTCTATCTCATACTGATAGTAGCAGTTTTTGCAGTTCTCTGCAGCACTTTCTTCCTCAAGTTCCCTGAGACAGTCTTGGCCACAGTATTCCTGTATATAGGAGGGATAGTGAGCGGCCTTCTTTTGTACAAGGCAAAGACCGGTGTTATAACATCGACAGTAGTGGGTCTTATCATAACAGCTATCGGAATAGTTGCAGGCATGTACTTCCCACTGCCATATCCGCAGCTTGAGCTCTGGATTGTATTTACTTCAATTCTGCTCTTCATAGGGGCAACTATATCCTTGATGTATGTGACACAACCTATCACCTATATTGCATCCTATCCGTGCTTGTTCGGCATAATCCTGTTGATATTGGGTGCTCTGATATCTCCCATAACAAATGTCCCGATACAGCAAACCGCCTGGGGAGGATTTCTGGGAACAACAAATGACTTCTGGAGCCCTGGCCCTATATGGCCCATTCTCACAGTTTCAGTTGCCTGTGGAGCGATATCAGGTTGGCACAGCCTGATAAGCACGTCTGGATCAGCTCCTCAGCTTGATGTTGAGACAGATGCCCTCCCCGTTGCAGCAGGCTCGATGCTCACGGAAGGCCTTCTGGCACTTGCATCCGTCGCTGCTTACATGGTATTAACTCCTGCTGATCTCAAGACTGCTGGAGGGATAAACTGGGCTTCTTTAGTTCTCGGAGCTGTGAAGCTTATCTCACCGTACACAGGAGGAGCTGCTGCAGCACCCTGGATAAGAGCCTTCTTCGGGATGTGGCTTGAGACATTTGCCATAACAATAGGCTTCTTAGCAGTGAGGTTCTTCTGGCTTGTATGGGCTGATGTAGTTGGCGGAAAGAGCCCACTTCTGGGAAACAAGTACGTCGGGGCAATAGTAGGGCTTGTGATAGCGGATATATTTGCATACACAGGAGCTTGGCAAAACATATGGCTGCTGTTCGGAGGGTCGAATCAGCTTCTTGCAGGCCTAGCCCTCACCTTGGTGACGATATACTTAGCTAAGCTGAAGAAACCAACTGCATACACATTCTGGCCAGCAATATTCATGATAATAACCTGCGAAGCGGCCCTTCTGTTTGAATCAGCTGTTTTCTTCAGAGCAGTAGCCATAGGGAAGCCTCTAGGAGCTGGAATGATGCTGAAGTATCCTGGAATTGCCCTTACTCTGAATGCAATATTTGGAATAGTTGGCCTTGTGCTATTTGTGCTGGGGCTTGTAGTGGCTTATGACGGATTGAAGAGGTACTCTGAATACAGGAAGGCTGCTAGCAAGACCTCTTAGCTTCCTTTTCTTCTTTTTTATTTTTATAATCTCTAGGGAAGCTTTTTAATGTTCCCTTAGATCCCGTGAAGGAGGTGATAATCTGGGAAGGAAGAAGAGAAGGAGGACCTTTGCTCTCAAAAGGGTTAAGAGACAGTCATCCATGTTCAGATGCCCCTCATGTCAGCACACTTCTATTGTGATAGATATCGATAGAAAAGCTGGAATTGCAAGGATAAGCTGCATAAACTGCGGCTTGAAAAGGACGATTGAGGTGGGAGAGGAGGAAGAACAAGTAGATGTATACGCTAGGTTCTATGATTCTTTCACAGAGGGAACATGAAAATAACAAAATTCAAATCATTTTTTACTATTTCTTGTTAAAAAAATAATAATTAAAGTTCGATTACTTTGGTTTCATTATAAGCTCTTTCAGCCGCATCGATGTTTATCTTGGCTATTCTTGGGCCAAGCACATCCAATATTGCTTTCTTCACATTTTCAAGGCTTATTAACCCCGTTACTTTGGAAAATGCTCCCACCATAGCTGTGTTAGGCCTAGGTAAGCCCTCTGAAACTAGGCCAAGGTCTAAGGCTATTCTAGTTGCGTTCACTATTGCTATCTTAGATGGCCTGCCCATTGGCTCCAGCTTCTCCGAGTTTGCCACGACAATACCCCCGTTTTTCAGCCCCTTCCATGAATCTTCCGACCTAACAAGAGCTGGATCCATTATCACAATTATATCTGGCTCATATATCTGGCTTCTGAGCTTTATCTCCTCCTTTGATATTCTGGTGAATGCCGTTACGGGAGCTCCTCTTCTCTCAGCTCCAAAGAATGGAAAGGCTTGGGAGTAATACCCTTCATAAAAAGCAGCTTTTGCAGCTATTCTAGAGGCAACAACTCCCCCCTGTCCACCTCTTCCATGCCATCTTATCTCGATCAATATAGCACCCCAGCCCTCTAGCAGGTTTTGGTTAAAAATGTTGATGAAAAATCCGCATGATTCATAATTAAATAGTGCAGCGGGGTTATTCGATTAAAATTAGATTAATAGACTTTTAGGTAATTATTTATAAAATTTACGTATGGAAGTTTATAAATGATCACCTATATATCAAAGAATAAATTTTAAAGTTACCAGAAAATATCTTTATATAGCCCCTAGAAAACTACTCCCATTGAGTGGGTGAGGGTGTCCCAGGCTTGGCCAAGAAATCCACTAAACCCAGGAAAAAGAGGGTTAAGAAGGGAGTTAAAGAAGTTCCGGCTGAAAAGAAGGTTTTAAAGAAGGAAAAAGTTGTGATTGGGGCTGAGAAGAAGGAGGCCGAAGCGGAAATCGACATATCATCCCACATTCTTGTGCCGAAACATATAAAGCTGAGCGAGGAAGAGGTAAAGGAGCTGGAGAATAGGATAGGAGATCTCCAGTTGCTGCCCAAGATAAGGATAGATGATCCCGCTATAGCGAAGCTTAAGGCCAAGCCTGGGGATGTGATAAAGATACTAAGACCTGATGAACCTGTTCCATACTATAGAATAGTTGTTGCCTGAGGGAGAGATATGAGAAAAACTGTTGAGAAATCAGTTGTTGAGGAGGTTGATTTTTACCCTTTAGTTTTGGCTTTCTTCAGGGAGAGAGGTCTCGTTGATCCCCAGATAGAGAGCTTTAACAGATTTCTGGATAGAGGACTTCAGGAGGTTATAGAAACTTTCAAGGAGATAGAGCTGATAGAAGGATACAAGCTGGTGCTCAAGGGAATCACAATTGGAAGGCCTGAGATAGATGAATATGATGGAGCAAAGCTTCCAATACTTCCTGTTGAGGCAAGGCTCAGAAATGCCACATATCAGGCCCCGATGGAGCTAGAGATCTCAGTTTATTCATCTGGAATGGAGCTTAAGACTGAGAAAATACCGATAGGACATCTCCCTATAATGGTGAAGTCAAAGGCCTGCAGGCTTTATGGCTTGGATTATGAGAAGCTTGAGGAAGTGGGTGAGGATCCTCTTGATCCAGGCGGCTACTTCATAATAAATGGATCTGAGAGAGTTCTTGTGATAAGGGATGATGTGGCGCCAAATAAGGTGATAGTGGAGGAGACTAGAGCTGAGAATAAACCCTACTCCCACTCTGCACAAGTAGTCTCGGAGCTTGCTGGATTTAGGAGCAGACTTTTCATGGAGTACTATTTGAGCGATGGAACAATAAAGGCATCCGTTGGAGGTCTGAGGAAGATACCCGTTGCAATATTCTTCAAAGCCCTGGGAATGATGAAGGATTCTGATATACTTGCCAGCATATCCTCAAATCCTGAGATACAAAACGAGTTCCTATACAGCTTAGAGGATGCTCAAAGAGCTCTTAGATCAGAGGGCACTATTTCAGAAGAGGATGCGCTTGACTTCATAGGAAGAAGGCTTGTTCAAAGCGCTCCCAAGAGGGATAGGATAAGGATAGCCAAGGACTACCTGAAGAACAGGTTTCTACCTCATATGGGCACTAGAGAAGAGGATTTCAAGGCTAAGGCTTATTTTCTAGCTAAAGCAATAGAGAAGCTGATAAGAGTTGTGAGAGGAATGTGTGAACCTGATGATAAAGATCACTTCTCCAACAAAAGGCTTAGGCTTGCTGGAAATCTGATGCAGGAGCTCTTCAGAGATGCGTTTTACCAGTACATAACTAGGCTGAAGGAAAAAGCAGAGGAACAGCTATCCCAAGGAGTGTATGACATAGAGCTAAGGAGAAAGGTCGTGGGAGAGTTATACATAACTAAGAGAATGTTAAGAGCAATGGCAACTGGGGCATGGCCAAGAGGAGAGCTGGGAATAAGCCAAAATCTTGATAGAACGAATTATATGGCTACTTTACATCATGTGAGGAGGGTGAGCTCCAGCCTTCCGCCGGGCCTTCCTCTTCATGAGATAAGGCAGATACATGGAACCTCCGTTGGCAGGCTCTGCCCTCTTGAAACCCCAGAGGGGACAAATGTGGGGCTTGTGAGGAGCTTGGCCCTGATGGCCTCTGTCACATATGGAATCGACATAGAGCCGATAATAAGAAGCCTTAGAGAACATGGGATGAAGCCCATTGAGGAAGCCACTCCAGTGGAGGTCGGATCTCTAGTGCCTGTTTACGTCAATGGAAAGTTAGTTGGTCTAACAGATGATCCAGAGGAGCTTGTGAGCTTCATGAAGAAAAAGAGATTGGAGATAAGCCATGAGATAAATGTAGTCTACATGGCTGAGGAGAATGCAGTTCACATAAATGCTGATTCTGGGAGAGTTCAAAGACCATTGATACCGGTCAACAGGATAAAGGATGCAATATCTCTCTTGGATAAGGTGAAAAGAGGCGATCTGACATTATCTGATCTCTTCAGAATGGGGATAATTGAGTTTCTAGATCCTGATGAGGAGGAGAATGCCGTTGTTGCCTATGACATAAAGAAGATAGGACCTGAGCACACTCATCTGGACTTCGCACCCTATGCAATGCTCGGGGCTGCGGCAAATCAAATACCATATGCAGAGCACAATGCTATACCGAGGGACATAATAGGATCCAACATGGTTAGGCAGGGAATTGGTGCTTACGCATCGAACTGGAGGTTGAGGACTGACAGCAGATCTTACATCCTTTTTTATCCACAGAAACCAATAGTCTACACTAAAGGAGCTGAGATAGTTGGATATCATCTAAGACCAGCAGGCCAGAATTTAGTAGTTGCTTTGATGCCAATGGACGGTTACAATATGGATGATGCTGTTGTCCTAAACCAAGGAGCAGTTGACAGAGGAATGGCAAGAATAGTGGCATTTAGAACGTATGAAGCTATTGCAAAAAGACAGGCTATAATAGAGGGGGATAAGATAGAGAACCCACTTCCATTGAAGAATGTCACTGGAAAACTGGAGGAGCAGAAGTACCAAAAGCTGGGAGATGATGGAATAGTCGATCTTGAGACTTATGTTGTGGGAGGAGATGTGCTCATAGGAAGGACAAGTCCTCCCAGATTTGCTCACAGCTTAATGGGAGTTTCAGGAGGAATGGCCCTTTCCTTCGAGAGAAGGGATACCTCAGTCCTCATGAGGACATGGGAGGAGGGAATTGTAAACGATGTTCTACTTGTCACAACTCCATCTGGAGAGAGACTTGTGAAGGTAAGAGTCAGGGAGGTAAGGCCTCCGATAATAGGTGACAAATTTGCGACTAGGCATGGGCAGAAGGGGGTTGTTGGAATGATATTCAAGGAGGAGGACATGCCCTTCACATCAAGCGGCATAGTGCCTGATATAATACTTGATCCTCATGCAATACCATCCAGAATGACAATAGGTCAGCTAATAGAAATACTTGCGGGCAAACTTGGAGCTCTTAAAGGCACCTTCATAGATGGAACCCCATTCATGAACGAGAAAGTGGACAACATAATGGAGGGACTGAAGAAGCTGGGCTTTGAATACAGCGGGATGGAGATAATGTATGATGGCAGGACAGGCAGGATGATAAAAGCACCTATATTCATAGGGGTGGGATTCTACCAGAGATTGAAACACTTGGTAAGAGATAAGATCCATGCCAGAGCCAGAGGGCAGGTACAGCTCTTAACTAGACAGCCCGTTGAGGGAAGAGCAAGAGGGGGAGGTCTAAGGCTTGGAGAAATGGAGGGGGAGGTTCTTATATCCCATGGGGCTGCTGCTGTTCTATATGACAGGTATGTGGAGAACTCGGACAAAGAAATAGCTTATATCTGTAAGAGGTGTAATTCTCTTGCTTACTTCAATGCGATAACAAACCAGTTCTACTGTCCTAGATGCAAGGACAATGTAGAGGTTTATCCTGTTGTAACAACACACGCAACTACTCTAATGGTGAAGGAGCTCATGTCAGGACTCATAGATGTCAGGCTGAGGGTTGAGGAGATATAGGGGGGTCATCATGTCGTTCACAGGGCCTATCACAGTTGAGGAGGCTGCCCCTTATAGGATAAAGGAGGTTATATTTGGCCTTCTATCTCCCAGCGATATAAGGAGAATAGGGGAGATAGAGATAACAGAGCCAAGCGTTTATGACGAAGGAGGACTTCCCATACAAGGAGGAGTACTAGATCCAAGACTTGGGTCTATAAATCCAAGACAGAGGTGCCCTGTATGCGGGAATATTGCCCAGAGGTGCCCCGGTCATTTTGGAAGACTCGAGCTCGCAAAGCCTGTGATACATATAGGATATGTGAGGCACATACACCAGATTCTCAACATGACATGTTCAAGCTGCGGAAAGATCCTAGTTCCTGAAGAGAAAAGGCAGGCATTGATACAAGAGGCAAGGGAATATTGGGAGAGGAACGATGCTGAGAAGATAGATGATGAGCTTTATAGGAAGGTGAGAAAAGCTGTTAAGAGCTATTTGAGCAAACATGACACATGTCCTCATTGCGGAGCTCCTGTTCAAAAGGTAGCCCTTACTGAGGTATATAAGTTTATGATAAAGGAGCCGGAACCCAGAAAGCTCTGGCCCACTGAGATAAGGGAGTGGCTGGAGAAGATACCGGATGAGGACGTGATGGTTCTGGGATTTAACCCCGAGAGAGCAAGACCCGAGTGGGCTGTTATGACTGTTATGCTAATTCCCCCGATAACAATAAGGCCATCCATATATCTTGAGGCAGGAGAAAGATCTGAGGACGACTTAACCCACATACTAGTTGAGCTGGTAAAAGCCAATCAGAAGCTGAAGGAATCCATAGCCGGAGGCTCACCAAACAGTGTGGTTGAAGGAGAGTGGGAGTTTTTACAGTACTGGACCAGCGTGTTCTTCTATAATGCAAAAGCTCAGCTGCCAACTGCAACTCAAAGAGGGACGAGAAGACCATTGAAATCCGTGTTTCAGAGACTTTCAGGAAAGGAGGGTAGATTTAGGAAGAATCTAATAGGAAAAAGAGTTAATTTCAGCAGTAGAACTGTGATATCCCCAGATCCGATGATAGACATAGATGAAGTGGGAGTTCCGATAGAGGTTGCCATGACCTTAACAGTGCCTGAGTTCGTCACAGAGCAGAATATAGAGAGGATGAAAGAGCTTGTGATGAGAGGACCTGATCAGTATCCAGGAGCAAATTATGTGAGAAAAGGAGGGCAGCACATAAGTCTAAAGGCAATAAGTAGGAAGGGAAGGGAATATCTGAAGCAGATGGCTGAAAGCTTGGAGCCTGGGGACATAGTAGAAAGACATCTCATGGACGGTGATTATGTCATATTCAACAGACAGCCATCCCTTCACAAGCTCTCTATTCTAGGGCACAGAGTAAAGGTTCTCCCCGGATCCACTTTCAGGCTAAATCCAGCTGTCTGCGTTCCTTATAATGCTGATTTTGATGGAGATGAGATGAATCTACATGCACTTCAGCTTCTGGAGGCAAGAGTGGAGGCAAAAGAGCTGATGAGCGTGACCAAGAACATGATATCTCCGAGAACTGGAGGTGCTATAGTTGGGGCAAGGCAGGACATGATAACAAGCCTCTACTATATAACAAAGAAGGACTCTCTTTTCACAAAAGATGAGGCCGCAAGGATGCTCGCAAGAGCGGGTGTCGATCTGCTGCCGGAGCCTGCAATTATCCATCCAGTTGAGCTTTGGACTGGAAAGCAAATAATATCCCAGCTGCTGCCTAAAGATCTAAACTACACTAATGTGGCAAAAATGGCGAGCTCAAAGTCAGAATGCAGAGATCCAAGCTGTCCTGAGGATTCTTTTGTCCTTATACTGAATGGAAATCATCTCTCTGGAGTTTTAGATGATAATTCCATGGGAACCCTTGTCAAGGGAGGGCTTACGCTAACAGATGTAATCATCAGGGATTACGGTCCAGATGTGGCAGCTGATTTCCTCAGCAGGATATTGAAAATGGCAGCTAAGGAGGTGACTCTGCTGGGAATATCATCATCGATGAAGGAGATGCTCCTTCCACCGGAGGCAAAGAAGGAGATGGAGGATAAATTTGAGAAAGCCTTCAGCTTAGTTACAAAGAGAATAAAGGAATTTGAGAAGTCTGGGGCTAGGAAAAAAGCGGTTCATAGAACGAAGGAGGAGCTTTTGGGGACTTTGCTTGAAGAACAAATGCTGGAATTCGAGATAGTGCAGATACTGGATGGAATTAGATCTCAAGTAAGTCCAATAATAAAGAAATATATTGATCCAAGATCTAATGTTATAATAATGGCTAGAACAGGTGCCAGAGGCTCTATGACCAACTTAGCCCAAGTGGTTGGAACTGTTGGGCAACAAATGGTGAAGAGCAGACTTGGCTTTGTCCTAACTAGTGGGAGACCTAGAAAAGGATTCAGAGGAAGGGTCTTGACATACTTTATGAGAGGAGACTTAAGTGCGGAGGCAAGGGGATATGTCAAGAGCAGCTATTATGATGGCCTTAATCCAGCAGAGTTTGTCTTTCATGCAATGAGCAGCAGAGAATCCCTGATAGACAAGGGAAGGAGAACTGAGGACAGCGGATACTTCTACAGAAGAGTGGCAAACTCACTTAAGGACATGTATGTGAGCTATGACGGAACTGTTAGGGATTGGAGCGGTAGAATAATACAGATGGCTTTTGGAGGGGATGGATACGATCCTGTTAAGCTGTTCAAGGGAGAGCCTGTTAACATAGATGCCTTGATAAGCAGATTTTCTGGATCAAGAGGAGCTAAAATTTCTGAAAAGGATGCACAGAAGCTTGTTAGCAGTGCTAATCTTCCCTCTTGGGTAGCAGAAAGGATAGCAGGCAAGGTGCCGGTTTCAGCCGCAAAGGATGTGATTAAGGAGATAAGGGAGGCATTTGACAGGGCAAAGATAGACCCCCTCACCCCAATAGGAATAATATCAGCTCAGAGCATAGCCGAGCCAACAACTCAGATGGTGTTGAGGACATTCCATGCCCCAGGAGTTCTGGAGATGGACGTCACATATGGAGTTGAGAGGTTTAAGGAGCTTGTCTTTTACGCATCAACAAGCAGACCGTCCATGACGATATACTTGAAGCCAGAGTACTCAAAGGATGAGGAGAAGGTGAGAAAAATAGCTAGCAAGATAAAGGAAGTCAGAATAAGGGATCTCTTGAGCGAGTTCTCGGTGGACAACATGAGTTTCTCCTTAACGATGAAGGTCGATAAGGATGCATTAAGAGCGAATGACATGACGCAGGAGGATCTTGAAAGCGCTATATCTAAAATAATAAAGGCAAAGAAAGGAGATATCACGGTGAAGGGGGATAGCATAACAGTATCTCTGATAGAAGCTGCCTCGAAGGAGAGGCCTTATCAAGCTCTGAGAACATGGGCTATAAGAATTCTTGAGAGGAGAATAAAGGGGATTAGGGGAATAAGGAAGATAAGAATAGAGAAAGAAGGGGATGAATTCGTAATAAAGACAACTGGATCAAATCTAGAAGCTGTCCTAAAGATCCCACAGGTAGACATAAGTAGGACAACCACAAATGACTGTAAGGAGGTTGCAAAAGTGCTTGGAATTGAGGCAGCTAGGGCATGCCTATTCAGAGAGCTCATGAAAGTTCTGGAAGAGCAGGGATTAGAGGTAGATCACAGATATGTCAGGCTTATAGCCGATGCAATGACTTATCAGGGCTCTTTAGAAGCGATAAGACTACAGGCCTTGGGAATTCCATCAGGCTTCTTCAGTGAGATGAAAACTCCTCTCAGCAAGATGGCATTTGAATGGACATATCATGTGGCATTAAATGCAGCTAGAAGAGGGGATAGAAATCCTGTAGAAAGCCCATTGGATGCCCTTATAATGGGACAGTTGCCCACAACGGGCACAGGTAAGGTAGCTCTTAGGTGGAAGCTTGAAAAACTCATGCCAAGGGGTGTTGCAGATGGAGGATGAGGTGAGACTTGCATATTCCTCTGGAAAGGTTATAATAGGATACAGGAAGGCAGTAAAGTACCTTAAGACTGGAAAAGAGAAGCCAAAAGCAATCGTCATAGCTGAAAATATGCCAAGCCACATGAGGGACATGATACTTTACTTGGCTAAAATGAGCAATGTTCCGGTGATAAAATATCCTGGCAAGTCCATAGATCTAGGAAGAGCTGTAAGAAAGCCCTTCTTTGTCTCAACAATAGTAATAATAGATCCAGGAGAATCAAGAATACTGGAGTTAGCTGAGCAGAAGGAGGGATCCTGATACCGGATAGGAAGGTCACAATAGATCAGGAGCAGCTTAGATATATGGCCCTCTTCGAGAGCATGCTGGGAGTTCCTGCAATGGATGTAGTTGAGGATGAGGAAAATGGAAGGCTCATATTTCTAGTTGGGAAGAACATGCTCGGAAGGGCTGTTGGAAGAGGTGGAAGGAAACTTAGGGCTTTTAGAGACATGATACTTAAGGAAGTGGGAAAGAACGTTGAGGTGGTTGAGTATAACGAGAATCCGGAGATATTTCTCAGGAATTTATTCAGTCCAGCGAGAGTTACCAAAGTTATCATAGATGAGAAAGAAAAAGTGAAAACTGCCAATGTTTTTGTGAAAAAAGAGGATAAAAGCATAGCAATAGGACGAAATGGAAGGAGAATAAAAAGAGCCAGACTGCTTGCAAAGAGGTGGTTGGGGATAGAAAATGTTAAAATAGGGGAGGAGTTATAGCAGAGGGGGTAGTGTTAGTTGGCCAAGAAATCTCCCATGGGTCTCTATGCTGCTAGAGTACTTAGAGAGAAGTATGAAGAAAAGAGATGGCATTCTTGGAGATACAAGAGAAGAGTGCTTGATTTGAAAAGGAAATATGACCCGCTAGAAGGAGCACCGATGGCTAGAGGAATAGTGCTGGAGAAAATAGGACTTGAGGCAAGACAGCCTCATTCTGGGCTGAGAAAAGCAGTTAAAGTACAACTTTCCAAGAACGGGGTTATAGTCACGGCATTTGCCCCAGGAGATGGAGCTCTTAATGTCATAAATGAACATGATGAGGTTATAATAGAGGGGATTGGGGGATCTAAGGGAAGAAGCACAGGTGATATACCCGGAGTTAGATATAAAGTTATAAAGGTAAATGGAGTCAGCCTTCAGGCCATTCTCTCCGGAAAGAAGGAGAAACCGACGAGGTGATTAATTGGACATAAAGTTATTCGGAAAGTGGAGTTTTGAAGGTGTTGAGGTAAAGAATCAGGCCCTAAAATCAGTCATATCACTAAGACCTGTTTATCTCCCCCATACAGGAGGAAGACATGAGCACAGGAGGTTCTGGAAGCTAGATATTCCAATAGTGGAAAGATTGGCCAACAGGCTCATGGGACAGGCTATGAACTATGTTAGAGAAAAGGATAGAACGAACAGCAAGAATGGAGGAAAGAAACTCAGGGCAATGAAAACTGTGAAACTGGCATTTGAGATAATTGAGTTAAGGACGGGAAGAAATCCAATACAAGTTTTCATTGATGCGATAGAGAACTCAATAGTCAGGGAGGAGGTGACAGCAATAGTGTATGGAGGAATAAGGTATTTCCATGCTGTTGACACGTCCCCAGCTAGAATGGTGGATCTTGCCATAAGGTTTATAGCAAGCGGCGCTGCTATGAAGGCCTTTGGAACAACAAAAAGCTTAGCAGAAGCCCTTGCGGATGAGATAATAGCAGCTGCTGAGGAGGATAGAAACAGGAGTTATGCTATAAGGAGAAAAGAGGAAATAGAAAGAATAGCAATGAGCAGCAGATGAGAGGTCCTTTTCATGAAGGACAGCTCCACAAAAGCATATATTATGTACTGGAATTTGAAGAGGAGTGATAAACAAGGTTTAAATATAACCCCTCTTCGAATCTTCGGGATGCTTCCTAGACAAGTGGATGCTGGAATTCCTGCTTCTGAAGAATATTTAAGACCTGCTGAAAATCATGTGATTCCGCTGTGTAAAGCTGTTATAACTCCAATTAGCTTTGTAAGAAGTCAGAAATACTGTCATTCTTGGATTTTCACGCAGGAAGATCCCGTTAAAAGGAGCTATCTGTTCGAATATGCGGAGGGATTTTGTTGAAAGAGGAGGTGACATCACCCCTTTCCTTTCTTAAGCATGCACATGGAAAGGAGGTAACCGTCAGGTTGAAGAATGGAGTTGAAGTTGTAGGAAGGCTGACAGTGTACGATGAAATGATGAACTTAGTGCTCACATCAGCAAGAGAGAGGGATCCAGAGTCAAAACAAATAATAAGAAGTGTTGGAACGCTTTTCATAAGAGGTAATAATGTGCTCTTGGTCACACTAGAGGAGTAACCTGCTCCACGACTGAAGTCGGGAGCTTTGTAGGTTCATCCGCAGTCCCCTACGGGCATGGTTACGATGCCCTGCTAGGAGGGACTTGGCCCTCCTAGCTATATCCCTAGGACAGATAGCTTCAGGGCAACCTGCCCCAGCTTTAGAAGGGAGAAATATTTAAATCTTACTGCGATTCCTCTCCTCGGCTAAAGGTCGGGAGTCTCCTCACATTGATCTTGATGAACTACCTTCTCAAGGAAATTATGGTGTACGTATCAGTTATATACCATCTTATCTGGTCTCTAAACCACTTCCAGAACTCAGCGAAAGCATCCATGCTATCTGACTCGAGCATCAGGAATCCATTATAGTTAGTTCCCCATGCATGATCGAATACGCCGAGAAGTCTGACCTTTGCGGGCCATTTTTCTATTATCTCAGTCCACTGCTTTCTGGCTTTCTCCTCCTCCTCTTCTGTCATATATTTCAACTTATAGAAAACTATATACACGTAAGTTGGCATCATGACACCTTCCCATATGCCATCAAGGGACTTATTAAACATTCCTCTGATGGGCCGGGTGGGACTCGAACCCACGGCCTCCGCCTCGTAAGGGCGGCGTCATACCACTAGACCACCGGCCCATTATTTTACAAGCCCCGGGCGGGATTTGAACCCGCGACCTGCCGCTTACCAAGCGGCCGCTCTGACCGCTGAGCTACCGGGGCATAACACTCGTTACAGGAATTATTATTTAAATCTAATCCTGACTGAGAGCCTGATGTACATAGGCTATCTCTTATGTTATAAAAATGTTTTATGTTATATCTTGATTCATTGCGATTTCAGTAGGCAAGGTGATCTCTCAATCCTATTTGAGACTAAGCTGAAATGAACGCCGGGGGTGGGATTTGAACCCACGCGGCCCAATGGGCCACTGACTCTCCGCATACAATAGCAGGCCAGCCCCCTACCGGGCTAGGGCACCCCGGCTCCCAAGTTAATAATAACAACCTTTTATAAACATTTCTCAGAGCTGCTCTGAGTTTTTTATAAGAGATAGAGCTTCCTTCATCATCTTTATCATGTCCTCGATCGCATACTTCTCGTCTTCTTTGTTCTCCGGCACCAGCATAGCGCCGCATATCTCGCACACAACCTCTTCGCCGGAGGATATCCTTCTCAGTACCTCATCAAGAGGAAGTCTCATATGAGACGGATCTGAAGCGCAAACATAGTGCTCGGTGGAATCCTGATCCATTACATGCCTTGAAAGAAGATTCATAGCTTCTTTTATTCTTCTCTCAACATATTCCTTAAAAATACCCCTGTTTAGCTTCCAGTAAACCCTTCTTATTCCCTCCTCTCTGTTGACTTCTGTTCTAAGCTGAAGAGCTAGGTTTTCTCCCTGTAATATATAGAGAACTTTCCTTAGATCCTGAGGGCTCATACCAGTGGCTGATATTATATCACCCTCCTCCATCTCCCTTCCATCCATAGCTTCAAGTATCTTTTTTGCTATTCTTCTATCTCCTATTGCCATGGTGAGTGCTATCTTTGAGTAGTCCATAGTCCACCTTAGATTTTTGGTGTTAGGTAAGATATAGAGTTTGCTTTTATAACCTAAATTATATAAGAGGGAGTTAATATTTTTGATAGAATAGTATGCTTCAGAGTGACCAATGGAGAGGATTTTTCTGTGAATTAAGAGAATCATCGTCATAATTTTCTTAAAAAGATAACTTAATTTAAAATTAATATTGAGTTAATGAATTTAGCGGCACCAACTTTATATTAGCTGTTAATCATATCATGGTGCCCCGGTAGCTCAGCGGTCAGAGCGGCCGCCTCGTAAGCGGCAGGTCGCGGGTTCAAATCCCGCCCGGGGCTTGTTTCAATACAAATAGGATTGAAAGATGATTTAAGGGCTCCCATCACACTGGAATTAGATCTTTTTATCCAGCACAAAGTTTATTAATTGATTAGCTTAATTTCACTAAAGGCTCGGAATAGAAGTGTAGATCCTAGGAAAAATCGGGAATATATGGATTCTGTCCATTCTCTATGAGAGGAGAGGCCTAGCATTATTTCAATAATGCTAGGCTAGGAGAATGAGATGTTCCTATGCAAAATGTGAGAAGGATTTATGGGAGTGGCCAAGAGACAAGTATAAAAATAGATGGATGATGATTTATGCTTAACTAGAATAGCTCTATGTTGTTGGAAAGGAGAGTGATGATATGGTTCTTGCCACATCTCTGGGTGTAAAATTCAAGAATGGTGTTGTTTTAGCTGCTGATAGAAGGGTATCCTATGGAGGATTCATACTCAGCAAGGCTGCTAAGAAAGTGATGAAAATAAATGAGCGTGTTGGTCTATCCATGAGCGGATTACCTGCAGATTTTCAGGAGCTTTCAGAAATTCTCAGCTATAATATAGCTCTTTATGAAATGGATATAGAGAGAAAAGCAACTCCAACGAATATTGCAAGACTTCTCTCGATAATAATGTATCAGAGGAGGTTTTATGGCCCCTTTTATGCCGAGATATTGGTTGGAGGATTGGAACAAAATAACATGCCTAAGATAATAGTGCTCGATCCAGCTGGAGGAATGCTGGAGGAGGACTATGCAGCCACTGGTACAGGAGCTCAGATGGCGACTGGAATATTGGAGAGATATTTTAAAAAGGATCTTGAGAAGGATGAAGCAGTGGAAATAGCCGAGAGGGCGATGAGAGCTGCTATAGAGAGGGATGCGCTATCAGGAGATGGTATAGATATTCTGATAATATCAGATAGCGGAACAGAGGAGAAGTTCGTTCCCGCTAGGATAGAGTGGAAGGATGTCGGGAGGAGATCATAAAAGTGGATAGGAGTAGCCTCTTGAGCGAGCTTATAAACCTGATCAGAATAAAAAGTTTTTTTAGAAGGGAGTCTGAAATAGCTAGCTATCTAATTGACAGACTCTCGAGAATAGCAGATAGAGTTGAGCTTCTACCTGTACCGGAGTGCGGAGGAAATGTCCTAGCGAGTTTTGGAGGGGAGAGAAGATATCTTCTCCTCACTCACATGGACACCATTGAGCTAATGGGAGAATGGACGAGGAATCCATGGGGACAGATAGATGACAATGCTGTTTACGGCTTGGGAGCGCTCGACTCAAAGTCCTCGTTAGCCGCCATGATAGAGGCCATAAGAAATTTGAGGGAGAAACAGCCCCTCGATGGAGTTGTCCTTGCAGCAGTTTGTGATGGAGAGGGATTTAGCAGAGGGACTTACCATCTTATAAAATCGGGGAAGTTAAACGGCATAAAAGGGGCCATAGTTGGAGAGCCAACTGGCTTAAAGATAATGAAGGGAGCTTATGGGAGGATAGTTTTAGATGTAGAGGTGAAAAGTCGGCCTGGAGTTGGGGTTGAGCCCTTTACAAATGCCATAGTTGAGGCATCCAAGATAGTGCTTCATGCAACAAGATATCCGGAGATAAGTCCGGGGACAATAGCTCCTCTCTCCATAAAATCCCCTGAGCTCATAATGGATCATCCTGGCATATGTCTGTTGAGAATAGACCACCACTATCCCCCAGGAGAGACCGAGGATGAGGTTAGGAAGAGGCTTATCTCATATCTCCAGAGGACAGAGGGGCTAAAGGCAGAGGTATCTATAAAGCCGATGAAGAGACCCACTCCCTTCATGGAACCATATTTACTCGATGAGAACTCAGATCTCCTGAGGGTGCTAAGGGATTCTTTTGCCAGATCCCTCAACAGCGAACCTATTGTTGATGTACACAGATCAGTAAGCGAGGCAAACTACTTGAACAATATAGCCAAGATACCATCTGTCATAATAGGACCGGATGGCGGGAACAGACACTCAAGCGATGAATTTGTGTATATAGATTCTGTAGTGAAGCTTACAAATATATTAGAGATGGCCCTTTCCATTCTTCTCAATAAGAGGTGATTTTTCCTGAGCCTAGATTTCTTTTTCTACTTAGCTATCTTCTGGATTATCCTCTACGCAGCAGGCAGAATAGTTAAGCTGAAGAGGATCAAAATATCACCTTTTTATCTCCAAGTGGATCTTCCTGCTGATTTTATAAATAAATTAGATAAAAATAAATTTTCTTGGATGAGAAAAATTTCCACAGCATCGATCTGGATTTCAATTATAATGGGCTCAATCACGCTGATATATCTATTTATCTCATTTTTCAAAACTCTTTTCCAGAGCAGCCAAGCATCTATCTCGGTCATCCCTGTTATACCTGGGATCACAGTCAGCTTGACCCCTGCTGTGATAATCTCCATATTCCTGCTGGCAATTGTCCATGAGCTAGCTCATGGCTACTCATCAGTTGTAGAAGGAATATCGGTGAGAAAGCTTGGCTTTTTCATCCTATTTGTCATACCCGGTGCTTTTACCGAGCCGGATGATGCCGAGATGAAGAAAGCTGAGCCGAAAAAAAGAGCCAGAATAGAAGCAGCTGGTTCAGCATCAAATCTAGCACTTGGTTTGCTGTTCTTGATAATAGCAGTTCTCATATTTCAAGGATTCCCTACATCTCCTCATGGCGTTCTAGTATCAGATGTGATGAAGGATGGACCATCTTACGGCAAGTTAAGGCCAGGAGATGTGATAATTGGGATCAATGGGACGAGAATCAATAGCATGGATCAGCTTCAGAAGCTGAAGGAAGGAATGAAACCGGGACAGACTGTCGTAATACAGACACTTGACAGAAATGTATCTATTGTGCTTGGGGCTTCAAACAACTCCACTCAGCCACTAATAGGGGTTCTTCTTTCCCCCCTCCCCTATTATAGGACATTCCTTCCGATCAATATCGCTATGCCACTTGAAGAGTTTCTCTTCTGGGCCATAATTCTCAATTTAGGGGTGGCTATGTTTAACTCTCTCCCGCTAGTGCCTCTCGATGGTGGACTCATAGTAAGAGATCTCTTGGAGATTGTTTATGGGAAAGAGCGGGCTGAGTATCTTATAAAGGCAATATCCCTGATGACAGCTGTTGTACTTATCTTCGACATGGCTAGTTCTCTCATAATGTTGAAGTGAACAGAATGAATCCATTTGAAAAGATTCTTAGGCCTCCTGAAGTTGAGAGAATTGTCGATATTTCAGCAAGAAGAGGAATGAGATCCTCTAGAGGAGGAGTAGGTTTAAGCTCTGCTAGAAGAAGGGAGATAGATAGGGTCAGAAGAATGATGGATACATCAAGCGCTATTTTAATGTCTGTTGTCAGATCATATCCAAACTTAGACTCTATCGACAGATTCTATCTGGATCTTCTGGATTCCCTCGCGGATAGAAATAAGCTAAAGCACAGCTTGGGTGCGCTGAGCTGGGCGTCAACAACTATAAGAAAGATAAAGAGGGAGATAATATCCTCCCTAAGGCAGACATCAGATCCGGTGGAGATGGAAAGGCTGAGAAACATGGCAATAGCTAGAATGAACTCTATTTTGAGGAGGATAGAACCGGAGATAAACTATCTCAGGGATATTTATTCAGAGTTAAGAAAAATACCTGATATAAGAACTGATATTCCCTGCGTGATACTTAGCGGAATGCCAAACACAGGAAAGAGCAGCATAACACAGAGGATATCTACTGGAAAACCAGAGGTGGCTCCCTATCCATTCACAACAAAGGGGCTTCTTCTGGGTCACATGGATCTTGGAAACTTCAGAATGGCTCAAGTGATAGATACCCCGGGATTGTTGGACAGACCCTTAAACAGGAGAAACAAGCTCGAGCTTCAGGCTATAACAGCACTAAAGAACCTCCCCGGAATAATTCTCTTCGTTTTGGATCCAACAGAAACCTGTGGTTATTCTGTTAGAGAGCAGATGAATGTTCTAAGAGATATTTCAAAGACTTTTTCCGAGAAAGGACTGATAGTTGTGCTAAACAAGAAGGATATATGGGGTGATTTCCCCGATAAAGTGAGGGAGACATTGGCATTTTTAAGTGGATATGAGTACATAGAAGTATCTGCATTAACTGGGGATGGGATAGATAATTTAATTGAAAGAATAAGAAATCTCCTCAGATCCTTCTGAGTTCACATTTCTCACTCCTTTTTAACTCTGTTCATCAAGGTTTCCCTTGCCAGTTCGTTTACTTTTATCACCTTGGTTCTTTTGAGATCCTCTCTTACCACTAGGCCCATGTTATCCAATTTCTTCAGAATTCTGGATACCTTTGCTTTAGAGAATCCAACAAGCTCTGAGAGATCCTTTTGCTTCACTCCATTCCTGTTTTCAGCTACCTTCATGAGGACTTTGAGCTCATCTTCATCTAATGAGTTTATCCTTGCCTCTATTTCTTTTGGATGCGTTATCTCAATCCTTCCCTCTTTCTTCCTTCTTCTAAGTAGAATTAACGCTGAAAGAAGTATTATCAGAGCAGAAAATGCACCAATAATCAACGGAAGTATATTTGGCGATGGTTGAGGTGGAGGCTGTATGTTGTTTGATGTCTTCGGCGGCACCCAGACATAATTTATTGTGTACACGAATTGTTGATACCCTGCTGCTGTTGGCCATATAAGAGCTGGATCCAAGAACTCCACCAGAACTCCATCCGATGTCTGAGTTGCTGTAAAGGGATTTTTAACCTCAGACGGTCTTATAAGACTTCCCTGTGGAAGTAATACTGCTGCATTCAGATTTTCTTTTGGAAGCGTAGCATTGGGGGATATGACATAGAACAACAGGGTGAAATTCCCTCCTTCCCCTCTTGGTATCACAAAAAGACTCCTGCTTATATTTACCGTGAAACTGAACTTCTCACTGCTTCTTGGTCTGACCGGCTCCTTAAATGTAACAAGGATGTTCACAGCATAGTATGTTGTGTTAACAATGGCAACATCCACGTTCTCCGAGCGATTTATCACATCGACTCTCCTGACATCTGGAGATGCCATCCACCTGTTCCACTCCATGAGCGGGAATATAAGAGATCTGACTGCAGTATCTCCAGCGGTCAGCTCACCATAATAGCTAAGCTGGGCATAGTTACCAGTGGAAATGGTGAGTTTAACTTTAATTAATCCTGCTCTTGCCCCCTGTTCCCCCATTATTCCAATTATTGGTGGAGAAAGCAGGAGGATCAGCAGAAGCAATGTTCTGCAGTTCATCATGCGACCACTGGAGGACATCTACTTAAATAGTTGCACATCATATATAAGGATGGGATCTACGTAATGAGAAGAAAACATAAGACTAGAGTCGATGTAATCGAGTGGATATCTGAGATAGAAAATGCATCTAAGGAAGGAGCCATTATAATCGTTGAGGGAAAAAAGGATAGGGATTCCCTCAGATCCGCTGGCATCTCGGGGAGGATAGTTTACGTCAAGGACATAGAAGCTCTAGTGAAAAAGGAGGGATTAAGTATTTTCAAAGGAAAGAGCTTCATAATTTTGACTGATTTTGATCGAGAGGGCTCGGAGATGGCATCCAAGATATCCAGAGAGATAGAAAGCGGAGGAGGAAGAGTAATAAAGTGGATTAGGTATCAGTACAGGGCTCTGGGTCTCCCGGATAAGGTAGAAGATTTTTATAAGGTGGTTGATGATGATCTATATAGAGGTCTGGACAAGAGCATTTCCTTCGGAGAGCGCTGAAAGAGTCCTTATGGCTGTAAAAAACGTGATTCCATTTGATGAAAGCTTGGATGATGTGGAGATATCAGGGGAATCTGTGAAGGAGATAAGAGTTTCATCAAACAGACATGAATGTCTGATTAAGCTGAGGGATAGCTTGAGAAGCAATAAAATCTTGGATACTGCAAGGATGTTGCTTAAATCCAATGTTCACGGAGATGAAACAGAAATACTGCTTCATAAACAGGCTGCTTTTAATGGAAGAGTCCATCTTTGTGAGACAGAAGAAGAATCTCCATTAGGTGCAATAAAGGTTAGTATAAGAGTTCCTGGTGCAATAAACGCTTTTATAGACTGGCTTGCTCCAAAAACTGAGAAGGGGAGAATAGTTAAGGAGTTAAGCACTGAGGAGTTTCTTTCCATGATCAAAGATCTATGACCATGAGATCTCTCGCAAAAATCACATTCTCGTATTTCTCCCTGATCTTTGTCTCCATTTTCTCCAAGTCCTCCTTTTTGTACCTAGCGCTGAAATGAGTTAGCACTATCTTCCTCGCCTTAGAGGCTATTCCAACTTCTATAGCCTCTGATATAGTGCTATGACCTGTTTTCTCCGCCCTGTCTTTTTTATCATCATCGTATGTGGCCTCATGTATGAGAACATCTGCGTTTTCTGCCTCTTTCAGCAGTGAATCGCATGGACGTGTATCAGAGGAGAAAACCACCTTTGCCCCTTTTCTCGGAGGACCCATCACATCCTCTGGTCTTATAACTTTTCCATCTGGCAGCTTTATCGGTATGCCTTTCTGAAGAACTCCTCTCAGCTCAACTGGCACACCTAGTTTATCTGATTTCTCGGGATCGAATCTCCCCGGTTTATCATCCTCTTTTATCGATATGCCATATGTCGGCGTGTTCCCATGGCATACAGGAAACATCTTGAGCGTGCAGTTAAGCAGCCTGAATTCATTTTCTCCATTAACCTCTGTAATTCTCACTTCATATGAGGTAAGAGTTGGTGTTATCTCTTTTAAGGCTTTATATATCGAGCTGAATCCCGCTGGTGCAATTATATCGAGTGGGCTGCTTCTGCGCAGTATGCTCATCGTCTGAAGTAACGGAAAGATGCCAAAGTAGTGATCACCATGAAGATGAGTTATTATTATCCTGGATAGCTTGCCGAATCCAAGTCCAGTTAGCATTATCTGCTTCTGAACACCCTCTCCGGCATCTATTAGGATGTATTCCCTGCCCATATCTACTGCTATAGATGAAAGAGACCTATCTACTGTGGGGACAGCCGCGCTTGTTCCAAGAAATATTATCCTCATCTAATCACCTCCTAAGCACGATTATATTCCTAGAAAGACCCCTGTTGATTCTCATTCTGTGCTCCTCTATAAGAGTTAGATTGTAGTCCCTCATGATATCTCTAGCATCAAGCCAGTGAGGAAGGGATATAACTAGATGTCCCCCTCTCTTCAAGCATGAAAGGATGTTCTCCAGAACATCCCTAAGGAGATCCTCTAACCTCTCCCCTCTCAGACTGCTTCCCCTTCCATATGGAGGATCTGTCACTATCGAGTCCAGTTCCTCGTCCAGCTTTACAAGTCTAGAGTCTCCGCATATTATCTTGAAGTCCTCCTCGGAGAATCCGTAGGAAAACATGTTTTCTTGAGCCCCTTTAGCAGTCCTCTCATCTATTTCTATTCCTATAACTCTAATTCCCATCATAAGAGCTTCTAAAGCTATTCCACCAGCCCCTAGGAATGGATCTAGCATTAGATCTCCCTCCTTCACTCTGGAGAGATTTACCATCGCTCTTGCGAGAACTGGACCCATTGATGATGGGTGCTTAAAGGGTCTAGCAGAAACCTCTCTTATTTTTAGAAGAGACCTATCCACTTTTTTCAGACTTTTACCCACGACTACCATATCTGATAGGAAAACTAGCACCTCTTCCTCTGGATTGTTTAGATCCACTCTCAAGTTAGGATTCTGTGAGAGCAAAATTCTTCCCAATTTTCTCTCAACATCACTACAAGATAGATCCCTCATTGAGCCTCCTATCCTTATACATCTCACTCTGAAGCTTTTAGAAAGCCTTATTTTTAAGTTCTCCACATCAGAAATTGTTTTTCCAATTCCCTCCACAGAAAATATCTCCTTTGTGTAGGCAGACCTCCTAGATACTATATCAATAGCTCTCTCATCAGTTCTAATTAGGAGAAGCTGCTTTACTCTGATCTCTTCCTCATATGGAAGACCATAGGTCTCCAATATAGACTTCACCTCGGAAAATGGCAGGGTATCATGCTCACCTGATAGATAGAAGCCAAGCATATCGCTCAAGTTCTCTACCAATTTTCTTAAAAATAATTCAGCTCATATCGTCAAACTGGATAAAGAGAGGAAGGATGGAAAATCCTAAAAGAGTGCGGGGGGTGGGATTTGAACCCACGAACCCCTCAGGGAGCGGATCTTGAGTCCGCCGCCGTAGACCTGGCTTGGCTACCCCCGCCCTCTTCTATCAGATAGCCAGTTTGCACTCTTTGACATTCTCCACGGCTAAAGCCGGGAGATTCCCGGCTTGTCGGCCTGAGGCCTCATCCTACCGGGTTCAGGGCTGTGTCAAGACCAGGGCATAATGCCCTACCAGCCCCTGCTATGGGCATGTAGCCCATAGCCCGCATGGAGCGACTCGCTTAACACAACTATCATGAGCTGATATTTAAGCTTATCGACAATTCATCTCACGGTTAAAACCATGGGCTTTCTTGTCGATTTTCTGTAAACTAAAGATTGTGCAACTCTGCTTTTTTCCTTACTCTATTTATAATCCTCCTGTAAAAGTATCTTGGATCATCGGATAAAGTTGCCAGCATAAATCCCTCACTAGCTAGACTGAGGATCACTTCTCTAGCCGTTAAACCTCTGTAAACCCCATCGGGCACCACCATCATCTCTGAATCAGAGGATATTGTTATCTCGACACCCTCTGGAACGACTATTGGATTCAGAGGTATCTCAGAACTAGGAGGCCAAGGAGCTATATAAGCTAGTATCATGGCATTTACTCTGGGATCCAATATTGGACCATTTAGTGATAAAGAGTAAGCCCATGAGCCCATCGGTGTAGCAGCAACAATGCCATCCGCTATAAAGCTGTTTATTCTTTCCCCTTCGACATATAGCTCTACTTTCATTGATTTCCCTTTCTCCTGATTTGTAAGAAGAATCTCGTTAAATGCTTTCTCTTTTAGATTTTTCGCCTCAACAGATGGAACAATCATAACGAAATATTCTCCTCTTACAATTCTTCTGAGACCATCTGCTATATTTTCATGGTTCAGCTCCATTAGAGTTCCATAAGTGCCGTTTTTCACCCCTATAACTGGCACATTTCCACTAGATTCATGAACTGCTTCCAGAAAGGTTCCATCTCCGCCTATTGCTATTATCACGTCGGCTTCTAAAGGATCTTCAACTATGTGCACATCTGCCTCAGATAACATCCTTCTTACAGATTCTTCTATCTCATTTAAGCCGGAAAAGTCCGGTCTTATCGTCAAGAAGATATTATTTGCCGGTTTTCCTTTCTCTATCCTCATCTGATATCACTCCCAGAGAGGATGTAGTGGAATATGCGCCCACTCAAATTTAAAATCGAGATATCCACCTTTTCATGAGATAATATGCTCCTGCTTCCAGTGCTCGATGACAAAGGCATAAAGCTTTTGGAGCTTATAGAGAGAGTAGATGCAATAATTAAGGAAGATATAGGTTCCTCTGACCTGCTGGAATGGAAGCTCATCAAGGGAAATAGAGTTAAGATTCCTCTTTGGCTTTTTGAAATACTGGAAAGGCGAAATTTGGTTGAAGTTCAGGAGAGGATAGATCTAAGATATCTTGACAGCTTGCTCTTAGAAGAGAAGAACTCTCTCAGACCAGTTCAGATAAGTGAACAGTTGTTCAGATGGGTAAGGAATACAATAATTGAGCTTAAAAAGGATCCTGCGAGAGCAGCTGAGCTTGAAAGAGCAAGAATAGATCTTGATGACATATTAAAAGCCAGATTTGGAAAGTTGGCAAAGTATGTAAACTTCCAAGGACCGGAAACAAGCTTAGAGAAACTAGTCGAGAAGCTGAATCCGGAGGAAGCTGTGTTATTCCGCTCTATCCTCTCTTTGATGAGGCATTATAGCAGGGTTTTGAGAGGGGATCCTGATGATAACAGGTGAACCCAAGATAGTGGATGAAGTAAAGCTTAAGGAGAAGTATCTTGAGTTTTTGAAGACTTTTAAGGACGAATCCGGATCCCGAAAGTATGAAGACCTGGCCCTAAAGGCGGTAGAGTCGAAAAAGAGATCCCTTGTTATAGATTATGGTGATCTATTTGCAAATATAGAGACCAGAGATGTGGCATTAGATCTTCTTGAAAGACCTATTACCAACATAAGAGCAGCATCTCAAGCAGTCAAAGAGTTTCTGAGAATGAACGCAGGACCTCTCTCTGATGACATTATATACTTCAGTAAGCCCTTTCATGCCAGGTTCTCAAACATTCCAATAAGAGTTGGGATAAGGGAGATACCAAGTTACTCCCTTGGAAAAATAGTCTCAGTTGAAGGCATAGTTACAAGAGTTTCAGATACCTATGATAAGTTAGCAGAGGCAGTTTACACATGTTCAGGTTGTGGTTACGAGGTGTCTATGCCAGTTGAGGACGATATAATGCCTAAACCTCCAGCTAGTTGTCCTAACTGCGGTCAAGTCATGAAGTTCAATCAAGAGAGAAGCAGTTTCATAAACTGGCAGTACATAAGGATTCAGGAGAGACCTGAGGATCTTCCACCAGGAGGCATGCCAAAGTACATAGATGCGATTCTCCTAGATGATATAGTGGATGAAGTGAAGCCTGGAGATAGAATAAAGACCTCTGCAATAATAAATTTGAGAAAGAACAGAAAGAACATCGGAGATGCTCTATTTGGACCTCTTTTCAGGAGATTTCTTGAGATAAACTTTGTGGAGACATCCAGCAAGGAGTATGAGAGAGTTGTCATAACTCCTGAGGACGAGGACGAGATAAAGAAGTTGTCAAGAGATCCACAGCTGGAGGAAAAGATAGTAAAGTCAATAGCTCCGTCAATATATGGACATGAAACGATAAAAAGGGCCATAGCTTTAGCTCTTTTTGGAGGAAATGAGAAGATACTCAGGGATGGAACTAAGATAAGAGGTGAGATAAATCTTCTGCTTGTGGGAGATCCTGGAACTGCTAAATGCATAACAGGAGATTCTTATGTTCTCTTAGAAGGAGATCTGAAAAAAGTTGAGGAGTTAATTCCGGAATATGAACCTATTCCTGACGGGGGGGACTTCGTATGGAAAAAGGAGATGAAAGTAGCATCGCTGAACAGAACTATGAAGATCTGCTGGGAAAAATCATCAGCTATAGCAAAGAGGAGACATAAAGGGGAAATAATAACTGTCAGGACTAAAATGGGATTTGAAATAAAGGTCACTCCAACACACCCATTTTTGACTATTGTAAATGGAAAAACTGAGTACAGAAGGGCATCTGATCTGCATCCTGGATTTTACATAGCTGTTGCAGGAAAGGTGCCCAAGCTGAACGCAAATAGAGAAGATTATCTTTCTCCGGAGCTCATTGGCATACTATATTATTCGAATATAAAAAGCTCTGGAAGCGAAGTTAGAGCACAGATCAGGCTGAGGAATCCCAATTTAGTGGGAATAAACGATATTATACCACTTGGAAGTAAATTGGAGTATATAGATGGGAATGGCAGACTCTCCATCTCCTTAAATGATGTCGATGATTATTTAAAGGTGCCTAGACAGAGGAGAGACTTTCCGAGCCATCTTCTGTTCGATGAAAGAGAATTTCTGAGCCTGATGAAAGGAATTGTTGCAGCTGCTGGTAGAATAAACAGAGCAAAAGGAACCTTAAGCATACCAGTGTACAGCAAAAAGGTAGCAATGGAGATCATGCTTGCCCTTATCTCCATGGGGTATAGGCCTCTTATGAATACAAAAGGAAAAAGACACTGCATAATGATAAAAGGGGAGGATTTATCAGATCTGTTCAGGAAAATTGGGGTTAAAGTGGCTATAGCTACTAGAAAAAGAAATGAAGATCGTGTTCCAGGAATAGGTGATGTATTAATTGGTATTTTGAAGCGAATAAAATCAAAAGAGGCTGTGGATCTTAGAAAAAAGGTCAGAAAGTTTGTTACATCAGGAAGACCTGTACCAATAAGCATCGCTAGAGAGATTGTTGATATAGCAAAGAAAAATGGAATCCCTGTTGAAGATGTTGAGATTATAATATCCTCAGATGTAGTTTGGGATGAAGTGAAACAAATCTCAAGAGAGGAATTTGATGGATGGGTGTATGATATAGAGGTTCCATCCAGCCGAAATTTCATTGCAAATGGTCTTGTTGTTCACAATAGCCAGCTTCTGAAGTATGTCTCAAGAATATCCCCGAGAGGCCTCTATACAACAGGCAAAGGCTCAACTGCAGCAGGTCTGACAGCAGCTGTTGTGAGAGATGCAAGCACAGGGGGATGGACCCTTGAGGCGGGTGCTCTGGTGCTAGCTGATAGAGGAACTGCATGTATAGATGAGTTTGACAAGATGAGCGAGGAGGATAGAAGGGCCATACATGAGGCAATGGAGCAGCAAACTATAAGCATAGCTAAGGCTGGAATAGTGGCTACATTGAATGCTAGAACAACTATAATAGCTGCAGCAAATCCAAAAAAGGGAAGATATGATAAGATGCTCAGCGTGGCTGAGAACATAAACTTGCCCCCTACAATACTGTCGAGATTTGACCTCATCTATGTGATAAAGGATGATCCCTCTGAGGATCTGGATAAAAGAATTGCAAGGCACATAACTGAGACAAGAAGAGGCTACAATCCGGAGGCAGAACCCCCCATACCAATAGACCTTCTCAGAAAATACATAGCATATGCAAGACAGAACATCAGGCCTGCGCTGACTAAGGAGGCGGGGGAGGAGATAAACAGGTTCTACTTGAGCATGAGGAAGATGAGCAAGGAAAAAGCTGAAGCCGTTGAGATAATGGAACAAGCCCCCATTCCAATAACTCCAAGGCAGCTTGAGGCTCTTTTTAGGTTGAGTGAGGCAAGAGCAAAGCTGTACCTAAGA
Organism: Candidatus Methanodesulfokora washburnensis; assembly: GCF_003947435.1. GTDB lineage: Archaea > Korarchaeota > Korarchaeia > Korarchaeales > Korarchaeaceae > Methanodesulfokora > Methanodesulfokora washburnensis. The sequence goes on from NZ_RCOS01000087.1 coordinate 59,500, forward strand.
GAGGAGGTTACAGCTGAGGATGCAAGAGTTGCAATAGAGCTCCTTAAAGCTATGCTTAAGGATGTAGGATACGATGAAGTCACCGGTACATATGATGTCTCTGGATTCATGCATGAATCATTCCAGAGCTCAAGTTACAGAAGATCGCATATAATGAGGTTGTTAAGCCAGATGGAGAAGCAATATGAGAATGGAGAGGTTCCAAGAGCTGAACTAGTAGCTCAAGCAGCAAAGGAACTCAATATGGTGGGGAAGGAAGTTATAATAGAGAAGGACATAAGGAGCTTGTATGAATCCGGAAGGATATACATACCTAGGCCCGGATATATCAAGATAGTCCCTAGAAGAGAGTGACGCCATTGATAAGGATAGAGGATCTTCCCTTGGAGGATAATGTGAGAAGGATAATCTCTTCATGGGGAATAACTGCCTTATACCCTCCTCAGGCGGAGGTGATAAAAAGAGGTCTTCACAGAAGTGGGAACTTCATACTGGCATCTGCAACAGCATCTGGAAAGACCTTGATAGCTGAGATATCCTCTCTTTACAGTTTATTTAGGGGAGAAAAGGTGCTATATGTTGTTCCACTAAGAGCCCTTGCATCTGAAAAGTATTCGGAGATATCAAATCATTTGGAGCCTCTCGGATACAAGCTCAGAATATCTGTCGGGGATTACGATTCATCTGAGGAGCCCCTATCCTCATATGATGTGATAATAACAACATATGAGAAACTTGACTCCATAATACGCCATTCACCATCTTGGTTAAAAGATGTTGGAGCGGTTGTTTTCGATGAGATACACTATGTTGGAACAGTTGGAAGAGGAGCAATAGTTGAAATGACAATAGCAAAGTTCATGGACTCTAATCCAACAGCAAGAAGGATAGCTCTCAGCGCAACTATAACGAATCTAGAAGAACTAGCAAGATGGCTTGAAGCTGAGCATATCTCCTCTAGCTGGAGGCCAGTTCCGCTCAAAACAGGAGTTTTCAACAATGACACAATATTATTCGACAACGGGGATATTATAAAAGTGGATAATAAAGAAGATGATGACCTTATAAACCTGTTGAGATCTGATATTTGCTCCAGCCAAACGCTGATATTCTGCGGACAGAGAAAAACTGCTGTAAATCTAGCTGTGAAGCTAGCGAACAAAATAGGAGAAAGAAGCAAGGAGACCGAGGAACTATCTAGAAGAATAGCAGAGGCTGATCCCTATTCCTCAATGCATAAAGTTCTTTCCGATGTTGTGGCTAAGGGAGTCGCATTTCATCATGCAGGTCTATCTCATGAGATTAGGAGCATGGTAGAAGAAGGTTTTAGGGGAAGGGTGATAAGGATTCTCACAGCAACACCAACGCTTGCTGCTGGAGTTAATCTTCCAGCAAGAACGGTTATTATAAGGGATCATAAGAGATATGATCAGGAGGTTGGTTTTAGCACTGAGATACCTGTTTTTGAGATAAAACAGATGATGGGCAGAGCTGGAAGACCGTTGTATGATGAAAGGGGATATGGGATAATAATGGCAAAGTCCAAAAGAGAGGCTAAAATTATAATCGATAGATATATAAAAGGAATTCCTGAGCCTATAGCATCAAGGCTTAATGATATGACACAGCTCAGAGCTCAGATCCTCTCAGTTATAGCAATGAAGGGACAAATAGACATGGATGGTTTGAGAAAATTCCTCAGCAGGACTCTTTTTTCAGTTCAGATAGGGGTTGATAGAATAAGAAGCGCTATTAAATCTATTGTGGAGTTTTTAGCAAAGAACGGGCTGATAGAAGTGGATGATGGAATCATGGTTCCCACTACGCTCGGAAGGAGGACATCCGAGCTCTACATAGATCCTGTGTCAGCTATAATGATGAGGAATTCTGTTAATAGAGCATCAAGCCTGCTATCAGCCAAAAAGATTGATGAACTTGAGTCAAGTTTGTTTCAAACTCTGTCATTCCTGCCTGATATGCCCCCCTTAGGGGTGACAAAAGGAGAAGTAGAGAGTTTCGTGGAGGAAGAGTTTAACACGCTTCTTCCAATCGAAAAGTTGCCCATAGGCTCGTATATTGATGTTGTTAGAGCTGTTAAGTCCTATTATGTCCTGAAATCATGGATCGAGGAGATGAGAGAGGGAGAAATAGAGAGAAGATTTGGAGTTGAGCCAGGAGATCTTCATAGATTTGTAGAAACAGCTTCTTGGATGCTTTACTCATTTTCTGAGGTATCAAAGCTGTGTGGAAAGAAGGATCTTGCAAAGTTCCTCCTTGAAGAGTCCATGAGAGTTCAGTATGGCATAAGAAAGGATCTTATCGAGTTGGTTAAGCTTGAAGGGATAGGAAGAGTAAGGGCTAGGGCACTCTACAGATCTGGTTTTGTTTCAATAAGAGAGATAGCAAGAGCAAAGCCAGAAGACCTTATGAAAGTCCCTGGTATAGGGGAGGTTCTTGCCAAAAGAATAATTAATGATGCCAAGAGGAGGATCTCTTATGCCGATCCATCCAATAGAGAGTAGATATGGGAGTAAGGAGATGAGAAACATCTTCGAATATGATAACAGGATAAGAATAATGGCCAGAGTTGAGGCCGAACTCGCCAGAGTTGAGGCTGAGCTTGGGATAATACCAAAGGAGGCTGCTGATGTGATAGGCAAAGCTGCTGAGATGGTGACATCTGATCTTGTAAGGGAAGAGGAGAGGATAGTAAAACATGAGACTATGGCTCTAGTCCGTGCAATATCTAAGCTTGCAGGGGATTATGGTGAATACGTCCACTATGGGGCGACATCAAATGACATATTGGATACTGCAATGGCGATACAACTTAGAGATGCATCAAAAATAATAATTTCAAGGATGCTAGAGCTTACTGAGGCCATTATAAAAAGAGGAAGGGAGAGCTTAGACTTTATTTCACTTGGAAGAACGCATGGAATGGCTGCAATACCAATGCCATTTGGCTTCAAGTTCGCTCTCTGGGCTTCTATAATGAAAAGAAATATAGATAGATACGAATTAGCTTGTAGAAGAGCTGTAAAAGGGAAGTTCAGCGGAGCGATTGGAACAATGGCTTCCCTAGGGAGAATAGGGATGGAGATCCAGAGAAAATTGATGGAAAGGCTTGGATTGGAATCTGAGGAGATAACCACACAGATAGTACCAAGAGATGAGCTCTGCGAGCTTCTGCTTACAATGGCTCTTATATCTTCCACTCTTGAAATGATGGCTAATGAGATAAGAAATCTCCATCGCTCTGAGATAGCAGAAGTCACGGAGCCCTTTGAAGAAGAACAAGTTGGATCGAGCACAATGCCCCATAAGGTAAACCCAATAAATAGCGAGAAAGTTTGCGGTCTGGCTAGGGTGATGAGGGGTATTGCAGTAGCTTCTCTGGAGAATGTAGTAATAGAACATGAAAGAGATCTAACAAACAGCTCTGTCGAGAGGATAATAATTCCTGAAGCCTTTCTGCTGCTTGAAGAGCAGCTTATCACCCTGAATTATGTTGTTAGGAACATGAAGCTGAACAGTAATGCCATGAAGGAGAACATAGAGAGGACAAAGGGCTTTATAATGGCTGAGAGAGTTATGATGGAGCTTTCAAAAAGCTTGGGAAGACAAAAATCCCATGAGACCATAAGAAGAATTTCAATGGAAGCTATGAAAAAAGGTATTACATTTGAAGAAGCTCTTTTAAGAAGCGAAGTGAGTAAATATTTGACTCCGGATGAAATACATGAACTCTTAAAGCCAGAAAATTATCTTGGAATGGGAAAAGAGATAGCAGAAAGTGTATTTAACTCTGTGGAGGAATTTATAAGGAAAAAGCGAATACAATAAGGGGTTCCGATTTTGAGCATTGCCTTGAGATTTCTTGGAGGGGCAAGGGAGGTAGGAAGATCATGCATAGAGCTAGAGCTAGGAGAATCGGGCAGAATATTGTTGGATTCCGGCATAAACTTGGGTTCAGGAGATAGAAATCCTATTGAACCATTTGGAAAAGTTGATGCTCTCCTCCTAACACATGCCCATCTTGATCACTCAGGCTACTCCCCTGAAATCGTGAAATCCCATGACTGCCCTCTTTTCTCCCTTCCTCCTACAAGAGACCTCTCAGAACTTCTGCTATTGGATCTGCTGAGCCTGACCCCAAAAGAGGAGAGGACTTTTACGCATGAGGATGTTATGTATTTAAGGAAAAAAGAGAAGCTTGTCAGCTATGAAATTCCATTCACGCTCAGAAATGCAGAAATAATATTCTTTGATGCAGGACATGTCCTAGGAAGTGCGATGATCTACATAAAGTTCAACGGGAAGAGAATCCTTTACACAGGAGATATAAATCTCACGAACACAAGAACTGTGAGAGGTGCTCAACTTGATTTACCTGCTGTGGATTATCTGATAATAGAGTCGACTTATGGAGGGAACTCTGATGTACATCCATCTAGGAAGAAGGTCGAGAGGAAATTTGTAATGGACATAGAGAAAGTAATAGAGTCCGGAGGAAAAGTTCTTGTGCCTGTATTTGCCCTAGGAAGAGCTCAGGAAGTCTTGCTCACATTGATCGATCATATGGATTCAGGAGTTCTCCAAAAAGTCCCGATATTTGTAGATGGGATGATAAAAGAGGTGAACAAGATATACACAATACACTGGTTCTGGCTGAGACCGGAGCTTAGAAATAAGATAAGAGCCCTGAGGAAGAGCCCATTTGATCACCCTTATGTGGATGAGGTGAGGGATAGAAGAGAGATAGTTGATATTAACGAGCCTTATATTGTAGTGACAACGTCTGGCATGTTGCAGGGTGGACCCGTTCTGGATTACCTGAAGTATATTGGAACAGATAGAAGAAATCTAATTTATCTAACTGGGTATCAAGTCAAGGGAACACTTGGAAGAGAACTATTAGATGGAAAAAGGGATATAACTCTCCCGAGAACTGGTGAGACTGTGCATATAGAAGCAGATGTTAAGTTTGCCGACTTTTCAGCGCATGCCGATCAAGTAAATCTCCTAAGATTCATCTCTTCTATTAAAGACCTGAAGGAAATATTTCTTGTACATGGAGAGGAGGAGAAAATGATAGATTTAGAAAAGAAGATAGATGAAAGGGGATTAACTGTTTATAGGCCATCTTTAGGCGAGCTTGTGAGACTTTGACATTCTCCACGGCTAAAGCCAGGAGATTCCCGGTTTGTCGGCCTTAGGCCTCATCCTACCGAGTTCAGGGCTGTGTCAAGACCAGGGCATGATGCCCCACCAGCCCCTGCCATGGGCATATAGCCCATAGCCCGCTTTGCTGGAACTTCTCCCCCTTTTCAGCCCGGAGCCTTATTCCAGCCTTTGGACATCCGAGCCACAT
>NZ_RCOS01000088.1 GCF_003947435.1 Candidatus Methanodesulfokora washburnensis
GTCCCTGGAGATCCCGGAGAGAACACGTACTGTCCAAGCTGCAAAAAGCCTGTCATAATAAGATACGGGTTTGATATAGAGGAGTGCAATCTCACAGAGGACAACAGGTGCAAGTTCTGCGGTGAGAAGATAGCTATTGAGGGCAGATGTAGTAGCGGAAGGAAGAGATGGCCTTCCTTAGTTATTTAAAAGCTAAAATAGTCATTCCTTTATGTAGGGCCTGCCGAGATCTCTGGGCATTCTCCCCTTTCTAAAGGCAACAGATACTGTTATCAGCACAGCTATGTAGGGAACAGTTCTGAAGACGTAGGAAGTGGATGTGAGATTCATCCTAGGATAAATTAGCTGTATCTTCACGGGCAGGTATAGGGATAGAGCATCGAAGAAACCGAATATCATGCTTCCAGCTATTGCTATAATGGGATTCCAGCCGCTAAATGCAACTATTGCAAGGGCTATGAAACCCCTTCCAGCCGATATGTATCTAGTGAACTGACCTATCCACCCGACCACCATGTAAGCTCCTCCAAGTCCAGTGAGCATTGCACCAATTAGAGTTGCGTAGAATCTAGTCCTCAGGACATTTACTCCCATCGCCTCAGCTGATCTCGGATCCTCTCCGCATGCCCTCAGCTTCAGCCCGCTTGATGTCCTGAAGAGCCAGTACCATACCACAATAGCTATTATGATGCTGAGAATTAGAAGAGGAGAGAAGAAGAGAAACCCTCCCCCTATGAACGGCATCTTGGCAACTATCGGGGACGCTCCATGCTGTCCCCATGTGCATATGAGCCCTATTATGCTGATTCCATATGCAAACATATTGAATCCAACTCCTGATATTATCTGATCTCCCCTGAGGTAAACGCTTATCACTCCATGGAGAACTCCTGAGAGAAAACCTACAAGCAAGCCTACTGCAAGAGCTACATATGGATCTCTTGTGTAGAAAGCTGTAAGAGCTGATAAAAAGGCAGATAGCACAAATATGCCCTCAAGCCCTATGTTGACAACTCCAGATCTCTCTGCTATTATTTCTCCAACGCTTGCAAGGAGAAGGGGAACCATCGCCACTAAGGTGGATGAGAGGAGCCCCAGAACATCCTCTATCATTTTCTCGACCTTATATAAGTGTATACTATTCTGTAGATATAAGGCATAGAGAGAGCGATTACCATGATCCCTATGAGTGCATCAGCGAGCTCTGTGGGTATGCCTGCCCTCAACTCAGCCATCTCCCCTCCTATTACAAGCATTGAGAAGAATATTGAGGAGAAAATTATTCCTATTGGATTATTCCTCCCGAGAAGGCCCACGCCAATTCCAGCAAACCCCATGCCATACAGCGCTGACATCGTTGTATCAATAGTATACGTATGTCCTATTACGAGGAGGGAACCTCCAAGCCCTCCCATTGCTCCTCCAAGCACCATCGAGGTTATTACTGATAACTCTGGGCTGAATCCAGCATATCTAGCCGATTTAGGAGATAGGCCTGAAACTCTCATGCAATAACCTATTCTTGAATAATAGAGTATATAGTATGATATAAATGCGACACACACAGCTATCAAGAATATCAGCGGCACTCTCTCACCGAGTATCTGGATACAGCCAAGCCTTGCATCCAAGGGCACGGGAACAGACTGATATGGTATTAAAGGATCGTAAAGGAAAGTTGTTATCGAGAAGAGAATCGAGAAGTAGAGGATCCAGTTGAGCATTATCGAGCTCACAACCTCGTTTATACCTCTATATACTTTTATAATGGCGATTAAAGCTCCAAGAACCCCTCCTGCCATCGTCCCAACAGCTATCGCCATAAGAGAGCTTTTAGTTGTGTATGCTGCTAGAAGGGAGAGAAGGGCCCCTATATAGAACTGCCCCTCTCCTCCTATGTTGAACGTGCCCGTCAGGAATGGTATGGAGAAGGCAAGGCCCGTGAGCACAAGAGGAGTGCTTCTGATAAGTAGATAGTCAGGATCTCCAATACTTCCAAATATAATTATTTTGTATATATTCACTGGATCATATCCAAGCGATAAGAGGAGGACAAAGCCTAAGAGGAAGCTAATTATAATAGATGTAGGTATCTCAAGAAGAGATGTCCTGAGCATGAACACCACCCATCAGAAGCCCGATTTTCTCAGGAGAAAATTCCTCGTTTCTCCCGATTCCGACTATTCTCCCCTCATACATCACAGCGATTCTATCGCTGAGCTGAAATATCTCATCCAAATCCGTGGATATCAGGAGTATAGCTTTCCCTTTGTCCCTGAAATCAAGAAGAATCTTCCTTATGAAATCAGTTGCAGCAACATCAAGCCCATGAGTAGGCTCTGCTATGATCAAAACTCTTGGCTCTTTCGTAATTTCCCTGCCCACAAGAAGTCTCTGCTGATTTCCTCCACTCAGGTATCTCACAGCAACTCTTAGCGATGGAGTCACTACGTTAAATCTATCCACTATCTCGGATGTCCTCCTAACTGCATTCGACCACTTTATCCTCCCTTTTCTGATGAACTCAGATAAGCTTGTTAGTACAGAGTTCTCGGTTAAGTTCATCTCAGCAACAAGACCCACACTCCTTGAGTCTGGTATATAAGCGAGCCCATACCTGTATCTAAGCCTAGCTGGAAGATTTGTTATCTCCCTTCCATTTAAGAATATTGCACCTCTTTCTATCCTTCTCATCCCAGCAATTGCTTCAGCCAGCTCAAGCTGTCCATTCCCCTGCACACCAGCTATTCCCAGAATCTCCCCCTCATACAACTCCAGAGAAACACCCTTAACAGCATCAATTCCTCTGTCATCCTTTACCCAGAGATCTCTAATCTCGAGAATCTTCTCTCCTATACTTGGTGATGGTCTTTGCACTACAGCGATCTCATGGCCCACCATCATTCTGGCAAGATCGCTTTCAGTGACTTCGGCTGCATTAACAGTTCCCACCTTCATCCCTTTCCTTAATACTGTTATCCTGTCAGCCAGCTCTCTTACCTCCTTCAACTTGTGAGTTATGAATATCACCGTTATTCCGGCCTTTTTCAGCTCCTTTAGCATCCTGAAGAGCTCCTTCGTCTCTATTGGAGTAAGCACTGATGTGGGTTCATCTAGTATTAAAATCTTGGATTTCAATAAAAGAGCTCTCAATATCTCAACCCTCTGCTGCACACCCACCGGAAGCTCCTCGACAAAAGAATCGATCGGAACCCTCAAATTTAACTCATCTAAAAGCCTTTCAGCTCTTTTTCTCACATCATCGATGCTTGTTCCCTTCTCCATCAATGCCAAAGGGAGATAGAGATTCTCCAATACTGTGAAAGTAGGAACTAATGTGAACTTCTGATATACCATGCTGATTCCGTTTTTTATAGCATCCCATGGACCCCTGAAGCTCACTTTTCTGCCCGAGATAAACACCTCTCCTCTAGTGGGCCTTATCTCTCCATACAGTATCCTCATAAGCGTGGTCTTTCCAGCCCCATTTTCCCCCAATAAACCATGAATTTCCCCCTCTGATATCTCCATGCTAACTCCTCTTAGCGCTACCACTCCATCAGGGTAAACCTTCACTATATCCCTGAGCTCCACAAACGACATGAGATCACCAAAAAAGAAGAAGAGGGAGCGCTATCCCTTTACAAGTGCTGCATCAAGGTTGCCTGCAAGAAGGGCCTTTACTATTGAGTCATACTCATCGTGCGTGGAGGGAGTCTTGAACTTCACCTCCCCGCTTATGATCTTCTGCCTCAGCTCCTCCTCCATCTTCCAGACATCACTTGGTATATATTTATCTCTTTGAGATTTCACTATTTTCACCACATCATCCGGCGTCATCCCCTTCAGCTGTCCTGTTTCAGCAGCTAAACTTGCAAACTCCTTTACACCATCTAGATCCCATATGCCGACTCCTCCTTCCTTAAGCCCAAGCGTTGTGATACCTCCCTTCCACGTCCCCTTCACCACCATCTCTATCGCAGTGTAAACTGCGACATCCACTCTCTTAGCACCACTTAGCGGTATGTTCATCGGAGAGTACCACTCCTGACTTGCATCCTGACCTATAGCAAGCGCTGCTGTCATGTTCTTCCTAGAGTTCCACTCCTTCACCGCGTTGAACATCCCTACATGCGTGAGACCTGCAAGACCATAAAGAACCTTGACATCCTGCTGGAGAAGGGTCATAGCAGCATTGTATCCTGCTTGTGTATCAGTAAATGTGCCCGTGTAGAGCCAGAGAAAGTCCATTTTCTTCCCTGTTTTCATCTCAAAGTACTTAACTCCATATAAATAGCCTATATGGAACTTCCAAAGTGGAGGTATGTCCATTCCAGCCACAGCACCTACCTTATTTCCGCCGAGAGAGTTTGCCATTCCAGAGGCCAGTATTCCAACAAGCGCTGCACATTCCTGCTCACGGAACAGAAGATCTGCTTCATTCGGCCTAACAATTCCAGTTGTTGCGTCTATCAGGGCGAACTTCTGATTCGGGAATTTATCTGCAGTCTTATTCAGAGGATCAGTCCAGAGAAATCCAACAAGAACTATAAGATCGTATTCCCTGCTTCCACTAAGTTGTTCGAGCAAAGGAACCATATCGGCTAGGGATTTTGGAGTAAGAGTTTTTATCTCAACATTAAGCTCCTTCTCAGCTTTTGATGCACCGAGAAATGCCATGTCATTGAAACTCAAATCTCCTCTTCCGCCGACATCAAAGAGCACTGCTACTTTCACTTTCTTCGCAGGAGGTGGTGGAGGAGCTGCAGGCTTGTATAGAAGCAGTGCAGCAGCGACAGCAGCTATCACAAGTATTACTACAATTAAAAGGGCTACTGTCTTCGCCAAACCAGACCTATGCAATATGGTCCCCCCGCTTTTTTAGGAGGTTAAAATAAAAATATACCTGTGCTAGATGAGATATGCGAGCTCTTGTGCTCCACGGTCCGAGAGATCTAAGGCTTGAGAATATACGAGATGAAGAGCCGCAAGCTGGATGGGTGAAGCTGAAGGTGAGATATGTCGGGATATGCGGGACAGATAAGGCTGTCTACAGCGGATCTTACAAGCTTAAAAAGCTTCCAATAGTGCTAGGACATGAGGTATCTGGTGAAGTTGTTGAGGTCGGAGAGGGCGTTTCCAAGGATCTTCTCGGAAGCAGGGTAACCACGGAGATAAATGTTAGCTGCAAGAGCTGCTGGTATTGCAGAAATGGGATGCCAGAACATTGCCCGCAGAGGGAGACGATAGGTCTGAGCATAAACGGGGGGATGGCAGAACACCTGCTCACAAGATCCGATCTTTTACACGGAATAGATGAACTATCATGGCAGCAGGGAGCATTTGTTGAACCGCTTGCAGCTGTGCTTGAAGCTGCTGTCATCAAAAAACCTGATCCTCAATCTAATATAGCGATAATAGGTGTGGGAACAATCGGCCTCCTCTCCATTCAGGTCATGAGGTTGTTCGATCCTGCTACAATAGTAGCCATTGTAAGAGAGGGAAGCCCCAAAGCCAAGCTTGCTAAATCATTTGGAGCCCATACTCTCACATATGAGGAGGCCTTAGAGTTTGTTAAAAGAGAGAAATTGGGCTTCGATTACGTGATAGAGGCGACAGGAAGTCCTGATGGACTTGACAAGGCGTTGAAGCTGGTGAGACCTAGGGGAGTTATAGTGGCGAAATCAACTCATGGAGGAAGCGTGAGCTTGGACTATACAGATCTTGTCGTGAGGGAGATCTCGATAATTGGAAGCAGATGTGGGCCATTTAACTGGGCAATAGAGCTTCTCAAAAGCGGATGTGTGAGGATTGATGACCTCATAAGCTCAACTTATAAACTTGAGAGAGGAAATGAGGCTTTCAGAAGGAGTTTTGAGAGAGATCAAGTGAAGATCCTGCTTGAAGTAACCTGAGCAACAGCAGTTTTAAGAGCTTAGCACATCGGAAATAAATACCGCAAGCAGAATGGATTTTATCCTGAAATGGAAATTAGAGATCCACTTTTCCCTCCTTCACCAGATTCATCAGGAAGTCCACAGCTTCCCTCCCTAAGATCACCTTCTCCCCTATTCTAACAGCCGGGGCACTTTTTACCCCTGTTAGAGCTGCCTTAATTATGACATCATCCCCTGGCTGCTCTATCCTCCTTACAGCAAGCGTATA
>NZ_RCOS01000089.1 GCF_003947435.1 Candidatus Methanodesulfokora washburnensis
TATCTTTAAATGAAATTATGAAAAAGCTTACAGCTTTAAATGTGATAGCACTCCCCCTCATCATAATAGCCGGCATATACGGGATGAACTTGATGATACCGGAGGCCAAGTGGCCGTATGCGTATCCAGCTGTTTTAACTGCCATGTTCTCCCTTGCACTGTTCCTTGCCCTTCTCCTGAGAAGAAAGGGGTGGATATGATCTCTTTGCTGATAAAGCAAAAATTTAAGTATAAGATAAGAGCAGTAAATGCGGTGTGCGGCTTGGAGAAGGCCACTGTGAAGGACGTTGCTCACAGGATAATAGAACTGATAAGAAAGGATGAGTGGCTGAGAGAGCAACCGCTGGGAAGAATAATGCTGGCATTCCTTCTTCTTGCATCAGGGATAGTTGAGGTGCTAAAGGAAGAGGAAAAAATAGATCTGAGCAGGGATGTATTGGATATAGCAAAGATCCTCTTCGACTCGAACAGGGATCCTCTAGCCGATATGATGGTAGCTTGATATTTGCTTCTTAAGTAAAAAAAAGGAAATTAGGGCTGTTCTAACGCATACTGAACGGCTCTGTATGCATCCACTAGGCCATAGCCGGAGAAGACATCGAAACCAGGGCTCCCGATGTCCACGGCTGTCTTCGTAATCGTCTCATACATCTGGCTGAATGTGAGAGGTTGCTTCCCGTAAGCTATTCTTATTGCCTGAATAAGAGCTATGGTAGCTGATACATGAGGTGTAGCCATACTTGTTCCAGAGAGCGTGGCATAACCGCCATTCTTATAAGTAGAGTAAATGCTCACTCCCGGTGCTGCTACATCAACTTCTGGCCCATCGCTGCTCCAGCTGGGGATATTGTAACTTGAATCCACAGCAGCAACTGCTATGACCTCGCTATATCTAGCTGGATACGCTACATTGTCAGTCGAAGGATCTCCATCCCCCTCGTTTCCAGCCGCAGCAACTATTATAGCACCATTGTTGTACGCCCATACGACAGCATCGTGCAAAACAGAGCTATCAGAACTTCCTCCAAGGGACATGCTCAGTATTTTAGCGTCATCTTCAGTTCCAACAATGCCATCAGGTCCCTTTACAGCAAGTATTATCCCCTCGGCTATATCACTGTATGTTCCGTATCCAGCATTATTCAAGACCTTGACTGCATACAGTGTCACATTAGGTGCTACTCCTGCATTTCCAACATTGTTTATCGTGGAAGCTATTATGCCGGACACATGCGTGCCATGACCATTTTTATCAGCACAATTGCTGAGCTTTGTTCCAGTATAAGTCTTCGTGCCCACGGTATATGCGCACCACGAGACCTTTCCTTTTAGCTCTGGGTGAGTGTAATCTATTCCAGTGTCCAGCACAGCAACTTTAATTCCCTTTCCAAGCGAGGACCAGCCTATCACAGGATAATATGAATCCCAGACTTTGCTGGCATTTATCATCTTTACGTTCCAGAGGACATCCTGGTATCCAGAGAGCTCAAGAGCTTTGGCTACTTGATCTATCTCGACGTATTTAATCCCCTTCATTCCTCTTATCCTCTCAACAGCCTCTTTGGGCACTGCCAGCACTACAGCCTTTATCTCATGAAGAACCTTGAGCTTCTCGACTCCGGGAATTTTCAAAATCTCTGGGATCAAGCTCTCGTTCTCAAGACCAACAACTATCCTTTCCTTATCCTGCGCACTAGCTTGTGGAATGACAGTCAAGAGAAGTAGGCCTATCAGGACAGGGCACCACAGCTTCATATACAACCCCCTGTGTTTCGAGGCATTTATTATTTAATCCTTATGCTTATGTGAAAAACACAGGATGAAGGAGAGATTATTATGAAATAGGCCTTTTACTTTTGAAAATGGAGAGAGCGATGTTGAAACAAAATCTAAATACAAGGCTGTATTTGTTGGTATATGACCAGCAGAAAAGCGGTATTCCACATAGATAGAGATGAGACGTACATTTTCGAGCTGATGATAGCGAATATAAGGAACTTTCTTGCTGATGTCGGGAATGCTGACATAGCAGTTGTTGCCAATGGGCCTGCAGTAAAGCTGTTTGTCGAGAGTTCGAACAAAAGGTTCGAGGAGGAACTGAGGGGCTTTAGCGAGAAAGGCGTGAGGTTTTATATATGTGAGAATTCATTAAAATATCACAGAATAGATAGGCAAGATCTATTCGGATTTTGTGAGATAGTACCAGCCGGAATAACGAAGATCGTTGCACTGCAGGAGGATGGATATGCATACATAAAACCATAAAAATTGACTTGAACTTCCTAGTCTGGTATTGCTGGAAAAGCAGTAAAATCAGATGGAAAACGGGGGCTTTATTCCCAATTCCTCCCCAATTTTCCTCAGCATATCCGCAGTCTTTTTGTGTATAGGGACTCCTATTGCCCTTCTGGTTCTTTCAGTGAGCCAGGATTTCTCCCCAGGTATCCATATCCTCTCACCTTTCGGGTGCATTTTCCAGCTCTTCAGAGTGCTCTTGAGGAGCTCCATCCTCTCCTTAAACTCATCAACGGGCATGAAACAATCTATGTTTATGGCCATGAAGAAATGTCCGACGTTTGCAGGCGCTGGGCCCTCAGTAGCTCCCACAAAAGGACCCCATGCAGCTCCTGTCAGTATGCCTGAGAGTATGTCGACAGCAACTGAAAGCCCGTATCCCTTATGCCCTCCCATCTCCTCTCCTAATCCTCCAAGCGGGACTAGAGCGCCTTTCTTCAGCACATAATCAGGATCCACTGTTATATTTCCCTCCTCATCTATAGCCCACCCCTCGGGTATGCTGATGCCCTTTCTGCTCGCAACTTCTATCTTCCCTATGGGAGCTGTTGATGTGGCCATATCTAGGACGAAATGCGGCTCATTTTTGCAGGGAACCGCTATTGCTATCGGGTTTGTCCCTATTGATCTCCCGACTGCAAAGGTGTGAGCAACCAAGGGCCTTGAATTGGTGAGGCTTATCCCAATCATATCGGGAAGGGCCATCATCGCATAATAACCGGCTATTCCATAGTGATTGCTGTTCCTCACGCCGACAACCCCTACACAACTTCTTTTCGCCTTCTCTAATGCTATTTTCATAGCTCTATATGCAACAGGCTGGCCAAGACCAAAGTTCCCATCGATAAGTGCGGTTGACTGGCTCTCCCTCAGCACCTTTATCTCCGGTCTTGCTCTCACAACCCCGTTCTTTATCCCATCTACATACCTCTTGAGCCTTGATACTCCATGGGATTCTATCCCCCTCAGGTCAGCAGCCACTAGGTTATCTGCTGTTATCTCGGCATCCTCCTCTGGGACACCTAGCTTCACGAAGACCTCTCTGATAAAAGCCTTTAAATCAGAATAATTTACCCTTATGTACTCCTCATCCGGTATCTGTTTCTCGTAGAGCATTTGCCTTGATAAAAGGGGATGCCAAAAAGCTTTACCTAAATAATTAGAAACTCGTAAAAAATATTAATATATTATTCTAAAAGCCATAACTTTATATTCCACCACGATTCATATACCTTATGTCGTATGAGGAAGCAGAGATCCTCAGGAGCAGGACATATTCTTTTCTCAGAAATGCAAAAGCTCTCTTTAATGAAGGTGAGTATGACCTAGCTGCCTTTAATGTGGAGCAATTTTGTCAACTTCTCCTGAAATACAAGCTTCTGATGAAAACAGGATCATATCCCAGAACTTATTCAATTGTCAGGCTTGCGGAATATCTCTCCAAGGCAGCTGGAGGAAAACTGGACAAGTTCATAGAGTCGGAGATCATGTTCCTCACAAAGCTTGAGGATGCATACATAGGAGCAAGGTATCTGCCCAGAAAATACGAGAGAGGGGAAGTAGAGAAGCTCCTTCTCTTCTCAGAAAAGTTCAGGAGGAGATAGAGAATGTTTGATCTGTATATAGAGCTGGGAGAGAGAATATTGGAGGATCTGGGAAAATACAGGATTATAGCAGCTAAGGTGAAGGATATCGTTCTCAGGCATCACAAAAATGCAAGGGTATACGTGTTTGGATCCGTTTTGAGCGGAAAAATCACAGCTTCAAGTGACATAGACATCCTTGTTGTTGCCGAACTCACAAATGAGGAAAAGGAGAAGCTAAAGGCTGATATACTGAGGGAAATCGGCTTTTCACCTGTTGAGATACATGTAGCAACGGAGGAGGAGCTCAAGAGATGGTATCTTAAGTTCATAGACAGGATAGAGGAGGTCTAAAAGATTTATTTAAGAGGCTCTTTGTGGCATATGAAGAATGTTGCCATAGGCTCGGATGATCACTATCCTGTAGTGGATTTCATCGTGGAGGAGCTTAAGAGGAGGGGCTTTGACCTGATAAAAGTGGGTTTTCTCAGGGAAGGAAAGCCATATCCATGGCAAAAGGTCGGATTTGAGGTTGGAGAGCTTGTTGCAAAGGGAGAAGCTCTATTTGGTGTTGTGATATGCTACACTGGGACAGGGGTTTGCATAGCTGCAAACAAAGTTAAGGGGATAAGGGCAGCTCTTTGCTTTGATTCTCAAACGGCTAGGGGAGCTAGAATGTGGAACGATGCAAATGTACTTGCTATAAGTGGAAGGTTTACGAGCAATGAAGTTGCGAGGGAGATAATAGATGCATGGCTCTCAGTCGAGAAGCCAGATCCAAGTGAGATCGAGAACATAGAGGAGCTAAAGAGAATGGAGAGGTATTCCTGATATTGCCCCTAATGGAAGCACATGAAGAGCTTCTTTACCTTGGATTGTGTGAAATATAACTCTTTAGCTTGTATTCGGCTTTAAAGATCCTAATATTTTTCATCAGGTGATTATCTAAAAAATTCCCTAGTTGAAAGCTTTTATCTCTCATGAAGGTTGATTTCCCTATGGTAGAATACAGAGATCTGGAAACTCCAGATGACTTTCTAAAATGTGTTGAAGTGCAAAGTGAGGTCTGGGGAAGGGAGTTTGCGGTCCCCCATCACATGCTGATCTCTGCGAAGAAGTTCGGGGGCATAGCGATAGGAGCATTTGAGGGAGAGAAGCTGATAGGCTTTGTCTTTGGCATACCCGGAATTTATGATGGAAAGCTTATTCACTACTCCCATATGACAGCAGTTATTCCAAGCGAGAGATACAGGGGGGTTGGGTTCAAGTTAAAACTTCTCCAGAGGGAGAGAGCTCTGGCTCAGGGGGTAGATCTGATAGTCTGGACATTCGATCCTCTTCAGTGTCTCAATGCTTGGTTCAACATAGGAAAGCTGGGGGTGATAGTGAGGAGATATTCCGTCAACCATTATGGCCCCTTGAATGATAAAATAAACAGGGGACTCGAGAGCGACAGGCTTTATGCTGAGTGGTGGATAAGGAGCAGGAGAGTTGAGGAGAGAATATCAGGCAAAAGACCTGATCGGATACCGGAGGGCTCAATTCTAGTGGAAATACCAGTTAATATAAATGAAATAAAGGAAAGGGACATAGAGGAAGCAAAAAGATGGCTCATGAGAGTGAGATCAGAGCTAACAAATTACCTGAGCTCCGGTTATATAATTCATGAGGTGCTGAGGGATGAGAGAGGATGTTTCTATGTGCTAAGCAAAACTGAGCTGGAGGATGTTCTGAGCAGTAAGGTTTATGCAAAAACCATTAAGTAGGATGTTCCAACATCTATATCTTCCTATTAAATAACATTTTTTGGCAAGAGGGCGAAGCTGTGACTAGGTGGTTCTATTAGTCCTCACATTTGAACTTCCACGAATTCTCCCCCAGCTCTCATCGCACTGCTTATCTCAGCTATGAATCTACTTGCATCCAGTATCTCAAGCATAACAAGTCTGTTATTCTCCGTAAAGTGGACTATTATAGATTCCATTTCTTCAGCATGATCTATTTTATCATCCGAAAGCTCTATTATGAGGATATCCTCATCTCTGCTATACCTGACCCTCATATCTCTCCCTTCTCGCTGGATAGAATGTCACCACCAAGATATCTTGAAGATATCTTCATCTGAAACCTCATATATAACTCTTATCAGGTGCTTCTCATCGTAAATTTTCTGTGCAATAAGTTCCTTTGCTGCCTCTTAATACCCTGTCTGGATGCCTCACTACATCGATTACGTCTTTCTCCTCGATATAGAACCATGCTTTCTAAGTATCTGAAGCTTAATCATCGCATGGGCAGTGAACACCACTTGCTTGGTCGATGTCTCAGCCTCCCTTCACCTTACCTCTTTAAGTCTTTAGTGTAAAAGCGCACTAGGAATATGTAGAGATATAAGAGAAGAATTATTCCCCCTCGTATAATTGCCGTCTACACAGCCCATGATGTTATAAAAAGGGAAAATAAATGCTTCTATGTGCTCAGCAGAGCTTCATTGAATGAAATACTTGATTAAATTAGTGGAACTCCCACTCTATGTAGGGCTTCTTAAGATCAACCATTGCATTCACCATGAGATCAGCAAGACCTCCATAGTATATTCCATATATCTGTGGAGCCTTCCAGTAAGCTAACATGTCCCTTATAGCTCCTTTGCAGTTAGAGCACGGAGCACAGATGTATTTCTTCACATCAGGGGATGGCTTATCCTTAAATGCCTCAAGTACCTGCTTGAATTTCATCCTAGTTGCCACAGCATTCCTCCACTCGGGGAAGTTCATCGACTGCATTATAGCAAACCCACTGCCACCACCACAGCAGTAGTTGTAAACTCCATGAGGTTCCATCTCCCTGAACTGCGGACAAAGCTTTCTCAATATGTTTCTCTGGGGCTCAACAATTCCCATCAGCCTAACTATGTTGCAAGGATCATGTAAGGTGACTGGAAAGTTGTTCTTCTCCGGGTCGAAGTTTATCTTCTCGTTTTTCACAATCTCCCAGAGTATTGGGAGGCAGCTCTCCCTTGGTATGTTGAGCTCATCATGAAGAACTCTATCCGCAACCACTGTTAAAGCCTTATGGGCATGTCCACATTCACCCACAACTATCTTCTTCACATCCAGCTTTCTTGCAACCTCGGCATGCCTTGCAGCAATTCTCGCAAGCTGGACATCATCATACCATACTCCATAGTTAACAGCATCATATGCCACCTGCTCGCTGCTCAAAGTCCAGCTAAGGCCTGCCTCCTCGAACAGTATTGCAAACGCAGCAGGATTCTCAGGCCATGATATGAACTCACCTGCGTTGTGTATCAGAAGGATATCAGCTCCCTTTTCATCTACGGGGATCTTTATGTTCTTGCCGAGCTTCTCCTTTATCATGTCCTCCATGAACTCTACTATATTTTTGAAGCCATCTGGCGTTAGCCCAGTTGATGATCCAACCTTGAGCTGTTGCACAGTTCCAAGCTCGTGAAGGGCCTTTGGAGCTATCCCCAGCTCTGAACTGAAAAGCTTCCTTATCTCATGTGTTATCAAGCCGTTATCCACGCCAATAGGACATGTCTGAGTGCATCTTCTGCATAGAGTGCACCTGTAAGCAAGTTCCCCAAGCCTTAAAATTGTCTTTGCATTTAGCTCTATATCCCCGCTGACGAACTTTCCAAACAATTTTCCGCCTGTTGTCAAATATCTTCTCCATATCCTCCTCAAAACCTCAGATCTGTATGTGGGCCTGTATATCTCCTGCCTTCCCGACATCACATAGATCGGGCATGCCTCGTTGCATGTCTGGCATTTTGCGCAGTAGTCCAGAGATAGAAGAAGGGGCTGGAGGAAGGTCCAGTTTCCCTCCTTTGACAGAAGCTTTCCCAGCCCTTCAAGGAACCTGTTCACCAGCTTCTCCTCTTCCTCCTTTGTCTTCGGCTTCCAGGGAATATCTATTGCGATATAGCCATCAAGATCTGTTGCATACTTTTCTCTCCAATCTGATCTGGGCTCCTTCAGATCAGGCTCCATCTCTGGCTTGTCGTATGGAGGTGGAAGCCTTGCAAGATCCTCTTTTCTGAGTTTTACCAGCTGATCCTCGGGGCTTCCTATATCCTCTATCCTTATCCTCCTCATGGAATCACCCCTTTGCATTTTCCTCCCAGCTCTTCCCCGCCATCATATGGGGAGCACCCCAGGGCACTTTTAGCTTCAGAATACCCCTAACTCTCTCCTCTATATCCCCTCCTCTCATATTTGGCTCATCATCCCAAAGAACCCTGTGATATGTGAAGAATTTGCCGAAGAAGTGGGACATCTTTGAGAAGGGTATGTATATCCAGAGCAAGCCCATCAAAACAACGTGAACTTGGGCGAGAGGGCTGAGGACGGGTGCTTTTATGGCATTAAAGCTGAGCATAGACGACATATATTTCATAGCATTGTCAAAGTTGACATCATTTATCCAAACTCCTATTCCCGTCAGAAGCACAGTTAGGATGAAAAGCAGGTTGAAGAAATCAAGGCCTGAGCTGTACTTCCTCAGATTGGAGTCCACTATTCTTCTTATAAGGAGGCCTATACATCCAAACGTAGCAGCAACTATACCAATGGATCCAGTTGCCTGAATAAGGACTCTGATGGGTTCATCTATTAATGATAGCACGTATTGAGCAGCTGGGTCTATCACTGTGTAGGCCTCAACTATCCCCCTGATCAGCAGAAGGGCAAACCAGACAAGTATCAGATATATCCCGCCGTGAAATGGATAGGTGAGCCACCAGAGAGATCGCTTGTACTTATAAACCCTTTTTATGAAGAGCATTTCGGAGAAGAGCTCCTTAAGCTCCCCGAGCATCGTGGTCTTTCTAGGCTTCCTCCACCAATCCACTTCCTCCATGTAGCTTCCTCCGTAGTGATGTCTGCCAGCCTCATGGGGCACTGGATACAGCTCCCATCTGAGGTGAATTGGCATTGTGCTCCACTTTCTCCACCTAAACAATACTCCTATGATGAAGAGGACAACGGCTATATAAGACGACAACATAACAATAGCCATGAGCTCCCCGGAAATCTGTCTACAGAATTATATATAAGATTTCCTTAAGAAAATCTGAAAAATTCATAGCGCTGCTTAAGGGAGATTTTTGAAGAAATCAAGGCATATTAAGGAAACTTTAGGCATTGGCTAGGCTTCTCACGAAGTAGCTTCAGTTTGATCCTTCTTTGCTCAGTTGTGCTCATGGAACTCTAAGAAGCCATCTCCAGAGAGGAATAAACTCTATCCTCCTGTTCTCTACCTCAATCTCATCTTCATAATCCCATGTTATCACAAGGAGCTTTTTGCAGGCAATTTCCCTAGATGCCTTCAGGAGAGATCTTATCTCCCTCTCTCTTGTGTTAAATTCCTCAATATTGTAGCAAACTTGAATCAACTGATCCTCCTTGCCTATCACGACAAAGTCCACCTCATGCTGCTGATAATCCTTCCAGTAGTACACCTCCATATCCTCATACCAGTAGCTTTTTCTCCTCAAAAGTTCTATTAAGACAATGTTTTCCATCATCTTTCCCAGCTTTTCAGAAGATCC
>NZ_RCOS01000090.1 GCF_003947435.1 Candidatus Methanodesulfokora washburnensis
TTGGCAGATGTCCTAGAAAAGCTAGGAGAAGCTCTTCTCAAGAAGGGGGCCCTGGATGAAGCCATAAATAAGCTGGAGGAAGCAGAGAGGATATACAAAGACCAATCCTCAACAAAGGGAGGTTACCTTTGGGAGTTGGCAGATGTCCTAGAAAAGCTAGGAGAAGCTCTTCTCAAGAAGGGGGCCCTGGATGAAGCCATAAATAAGCTGGAGGAAGCAGAGAGGATATACAGAGACCTCTCTTCAGCAAACAAGCGGTATCTTCCTGATCTTGCAAAAGTCTTAGAAAAGCTAGGAGAAGCTCTTCTCAAGAAGGGGGCCCTGGATGAAGCCATAAATAAGCTGGAGGAAGCAGAGAGGATATACAAATACCCTCCCTCTCCTGAAGATCTCTTCTCGTATAATCAGTATCTTCCTAGTCTTGCAGATGTCCTAGAAAAGCTAGGAGAAGCTCTTCTCAAGAAGGGAATGAAAAATAAGGCCATGAAGAAACTTAAAGAGGCGGATAGGATATATAGACGTCTCTCAAAAGAAAGTTTTTGGGATGCACTGAAAAGAGCTTTAGAGGTCAATATGTCATTCCCTCTTTTATTTACTTTTCTCTTCATAATATATTGTTTATGCTATTTATCTGATAAGTACTTAGGGATTTCATTACTTCCTCGAGAAGCAATGGAAAATTTTGGAGAATATGAAATAATTGGCGTTATGCTATTTATTTTACTTATTACTGCGTGCATTGCTACTATCACAATAATATTTTCCCCTCTCCTTCTATTACGTAAGTATTTACCAAAAGGGGGATTTAAAAAAGATCTCACATACAGTCTTTTAACTTTCATTTTACCATGGTCTTTACTATTTATACATGGTGTTACCCTTGCGGAAAAACTCATAAGCTTATTTAGTAGTTTTATTGCATTGTCATTTCTTACTATAGGTGGATTTTTCCTTAAAATACTCTTAACTTTCTTCATAAAAGATAGTATAAAGGATACGAGCAGATATTTAAAGAGATTAAAGCAGAAGTTTGAAAGTTTATGAAAGATATTTATCAATAGAATATAAAGCAATATACTCTATTTTATTGATGAAACACAATAGAAGAATCAGGAAAAAGGCTCTACAATACAAAGGAAGCCCAAAAAGGTCAGGGATATTCAGGAGGATGCTTTTGGGATTATGGACTCCTGCTGTGCCGAGATAGATGAAGTTATGCTCTCAAAGATCCTGAGGGAAAATACGGGTAGTAAGAGCCAGATAGCATGAAATTTCTTAGAGGTTGCTCGATCACCATATCCCAATAAATTTATTGGGTTCATCATAAAAATTTCTGTAATAAAATACTTAGCTTTTAGTATTGAATTTAGATTGTCTATACAGGTATATGCTTTCACGCAAATTTATAAGGTTAACCAGCAAGCCATTAGTGAGCGGATGTTTAAGGATAACAGGGCAGGTGGGCTGTTGAGGGAGGTTTTAGTTTTATGTACTTTCTGGAAAAGTGATTACTGGGAAAGTGATAAGGTGGCACCTTACCCTAAGATGTCTACGAAACCAGTACAACACCTAAAAGACATGTTGCCGCTTGCAGGGATAGGAGTTTATACTAAAGGAAAAGGCAAAGATTATACCCATCAATCCCCTTGCTTCCTTATAATAAAAGGCATAACCGAAAATGAGAAGGGAGAACCGCAATTCGATTTTCACTATGTTTCAAAGATGCAAGGCATAAAAAGCTCAGAGTTATTAAATAAGATGGGAAAGCAGGGCCTGTTTTTTACTGTTCCTGGTGAGAGAGTTCTCTCCGTCTTAAAAGAATCAGGCATAGAACCACCTATAGAGTGGCAAAAACTGCTTGAAATTGGATCTATATCAGCACCTTCATGGCAGGACTGGATAGGCAAACGCTTCCTAGACATTCTACAACAAATCTCCAACGATGATTATGAGGACAGAATTGCAGAAATCCTAAAAGCACTGGGATTCGAGGTAGAACAACTGGGACACAGGAAGGAGGGGGAATATCCTGATGGGATAGCATATGCCAAAGACTTCGCCATAATATACGATTGTAAAAACAGTTTTAACTACTCTCTGAAGGCAAATGACAGAAGAGCGATCATAAAATACATTCAAGATGCAAAAAAGAAAATCAAGGAACAGAGAGGAATTGAAAAATCCTATTTTGCCATCATCGCCCACTCCTATAGTGAAGTAAAGAACATAAGCGATATCGAAAAAGAAACATTTTCGATAGGATTTCTGCTCACCAGCGAAGCTATGCTCTACCTACTTTTCAAGAAAATATCTCTGGGTCGATCATTTCTCTTAGCAAACTTCGAAAAACTGCCCTCGAATCAAGTTATCACGGTGGAAAATGTGGAGAAAGTTTACGGCAGAGGGATCTAAGTGATTTACATGCATTTAATTTCCTTAATCTAGCTCAAAAAGAATTATGTTCCTTTTTGTCAGGTTCAGGCTTCCTTCATTATAATCAATAAGAAGATTCTCTCAAATGAAAAGCTTTTAATATTCCAAGTGTGAACGACATGTGCAGGATGCCTCTAGAGAGCAGGATGCTGAGCTCTCAAAACCAGCATTGCAGATCCAGAAACATGAGCAGCTGATAAAAAGCGCTTACTCTGGAGTGAAAGGGGAACTGGAGAAGCTAAAAGAGGGAGTTATCGTTCTTGTGCCTTGCGGCTGCTCTAGGGGAAAGCTTCTTGAGCTATTAATTAAGCAAAGTGAGGGGCTCTTCTCCAGGGCATATGTCTACAGGGGATTCAGGATAGGGGCTGAGGAAATCAAGCAGAGAGTTGAAAGGTATGAAAGTCTGCAGGAACTGGATAAGCTGAAGAAGAGGAAAGGGGAGCTTGTGATTGTTGTTCCTGAGAGCTCTTGGGATGCAGTTTGCCTGAGATCCATGCTGGGAAAACGGGTAAAGTTGCTCTACCTTCCAGAGCTGTATGAAAAAGCGATCAAGGAGGTCAAGGGATTCAGCGAGGAGGTATGCAAGCTCGCCAAAGTGGAACATCCAAGGCTTAGGAAGATGCTTGAGGTCAAAGCCAAAGGCCTCTCCTCCACGCTCCTGAGGGAATGGGGAGAAAAGCTGGATGATCTGGAGAAGGGGAAGAAGGCAATACTGGAATTAAGCCCCAGAAAGCTTGGATTGAGGGACTACCTGAGGGATATTGTGGTCAAAGCTTCGACTGCGGCTGTTGCTGTGCTCCCTAGTCCACTCATAGCTTCTGGAATCTCAGTCCTTCTTATAATAGGAAAGTTGCTGCTCTCAGAAGAGCGGAACCTCCAAGATCTCATTTCTAATATCTTAGAAAGTCTCAAGGATTTCCTTGCGAAGCCTCCCAGTAAGTTGGAGTTGCTTTTTGATACGCTAGCTGAGGGCCCCATTACAAGGATCTTGGAGGGCTGGTCGAAGGATGAAGCCAAGAGCAAGGTGGCAGAGGGCTTTGCAAAACTGGTTGTTGCAGCTAGGGAAGCTGAGCCCTACCTAGACAGGGAGGAACTGGAGGCAGTTTGGGATCAAGTAGCGCTGGAATGGAGGATGCAAACCCCCCTTTTCAAGGTTCTTGTAGGAAACTTGGCAAAGATGACACATGGTGAGCTAATGACGAGGGAGGAGCTGGAGAGGAGGATCAAGCAGCTGGTTGAGGACAGGCTTGCTAAGATCGAGAAGGACTTGGAAAAAGTGAAGCAAGAGGTAGAAAGCCTCAAAATAGGTGTTAAGCTATTCTATGCATATGAGCTGGAAGAGGGCTTACTTTTTCCCTTCAAGGTGGAAAAAGGCAGGCCATTGCTAAAGGGCGATAAAGACAAAGTAAAACTAGTGACAGCAGGCCGTTTCGGGGAGCTACCTGAAGAGATTTTGAGGAAACTAGAGGGCGGCTTTGTCGTCCTTGAGGGGCCGAAGGGTATTGGTAAGTCCACGTTGGCAATATATAGTGCTTGGCTAGGGCTGTTAAGAGGATTGGTGAGCAGCATTGCTACAGTAGATAAGCTAGAAAGGGGACAAAGGTCAGTTTTCATGAATCTCTTAGAAATCATGGAATCTGTAGAGGGCACAGGAACGAAACTTCTCGTGTTTTATGATCCCTCCCCACTTAAAGCCTATTTTGAGCCAGGCGCGTTCTCGAAGGAAATACGTAAGGCCATTAAAAGTGTTGAGGAGACTCTATACGAACTTCTCAGGCTAGCGAAAACCGATAGGCGAACAAAAGTGATCGCAGTCCTATCGAGTGATATCTACGGGATGCTTTCGGAGGAATTGAAGCAGGAACTCGAAAACTCCAACAGGATAGTACATGTTGACCTCCAAGATCATACATTCCTTGAGGGGATAATAAGGACCTACTCAGGTTGCACCGGAGACTTCAGGGAGCTAGTCGAGAGAATCAAGGAGCTTGAATCCAGCTATACGCTGGTAGCCAAGTATGCCGGCCTCTGGCTATACGAGAAGGGGTGTGAGCTGGGAGATGTCAAGGTTGCGGTTGAGGAAGCGAAGAAGAAACCGAAGCTCTTCCTAGCCCAATACTTGTGGAGAGTGTTGCTCGGAGGGAAAAAAGACCTTGCTAGAAGGGTAGCAATTCCCCTCTTTCTTCACGCAGCATTCGGCCCAGTCCCTGAGGGCCTGACTTACTTGACGAAAGCCTCAAATAAGCCCGGCTTCTGGAGTTTCCTGAAGCCTAGTGAGCTTGAAGAAAGGAAAGTGTCACTTCAAGATTTGAAGGAGGATGAGCTGGAGCCCTTGGCAAGGTGGCTTAGCGTTCGGCATGAGGATCTAATGGAGGAAACACTGATGGAAATTTGCATCTATTCATGTGCACGCGCGACACCGTTCTTCTTTGGATCTCTAATGTTTGATATTATGATGACACTGGAGCGCAATGGATCATACTACTACATGTGCAAGGAACTAGATCAGGCACTTAGGGAGGATCTTATAGAAACACTAGGGCAGGCTTTAGGCGAAGCACTTGAGGAAGTAACTGAACTATACAAACAGGAGTTTGAGGATCTTATAGAAACACTAGGGCAGGCTTTAGGCGAAGCACTTGAGGAAGTAGGAGGATCAAAGACAGAAGCAGATGCGCTTCTAGAATTCGTCGGCATAAGACTTGAAGCCGTTTTCAAGGCTAATCTGTCTCATTGCTGGCGCAGGCTAGCACTAATCTCGGGGTTTACACTTGCCGGCTATTCTAATCTACCAAAGACTGTGATGAATTCAGAAAAGGAGGAGGCTTTTAAGCCTTGCACCGAGGTGGACAGCTACCTGCTCTTAGGCAGTAAGATCTCACCTTTCTTTATGGAATTGGCACTAAATCCAGAGCCAAAGTGGTACTCTATTTCTCGTGTTCTTGCGGGGGTGCATGAGGAAGCTGCTGAAGAACTCGAGAAATTAGTTGAAAAATACTGCACTACTAAGCGTATATATAAGCCCGAGCTATTATATGCCCTCGGTCTTGCCATCTCAATTGCTGGAGCAGCTGAGCTTGGTATGAGTGTGGAGGAAAAGAGTGTGAAAGCGGCGACTCTTGTAGTGAAAGAAGGATTCAGAGCAGTATATAAAAAAGAAAATGTTCTAAAAATTTTAGAGATGTTAAAGTCCTTCGAGAGCATTGCACCACATTACTATACCCTTTTCTTCCCGAATGCCCTTGAGCTAATTGGAAGGCAAGGCTGGCCATTGATATGTGATTCTGAGATTCACGATATGCTAGAGGAGCTGCTTGAAAACCACCTCCACAAGCTGGAAAAGCATGTATGGCCATTGGTCGAAATCATATCGGCATATTCTCAGTTAATTTCGGTACTTTTGCGTATGTCCCTAATAGGCGCACTCTTTAAAGGAAAAAAAGTGCAGATACCAATAGGCGCACTATTTGAAGGAAAAAAAGCGCAGATACTGCGCATAAGCGAGCTCCTTGAAGACTTGAGAAACAGAAGCGATCAGCTGTATACAATAGCTGAAGTACAAGTGCTGATGGTTATGCATGGTTTTCTGTCCAGTGAAGATGTCAAGAAAAAAGCAGAGGAGCTTATCGGGAGGATTAGAAAGTTGAAAAGAGAGAATCCAGACAAGTACACTATAGAATGGGCCGAGATGCGTTTATTCAGCGGATTAAAGGGAGTTTCTCAGCTAATAGAATCATATGAATTATCTCTCTTAAATATGCTACAACAACAGTACAAATGAAGGTAGCCAGCGATTACAGAAAGATAGTTTTCTTCCTCTTCCTAGAGAGTTGAATGGAACACAATAGAAGAGGCAGAAAAAGGTTCTACGATACGGAGGAGGCCAAAAAAGGTCAGGGATATTCTGGAGGAGGCTTTTAGAATTATGGACTCCTGCTGTACCGAGATAGATAAGATCTTACGCTCAAAGATCCTGAAAGGAAAATGCGAGTATATAAGAGCTGGATAGTCCCGATGTTAGACATCACTTAATCACTATAACTCAATAAATTTATTGGGTATGGCCCTGAGCCTTATTTATCATTGAGAGGAAAGGGAGCATAAAAAGATTAAATATTAATATCAAGCTATCTACTTATGCAAGGCACTTCTGATATTCTAAAAATGCTCTTGAATCTAATAGAGCCTCAGCTCATTATCTCCCTGATAACCCTCTACCTCATCATATGGTTCAATAAGATTGGCAAAATTGGGGAAAGAGAGAGAATCTTGAAGGATAGGCTGATGGGAGGGACTGCAGCTTGGCCAACATTAGGAAGTGAGCTGGGAACTTTTTATGTATACATGGTTCGGATGAAGGAGTCAAGAGGATTCAGATACCGGCTGAAGAAGCTGTTTCTTTGGAAAGTAGAGGGGTACACAACAATCTACATGACCCCTGATGAGCTATATCCATCTGCTGAGAGTAAGCTTCCTGAATTTAAGGAAGCTATGGAAAGGGAACTCAAAATAAAGGTAAACTTCTGGAAGGCAAGGAATGGAAGTCTAGTGGTGTCCCTAGAAATCCCATCTGTAGATCCAGAAGAATGCATGAGCATTTTATCAGGAGAGATTTTTGAAATCAGAGAATAGATAAACCCTATAGGGGCACACGAAGTGAAAGATGGATCCGAACAATGTCTTGCATGACAAAGCTCTTCTTTAAAGGGATTCCTGTCGATGAGCTTTTTTCATATAGACAGCATAAACATGTTTACAAGTATACTTGAGTAATTAATAAAATAATGAAGTTAAAGAATAGTTATTGCTCAGAGCTAACATTAATGATAGCAACAGCTGCTATAACTGGTAATCAGCTTTTTATTAGCTCCTATTAGGCATAGAATGATAATCAAATCCCAAGGCAATGGAAAAAGTAGTTGATAGGAGGGAGAATGATATTGGCTGAGGAAGCGATAACCCCTGAGATTCTGAAGAAGTGCTCTGAGGAATTCAGAAATGAGGAGGGAAGAGCGTATTTTTACGATATAGCTGCGGAGATAGCGGACAAATATCCCCTTCAAGCTGCTATAATAGTTCTAGCAACTTGGAACACGGGAAGGTTCAGGTTCATGATGAGCGACCCGAAGAACTTAATAGATCTGAAGGAGGCCTTGGACAAGTGCAGGCCGTTATTTGAACAGC
>NZ_RCOS01000091.1 GCF_003947435.1 Candidatus Methanodesulfokora washburnensis
CGGGAACCTTGACATAATTTACCTCAATATCGAACTCTCTGTTGTGCATGCCTTTTTCCTCTGCCCTTCTGGCTGCAATAACTCCCTGTTTAGCTGAGTAGAATATCTTCACTAAACCCTCCGTCAGGGGCCAAGCTGCCCTCAGAACAGTTATTATGCAGACTTTTTCGAAGTCCTTTATCCTTATCCCCTTGTAAATGGTGCCAAGCGGTGTCTCTACAAGCTTCTCCTCTGTTTCAAAGTCTTCAACTATTTCCAGCCCTAGCACTCTTCCAAGGCGCACAAGTCCTTTTCTGAACTCTACTTGGCTCGTCTCCTTGCTCCGCAATTGCGTCAGAACTTCTTGGGCATACTTCTTATTTACTGCCCTATATTCGAACAAGAAACCCCTCCCAGCGACTCTGAAATTTAGATATAAATATTTTTTCACCGGCCTAAGGATCTCGTGATATCTTCTTGGATGCCCAAAAGTCTAATTTATCTATAATCAGCCCACATGCTCGCTTTTCAAACCCTCCTTTAATGCTGCCTCATGAAGGGACTTGTCTGCAGTGTAGAATTTCTCTGAGCTCACCTGCTTAGCGGAAAGTATCTGCAATGCATCAGCTTGATAAATGTGATATTTTTCTATCAAACTCCATGCTTGTTTGAGTAAACTTGTCCTCACAGGAATTACCCTTATGATCCTCAGCCTTATGAGTCTAAGCGTTTCACCAAGAAACTGGGCTCTTGCCTTCAAGTAACTCTCGCTGCTTAGCCACTGCCTCCTATGATACTTGTCGAGAACGCCTAGTGCCTCGCCAATGTTCCAAGCAGAGAAAGATAACAGCACATCTCCGTTGAGCGCTTTTTCATATACCTCGTTCACTAAAGTGCTTCCTGGCTCCTCAACGTAGCGCTTAACAATAGCACTTGTGTCCAGATAAACCAGCATTTTTAAAGCCTCGAGTCCCTCAGTTCTCTCACAGCCTTCCCTGCATCTGTCTGGACCTCAGGCTTGACGGGGGTTACTGTTAAAGGAGGCTTCTCAGAACCCAGCAGCTCTTCAAGAGCCTCTATTATCAAGTCTTCACAAAGTTCCTCCTCTATGGCCTCTTCCACAGCTTCACTAAGACCTTTTAGTCCTCCCTCACCCACAACTTTCGTCTTAAACCTCTCCCAGAGGCTTCTATTGATTACTATGCTTGTCTTTATCTTCTCAGCCATGCTCCCTAAGTACTCTATGGAGTAATGCTGTATTTAAGGTTTTATTTAATATTTCAGAAGACCTTCATGCAAAGGCATTACCTGACCATTTTGCCTAAGTTCGCAGACTGAGAATGCGAGTAAAAATTTGTATCTAAAATTTGTTGTACTCTCAAAGGACAGTAAATGAAGTATATGCACAAACTTTGGATGAAAGCAAAAGATTTGTGGAAGCGAAATAAAAGCTAGAACTAGATTTACAAGTGGATAGTGTGCTATATTAGCCTCAGAGAGTAATTATGGTAACTGTATAGTCTGAGAGGCGTTGCCAGTCTTTATCTAAAGTTACGATGCTCATACCTCTCTTTCTTGCTGTTATCGCATTAAGTGCGTCTCCAGGATCAACATCTCGCTGCAAAACCAAACCGACAGCCTCTCTGAGTTCACTAATTGTAAGCTTCTGCTCCAGAACCTCTACTCCTAGCTCCAGCAGTGCTGAGGGCAGCAGCTCAATCAAGCGCTCGTAACCCTTAGCTCTTTTAGCATCTCCTTTAACCAGCCATATATTTCTCGACTCCATTGCCCAGTTGAGGTATTCAAGCAGGACAACAGGAGTAATGTACAGCTTTGCGTTGAGAGTTCTCAAGGCCTCCAGTTTCTTGGAGACCAAGACGCATGTGTCTACTATTGCCTCTCTGCGCTCCTCCAAGCTCTCGCCCTTGCGAGCTCCTCAACTTCTTTCGGTGCTGGTTCTCCTAGTTCCTCCAAAAGGGCAAGGTACTCCTTTAGGGCGTTGCAGGGAGCTAGTCGCTCAACAGCTGACAGGATGCGTTCTCTTGAGGCTGAGAGCAGAATCACATCGTCAACCTCGACCATGTAGAGCTCCGAGCCTCTTAACTTCCTCGAGAGGTAAACCCTGCCTTTTGCGTCAACCCTCCTGACATTCATCTCTTTCGTATTTCCCACCCATAGTTTATTTTTAGCTCCACATATAAAAGTTTTTTGTCCCACTCATAAATTCAGCTCTTAATTTAATATTTTATATATTTTGGAAGCTCTGATCCTTGTGCAACAAGCATGCTCTTTAGGCAGGTTGAGAAACAGAAAAAGCTTATCAGAAAATTTGCGCGCGCGTGTAAGGTTTGCGGGATTTTCAGACAGGTCTAAAGAAGTGTACAAGTTGAGTAAGGCGTTTCCAGTGAATTTAGCATTAGCAATTCCAAGTATAGTGCGCCTGAGAGTAAATGCAGTACATTATGATGCTGTTGTCGTGCTCCATGAAAATTGGGATCCTGTTTACAGTGGAAGAGTCTTAGCGGAATTCTTCAGTGCTCCTAGTATGGTTCTTCTACAATCCCCACCCCTCTATGGTTCTCGAAAGAGGTTTTTTAATATCTTGAAAGCGTTATTGCTTTGGAGAAAGCTGGTAGGCAATACGCCTATTGAGAAAAGCCTTTTCGAAGCAGAGGCGATAATTAGAAACATCGGTGAATATTACCTAAGCAAACTACGTTATGAAAAGGTGTTGAGAAAGTACAGCATTATACTTGGTGTATCAAAAGCTATAGCTGTCGAGATGGGATGTGGCTGGCTGGATAAGGTGATCTGCCTTGATCCAGGGGTCTCTCTAGACGAGGAGGACCTAAAGGCTATAAAGAGCATTAGAAGAAGAGTTAGAGAGAAAGAAAACTACATAGTCTTTGGAGGAGGAAGACTGAGCGCTGAAAAAGGATTTATTGAAGCCCTGATTTCATTCAAGCTAATCTCTAAGCACTTTCCGGAGCTAAAGCTCGTTATTACAGGTAGAATAGCACCTGAAAGACTTTTGCGCATTAAGAGGGTGTGCAGAAAGCTTGGCATAGAGAACAAGGTGGTTTTCACTGAATTTGTTCCAAGAGATAAGAGACTTGAAATAATTGCAAAGGCAAGGTTAATGCTCTATCCAAGTCATACGGATTCATTTTCATATGCTGTTCTAGAGTCTCTTCATCTAGGAACCCCTATTGTAGCCTATAGGATACCTGCCATAGAGATTTACTATGGCAAGTGCTCTGGTGTAGAGCTTGTTGAAGAATGGGATTTAGAGGCACTAACAGTAAAAGCAATTGATTTGCTTGATAAGAAAGTTGAGACCGTGGAGCCGCCAAAGATAAAGAGCTGGAAAGAGATTATGTCGGAGGAGGTGGAAACAATCTCAAAGCTAATATTAAAACAGCAGATATAAGTAGCGAATTATATTTAGAATTACCTATAGATAATCAAAATAAAATAAGATAAGAATAAGGCTATCACTTATTTAGGACAAAAATTTTGACATGTAAAGTTTGTCTCATCAAGGAACTCTAAAACCGACTTGATGGATCACTCCTATTGAACATCAAGGTTCCACGGTAAACACTTATATTTCTGCTACCAATAAGGGGCTACTGAGTGAAACCTTGCATGTGCTGATGATTGTGCCAAAGACAAAAGGAATAGGAGGCGTCGCACAGCATGTATCAAAATTAATCTCGAAGCTTACCGATATGGGCTATGAGGTAGATTGTATCTCATGCGAAACTTATCCCTGTCTTGGAATGAAAGGTCTATCGAATCCCAGCTTTATGATATCTTCATCTCTCCTCTCCATCATATCTAGACCTAGATATGACATAGTGCACGCTCATAACATTCCATCAGCACTGGCTATGAGATTTGTTAAAGCAAGGAAAATTTTGACGTTGCACGGTACTTTTTCAGAGCAGATAGCTTATTTATACGGCAGTATGATGGGCAAAGCAGCAGAGCTCCTCGAGCTCATGGCGCTGAAGTGGGCTGATCGTATCACGGCAGTTTCCAAGTCTGCTACAATATTTTATAAGAAAAAAGGAGTGGATGTTGTGCACATCCCTAATGCTGTAGATCTCTCAGATATGCCCGAGGAAGAGTTGAGATTTTTTGATAGGCAAATAATATATATAGGTAGGCTCTCGATGGAAAAAGGATTGGATACCCTTCTTCTTGCATTTAGAAAGGTGGAGAATGCCCATCTTTTGATCATAGGAGATGGGCCTATTAGGACCATGCTTGAGAACTTTGCTAAAAGAGATGAAAGGATCCATATTCTGGGATATAGACCAAGAAAAGAGGCTTTGAAAATACTAAAAGGCTCGGATGTATTCGTTCTGCCCTCCAGATATGAGGGCTTGAGCACAGCACTGCTGGAGGCTATGGCTCTGAAAGTTCCAGTAGTCGCCACGAAAGTAGGTGGTAATGTAGAGCTGGTCAATAAAAATACTGGAATTTTGGTAGATGCGTGGGATCATAGCTCTATGGCTAAAGCGATAAACATGCTATTAAATGACAGGGAAAAAGCTATGAATCTTGCAGAAAATGCATATAGAACTATTATAGATATATATAACTGGGATAAAATTATTCATCAGTATATAAGCGTATATGAAGAGAAAAATAAATGAAGCCTTA
Organism: Candidatus Methanodesulfokora washburnensis; assembly: GCF_003947435.1. GTDB lineage: Archaea > Korarchaeota > Korarchaeia > Korarchaeales > Korarchaeaceae > Methanodesulfokora > Methanodesulfokora washburnensis. Next base: position 4,651 of record NZ_RCOS01000091.1, read on the forward strand.
TTAATCTTTGGTTTTATATAAATTCTTTATATTTAGTAAGGTTATTAACGTATAACCTATGTTCTGCCAATAATATAGCAATAATCCTTTTATTCCATAAAGTTTTACTAGAACATACTTTCTGCACATATTCTTGTGTCTCTTAATATTCTCCTCATAATCCTTCGGGCTAACCTTGTGGACATAACGGGCATTGGGAGTCATAAGCAAACTTTTAGGATGTTTTTTTAAAAATCAAATGGGAGAACAGAACATCTTCCATGTATGAGTAACCTTTTAGGTTTTCATCAAACTTAAACTCTTTAAATATATCCCGCCTATATGCAGATGCACTTCCGCTGAGCCATTCGCACTCTATAACTCTCGTGAGCGTACCTGGATATTCCAAGAGTCGGCATCTATCCGCAGGATACCTGTAGTGTGTGCGGAACACAAGGCCAAAAAGGTTACGAAGTGCGCCTTTTAAGCCTCTCTCAATTCGGATATTAGTGATATACCCTGCTACTCCAATTGCATCAGGTCTCTCTTTAAATACTCTTAGGACTTCCTCGATGAAATTCTTCTCAAGAACGACGTCACTGTCAAGAAAAAGCACAATATCACCTTTTGAGTTTTCCACTCCGATATTTCTTGCTATGGCAGCTGAACGCTCTCTATCATTTTTGATGTAAAAAAGATGTACACCTTTCTCGGCAAATTTAGTTCCATACTCGGTACAGAGCTTATTGATCTCATCGGTAGGTGAATCATCTACTACTATCACCTCCAGAGGCATGCAGGTCTGATTTAGTATGCTTTCGAAGAGTTCAGCCAGATCCTTTTGGCGGAGATATGTGGGTATCACTACTGATGCCTTCACAGGATCCTGAGCTTCTTTAGCATTAAAAACCTTACCTTTAAATAAAAATTAGAGCTCTAGATGAAGTGAGAATAATGCCTATGAAAAATATTTAAAGTATTTTTTCATAAAGCTCAAGATATTCCCCGGCTGCCTTTTTCCAGCTGAAAAAATCAGATCTTTCAAGGCTTTTCCTTGAAAGATTCTCATAGAGCTCTGAGTCTAGCATAAGGGCCAAAATTTTGTCGGCAAGGTCACTAGGGTCTCCTGCCTTGAATTTGAGTGCTGCATCATCGGCAATTTCGCATGCACCTCCCTTATCTGGAACTATCACAGGAAGCCCGCTAGCCATTGCCTCGAGCAATGATAAGCCAAATGGTTCTCGGGAGCATGTGTGAACAAAAATAGTAGATCTTTTATACAGGTCTGGTATCTTGTTAAAGGGCAGGGGCGGGACTGTAGAGATGAGTTTCTCAATGTTACTACAGCGAATAAACTTACGGATCTGGTTCTTCAAAGGTCCATCTCCACGAATGTATACTTCAAAGTTATTAAAATTCTTTATTTTCTTTATTGCATCAAGTAGGACAAATGGCTCTTTTGGGCCTACAAGTCTCGATACCCAAAGTATCTTGTGCCTCTCAGGAAACTTTTTGGGAGCATCAGCCCTGAACATTTCTAAGACTCCATGGTATACTACTGCTTTAACTTTTACACCTAAATTCTCATATAGTTGTTTAGCGGCATAATTGCTAATAGTTACTATTGGTACACCTATCTCGTACAATCTGATGAGATTTCTTTGCTCTTTCTCATAGAACCATCTAATTTCTTTCTCCGCCACTGAAGGATCAGGAAAACCATGCTCAGTTACAATCAGCCTGTCTTTAGCTGGAATTAGTGTTCCTTCAGTTGAATTGTTTACATGTATAATTTCATACTTCATTGCTAAAATCTTGAGGAGAATATCCCTAGCCAGGGTTCTCTTTCTCGGGATGGGGATCCTCGGGGAAACTATTTGTTTAATGTTTAAATTGTATTTTTTAAATGTAAGAAGAGTCACAGGTACGTATTTCGAAACTTCACCATAAAGGCCGATAGTATAATGTTCGATATGAGGAGTTGCTAGGACTCGCAGATTCATGTTAAATGGTTTACTAAAGCTCCTATTTAAATTTTGATTTCTTCTGACTGTGCAGTTCTCGAAGGAGCGCGCGCCTCAGGGTAGTGCACTACAGGCTCTTAAACGTGATATCTTCAGCAAGGTTGGTCTTCAGGACCCGAATATCCCCTATGTAGCGCGCGCGCATACGGTGCAGTACAGCTGTGAGCCAGAGGCAGAGAGGGTTCTTGACCTGTACAGGGAGTATTATGAAAGCTACATCGGCATTTCCAGATTCCCTGTTGAGAGAAAGCCCAAAGTCATATTGTCCTTCAAGGCATCATGGTACTTAAACGATCTCTCGGTGGAGTTTGATGGTTTTTCCCTGAGGATAAAAGCAGAGGGAGATCTGAGAAAGGCTTTCGAAATAATGCAACTTCTTGAAGGGAGAATCATCAGAGTGGAGATAGA
>NZ_RCOS01000092.1 GCF_003947435.1 Candidatus Methanodesulfokora washburnensis
CAACATATGCGTTAGCACAAATGATAACATAATCAAGTGCACGGGAGGAGGGGAACAGGGGCCAGGGATCAAAATAGTTTCAGTTGAAGTGGAATATGGCACACAGGCCATAATGCCTCAGGCAATAGATCCGAACAACGTTGAATCAGGATCTACATTATCGACAGCCTTTGTCGGCATGATTGCCTCAATAATCTCCGCAGTTGCTGGCATTATAACAGCGGTGAGAAGATGAGTTACCGATACAGGAGAAGGGAAGAGCTCTCTCTGCCTTCAGTAGCCTTCACACTGTTTCTTTCAGTTGCAGTGCCTCTGGCGATGATTCTCACTTTAGGACAGCAACTTGGCCAAGTTTTGCAGGTATATGGTGTGCTAACGTCATTGAGCTGGCTTGCCCTGTATTTCTTCAAGAGAGACTGGCTTGAGTTCAAATCAGTGAGCCTTCTTACGGCAGTGGTCAACATAGCCGTGATGCTGTTATCGGGATCCTTTGCCGCCCAGCTGGCTGCACAGAAAAGCCCTTTTGTCATAGTTCCCCTTACTTTGAGCTCCGTTGTCCCGATAGTTGAGGTAAACTTTGTCACCATCACTTTAGCGTTCATGGTCGGATGGGCAGAAGAAATGCTCTACGGAGGAGTCTTATACGGAACCCTGCAGAAAACAGGGATCTGGGGGAAACTGATCACGGCAGCCGTTTTTGCCTTCATGCACATTAAGGCTTACACTTCCGTTTCTCCGTTTGATCCCGCATTTTTACATGATCCTAGAGCCTATCTCCTCTTGGCTCCGTTTATCACAAGGTTTGTGCAGTGCTACCTCATAGATTACGAAAAGGGAATTGTCGGAGTTGCTTTAGGGCATGGCTTAGGAGATGCGTTGCTGATGATAAGGGCGGGATGATGCGAAAACTGATCCCTCTCATCCTTTTTCTTTTGATTCTTGCTCCTGCTTTTCCTGTTAAAGCAGCAGGACATTACCGCTACATCACTGTTTACAATCCAAACAATTACGATTTAACGGATTATCAGGTGAGAATAGACTTAACGTCCTATACTTTAACGGATTCAACAGGAACAGATGTCCGATTTTACGATGAAAACGGCAATCTGCTTCCATTTTACAGGGAGAGCTGGGCAGGAAGTCAGGCTGGTCAGACAAAGGTTTTCTGGGTTAAGATGTCCATTCCCGCTTCATCATCAAAGAGGATAAAGATAACGTATGCAACTGGAGCAGCTGATGCCTCCCAGATAATCTGGGACTTTTACGATGACTTTTCCTCCTTTACTAATGGCACAAGATGGTATATAAGGATGGGATACGGAGGAAGCAATATTATACAGGTGGAATCAGGCTGGCTTCACCTTCATGCCCAGAGCTCATTTATATATATAGAGAGTATTCAAAAATTTACAAGTGGTATTGAGATAGTATATGTCGATAAAATGTCTAATTACGAAACGTATAGTGAATTTGAAATAGCGAAAAAGTGGGGATTTCCTTACGAGCTTTTTGCCACAAATCCTTCTGTGGTATGCAATGGATACTGGTTTGATCACAGCTCGAATTATGTCTCCAATTATCATTTTTCTATAGGAAGGGATGATCCACCGGATACTGGACAGGGAGAAAAAACTCTAGCTCACTCATCCGGAACGTATTATCTTGATTTTCCTTACACAAATAAAATACAATATTATAAAAATGGGACAATTATATGGTATCTCTCGGGGTACTCCTCCTCCTTAACGTTAAAAGGAACGGATACAGCTTATATAAACGACCAGATGTCTCTGGTTTTCGGTCTAGGATATTATATCTCATCATATCCAGACAGATATATAGACTACATATACGTGAGGAAATTAGCAGATAAAGAGCCCACATATACTGTTACAGTGGAGGATGTCCAGCAGCTAGCAACTCCCACTTTAGTTTCCCCTTCTGGTTATGTTAACACAACATCGGTTACCTTAAGCTGGAACGGAGTTGCAAATGCGAATTCGTACTGGGTTCAGGTCTCCCCTGCCTCTGATTTCTCCTCCTTGGCACTGAATGCAACCACAACATCGACAACATATCCCTTCTCAGCCTCTGAAAAGACATACTACTGGAGGGTCAAGGCACTGGGATCAGGAAGCTATCTGGATTCAAACTGGAGCTCAGTCCTTTCCTTTACCGTTGATGTAACTCCTCCCTCAGTCTCCTTAACCTCTCCTGCGAATGCGACAGTGGTAACAACATCCAGCTTTACTTTACAGTGGAGCTCATCTGATGCAAACGGAATAAGCTCCCAGATTCTCTACGTGACTTATCCGAGCGGATCCACATCCTCCTTTACCCTCGATTCATCATACACAAGCTATACTGTCTCCTCAGCCGATGGTAAGTTCTACTGGCAGATAAAAGCGATAGATAACGCAGGAAACTCAAAATTATCGGAAAAGAGGCTTGTTTATGTGGATACTGCTGCTCCCTCTGTTTCCCTGAGTTCTCCTTTGAATGCATCCGTTATCACAACATCCACGGTTACACTGCAGTGGAGTTCAACAGACAGCACAGGAATAAGCTCTCAGGTTCTTTACGTCACCTATCCAAACGGAACTGTAAAGCAGTACAGCTTATCAGCCACAGCAACAAGCTACACCATAACCTCACCTGACGGGAAGCTATACTGGCAGGTTAAGGCTACTGATTTAGGTGGACACACAACAACATCGGCACAGTGGATGTTCTACATAGACACTCTGGCTCCTTCAGTTTCCCTGAATTCACCATCAAACGGGACAGTTCAGAAATCAGCCACAGTTACTTTGCAATGGAGCTCAACGGATGCTGCTGGGATAAGCTCTCAGGTTCTTTACGTCACCTATCCAAATGCAACAACAAAGCAGTACAGCCTGAGTGGATCGGCAAGCAGCTATTCCATAACCTCCGATGACGGTCTGATTTACTGGCAGGTTAAGGCTACCGATTTAGGCGGACATTCAACAACTTCTGCGAAATGGTGCTTTGTGGTAGACACCAGATTGCCGGCAGCCCCCTCATTGACCTCTCCCGCAAACAACTCCCAATTCCTTACAAACCAGATTACACTACAGTGGTCTGATTCAGACTATGATGTGATGCAGACCCAGCTGGAGGTAACCCTCGTTGGCGGAGGCTATTCATACACAAAGACGTACAACAGCAGGAGTGGTTCTGAAACTCTGGCTTTCACACAGGAAGGCACATACAAGTGGCATGTCACAGCCGTTGATTACGCATACAACAGGAGGGATTCCGGAGTTTACTATTTCACGGTGTTTTTGGGCTCTGTTGTTCCTCTGAATTTAACAGGAAACTCAACCGGTTATTCCTTTGTCCTGAAAAACAAGGATGGGGCTCAGACAGCCTCCTACTCAGTCTCAGTCATTGACCAGTACAGCAACATTGTTTTCTCAACTTCTTCTTCAGTTTCTCTGTCCTCCGGAGAAATCAGGAAGATAAGCGGATTGTTCACACAGAGGCTATCAGCAGGCTCCTACACTCTTAAGGTTACTGCTACAGATGCTGGGAACTACCAGAAGACAAACTCAACGACGTTCATAGCCAAAGGATCCCTATCAACTCCCACCCTGAATTCGCCATCAGGCTGGGTAAACACAACCGCAGTTCTTTTGAGCTGGAATCCAGTTATAAATGCCGGAGGCTATCAGGTGCAGGTCTCAAACACCTCCTCCTTCTCGTATCTGTTTGTGAACACCACAACAGCATCAACATCCATAACCTTCGGTGCTTCTGAAAGAACGTACTACTGGAGGGTTAAAGCTTTAGGATCAGCCTATTACGAGGATTCAGCATGGTCTTCCGTCTGGAACTTCACAGTAGATGCATCATACCCTCTGGTTCTGCTTGTCTCCCCAGCTGATGCCTCAATCCAGAAATCTGGTACTGTGAATCTGCAGTGGAGCTCATCTGACAATTATGCTGTCGATTACCAGATACTTTACGTGACATATCCGAATGGAACTGTGAAGCAGTACAGCTTATCAGGCTCAATAGCCAGCTATACTGTTACTTCAGATGATGGTAGATTGTACTGGCAGGTTAAGGCTGTGGATAAGGCTAAAAACTCATATTTATCGCCGAAAAGAACTTTCTACATAGACACTAGGCTGCCAGCAGCCCCTACTTTGGTAGAACCTGCAAACAACAGCTGGATTCAATCGGATAGGGTAACTTTGCAGTGGTCTGATACGGATTACGATGTCATGCAAACGGTGCTGTATGTGGAAAAGGTGGGAGGAGGCTATTCATACACAAAGATATATAACGTATCCTCCTTCTCCACAGAGCTGTCCTTAACACAGGAGGGCACCTATAAATGGTATGTTGTGGCTGTGGACTGGGCAAACAACCAGAAATCTTCTTCAGCTTTCATTTTCAACGTGGTTATAGGCTCGGTTAAGCCCCAGAATTTATCAGCAAACTCAACTAGCTTCTCATTTGTTTTGTACAACCAGAACGGAGCTCAAACAGCTTACTACACGGCTGAGGTCTTTGACCAGAATGGAGTAAAGGTATTCTCCAAATCCTCCTCCGTTTCACTGGCTGCTTCAGAAAAATACAAAATAAGCGGTTCGTTCTCATCTCCCCTCTCAACAGGAATTTACAGGCTGAGGGTTACAGCAACTGACGCAAGAGGGGTAAACAGGGTTGAGGAGATCTGGTTCCTTGTTTCTGGATCAGCCTCAAGGGACTGGAGCAACTGGGCCTCAGATCTGGCCTATTTGTTCTCTCCTGTCAATTTCACAAGGTTCTACTTCGAGTATGGATCTGCTGAGGGTGCCCATCAGGTTCAGCTCCAGTTCCCAAGTGCGTTATCCTGCACCGTTGTTGAAAACACGACAAAACAGCAGCTGAGCTGCTATGCCTCCGCTTCCTATATCAGTTTCACAGCTCTGCCAAGAAATGAGAATCAGGCAAGGACTTACTTTGTCTCAGTTTTAGCACCGCAGCTTTTAACTTCTTCGGAGAAGATAAGGGACGTTGTCTATCATGCTGTAAAGGCTGAAGAATACAGGTTGAGGATAAAGAACCAGTATCCCTATGATATTCTCAAGCTGAAGATAAACGGCACTGGCTGGCTCGGTGCCTCCCTCAATGAAACGTCTTTGAAGCCTTTGGAAGAGATAAATATAACATACTACATTCCGTACAAAGTTACGAACCAGACAGCCTCACAGCTGAACACATCGGCAATAAGTTCATTTTTCGGAGGCAACATGCTTATTTACGTTTTTTTGTTTTTAATTTTGGGGGTGGTATTATGGAGAGCAAGAAGGTAATTCCGGTATTTCTGGCCCTTTTCCTGCTTCTGATTCCTGCTTTTCCCGTGAAGGCAGATTCCATGTCCGCTTGGCAGTACAGGAGGCCAATAACAATAGACAACACGCAGAATGCGAATGCCTTAACTGATTATCAGGTGAAAATTGTTGTCGATACTGCGTCTTTAATTTCAGCAGGAAAGATGAAGTCCGATGGCTCTGACATAAGGTTCACAGATTCAGATGGACTCACTTTGCTGTCGTACTGGATAGAATCAGGGATAAACACCACAACAACTGTAATATGGGTAAAAGTCCCTTCAATTCCAGCTTCTTCTACTAAAACTATATATCTTTACTATGGAAATCCTTCAGCTACATCATTAAGCAATGGTGATAATACATTTGATTTCTTTGATGATTTTCTAGGAACTTCTCTAGACACAACAAAATGGGCAACAACAGGAACAGGATCGGTAACAGTCTCTAACGGCTATGTTGAGATTTATGCTAGACAATATGTAGACTTTGGGATTGTATCGAAGAAAGGTTTTGCCTTTCCATTCATAGTTGAAGGTCTTTACAGGTGGGTCGATGGAGGGGAGAACTGGCATGCTATTGTCCAAAATTCAACGGGAAGCTTTACAGACTGGGTTAGGCATGGTTATAACGCAAATGTTAATTACTACTATCAGAAACGCACAGCAGGCACATTATACACGTATCAGTATTTTAGCAGACCTCTCAGGACAGCATGGACAAGGATAAAGATAATATGGGCTTCTTCTTTCAGCAAATACTTTGAGGATAATGTACAGGTCAATACCATAACAACGCAGGATAGATTTACAACGGGAACTAACTATGTTCAGCTATCCTGTTATAATGGAGGGAAATCGGATTACGATTTTGTATTTGTGAGGAAATACACAGATCCAGAGCCAACAACAACAGTAAGCACAACAGAAGAAATTGTAAATCTGCTTCCTTCTGTCTCAATATCTTCCGTTAATCCTTCCTCCGTTTACAGGGGATCTTCTGTGAACATTTCAGGCTCATACGGGGATAAGGATGGCTATGTAACAGCTGTTTACGTGAACATAACGGATTCCTCTGGTGCTTTGGTGATAACAAATGGCCAAGCTTCTCTGTCAAATCCCAGTGGAAACGGGACTTGGAAGTATGTATTTTCGACAACGGCCTCATCCAAGACTGGATCATACAGCATTTCAGTTAAGGCTGTGGACAATGCTTCTGCTTATACAACAGCCTCCTTATCGAATGCGTTTACAGTTCTGAACAATCCTCCTGTCATTCAGGATAAGGGAGTGGATCCCGCAGTCCAGCAGATCAACAAGCTGGTGAAAGTCTGGGTTAAGGCTACAGACTTCGAAACCTCCACTCTAACAGCCTCAGCAACGATAACAAAGCCAGATAACACCCAAACCTCTCTCTCATTAGCATACAACAGCACCTCAGGAAGGTATGAGAATACGTTCAATGCGACTTTAGTAGGCTCCTATTCCGTTTCCTATACTGTTACAGATGCAGATGGTGCTTCTGCAACAGCTTCTGCATCTTTTACAGCAACAGCAGGGCCTGCTATCTATTCAGTATCGGCAAAGCCATCAAACACAACTAGGCCAGCAAACATAACGATAACAGCTTATATCTCGGATCCAGATACACCAGACAGCTCTCTTATAGTTTATGCGAAAGTAGCAGGAACAGCAAAGCAGATGAAGCCAAATGGCACTTTGCACTACTTCTCAACGTGGTTCTACTTTGACACATCAGCACCAATAGGCTACTATGATGTTTACATAAATGCAACAGATGGATCCTATCCAACTGAGAAAACCTTCACGAATGTGTTTTTTATTTACAACGTAAAGCCCTCTGTCTCCTCAATTACAGCCTATCCCTCAAATGCAACATTGGGAACAAAAATAAAGCTCTCTGTTGTTGCCACAGACCCAGATTCACCGACAGGAAGCTTGACTGTTACGGTAAAGGTCACTGATCCCTCAAACCAGATCTACTCTTTATCTGCTCCATGGGACGGGAGCTACTACACGGCCTATTTCTCAACTTCCTCAGCCATGCCGGCAGGAAAATACGAAGCTGAGGCAACGGCAAAGGATCCAAACGGAGCTGAGGGAGGCCCTGCTTTGTGCTATTTCTACCTGAACAAAGTTCCTCCGAACATCACCTACATAAAAGTTTCTAAGATAGAGAATTATGTAAACAGTAGTGTTTTCATAGCCGTTTTGCCCCATGAGGAGGGGATGGATCCCTCCACCTTTGTATGTGATATATACGTCTCAATTCCTGAGGACGGGGAAGCCAAGCTGAAGGGCTTATGGAATGGAATAGAGTTTGTCTCGGCCTTCAATCCACTAAAGAAGGGATATTACTCGGTGAGGGCTGTATGCAAGGATCCTGCTGGCTTATCAGCGGAAAAGGAGCTTAAGAATGCCTTTTATGCAGTACCTCTGCCGGCACAGACTCCCTTAATGCAGAACATAACTGCGAAGAAGGGATTTCTGTTTGCAAACTTCACAATCCCGTTCTTTGATCAGCTTTCTTCTTTGCTTTCTCCTCTGACAGATGCCATAAAGACACTGATAGCAAACACGGAGCTTTTCATGGTCTCAATCCTGATAATCGGAGTTTTATTCCTGCTTTCAGGCAGAAAAAAGAGGAGGAGAAGATGAGAAAAGTGAAAGTAAGGTTTGTCCCGAAAAGCAGGAAAACGATGAAGGATGTGATAGCTGACCACTACTTAGCCAACAGAAAAATACCGAAAGGCCAAGTGTGGGTCAGATCAGACT
>NZ_RCOS01000093.1 GCF_003947435.1 Candidatus Methanodesulfokora washburnensis
GGACAAAGGTGGGAAATGGAACTGTAGAGAAGGTTGACATTCTCCCTAAAACCACTTCATGCGACAGCGGACTCCTTGATCTGTACTACTCTGAGCTCGGAAAAGCAGTTGTGAGCTTTCTTCTTCAGGGAAAGGTTGATGTAAACGTTAACGGAACAATGAAGGTTAATGTTCTATTCTTCCCCGTTGAGGTCAAGTTCTCCGAGACTAGGACGATAAAGCCCTAGTACAATCGCTGCTGTAGAGGATCTTTCTTCATTAATGTAAACTTCTGGTCCGGGTAGTCGGTAGCTGATGAAATATATCTTTTCAGCTTGCCTTCTTTCCTGTAAACTTAATCATATATTGAAATTAAACTAACGTTTTAAGTACTTTTTGTTATTTCCAGAGATGTTGGATCTCATACTCAGTATTCTGGGGGTGGTAGCGAGCCTAGTAACCATTTTAATTGCAGCAATACAACTGCTTAGAAGGATTAGCAGGCGTAAAGTAGCCTTATTTCTGAGGGAAATGACTGAAAAGCTTAAAAATATAGGTCGTAAAGAAGGGCTTTACTATGTTTATCCTGAGGGGTCAATTCAGAGGGTGATAAATAGGGCGAGGCCGGGGAGCAGGGTGATAGTAAAGGAGGGAACTTATACTGAGAACATCAAGGTAAATAAAAATGTCATTATAGAATCGGAAAGCGGTCCAGATAAGACGGTAATTCAGGCAAAAGATCCAAATATTCACATTTTCGATTTGGTTGCTGATAATGTCAGCATAATCGGATTCACGATAAGGGGAGGGACTGGGCTATATACAGCAGGTATATGTCTAAATGCGAATAGCTGTATTATTAAAAATAACAAAATAATGAACAATGGCATTGGCATTAAGTTGAGCTCCTCAATGAAGAGCTCTATATACAACAACGAGATACAGGGCAATGGGGAGGGAATCCAGCTGGATAACTCTAATGAAAACGAGATATTCGATAATGTAATTAGCTGGAACGATAAGAACGGAATCGTGGCTGACAACTCAGTCTCAAATAAGATAATAAGAAATAAAATTGAATTAAATATTATAAATGGAATAATATTCAACAACTGTAAAAACAATACTATATCTAAAAATATTATTAATTCAAATGCAAATAATGGCATTCTTCTAAATAACTCGCAGGGTAATGTGTTGACGGGCAACACAGTAGGCTCAAATCGCAACAAGGGGCTCCTTTTAGCGGGAAGCTCCAACAATATAATATATTACAACAATTTTGTGAAAAATATGAAGAATGCAGAGGAATATGCTGAAAACATCTGGAGCTCTCCATCGCCCATGGCTTATTCTTACGAGGGCAAGACATATACAGGACACTTGGGCAATTACTGGAGCGATTACAAAGGGTCTGACGAGAATAAAGATGGAATAGGGGATGTATCTTATCGTGTAGGTAGCGAAAAGGATAGCTATGACAACTATCCGCTAGTTAAGACAACAGATAACTATATTCTGTCAGCTGAGGGCTTTTAAAGGCTTAAGGTCTATCCTCTGAAATTCCTGCATCTATCGCTGATATTATGAAAAACTTTATATTTCTCCCTTTCAAAAGCAGAATGGGACAAGGATGTAACAACCAGGTTTCTCTTTAGCAGCTATTCTTATCGCAGAACCATATATATCGGCTGTGGGAGAGCTTGGATCAGCTGTTTTCGACTGGATCAGGGAGAAGATAGGAGACAGGGCTGCTAAAAAGCTGGAGGAGAAGCTGGGTCTGGAAGGTCAGGTTGATGAGATAGTAAGGAAAGCGAGAGAGGATTATGAGGTGAGAAGAGCCCTTCTTCACCTTTTGATGGATATCCTGAGTGATGTTGACCAGAAAGATAAATATTTATTTCTAGAGGAGAAGAAAACAGTGGAAAAAGGCCTGAAGGAGCTTGAAGTTGAGTTTCCCGATCTAAGAGATGAGCTTAATCGAATAAAGGATGAACTGAACAGAATAGAGCTTACTCTGGTTGAGAAAGAGCGTGTCAAAGGGATCTACCTGATCAGAGTTACAGCCGGTGATGAAACTCTTGTTGCCAGAGCTCCTTTTATACTTGGAAGATATGATCCCCTCACGGACTCCCTAGCTATACAGCTGACTGTCTAGCGATAAAAACAGATGAGTCAATAAGGATCTTCAGAGGCACTGTGTGCAGGTGGGGCTGCTCATCCAACGACATGGCGCGCGCAGAGTTCACGATACTATGACTCTTTGTTCTGAGTTTCTAATCAGCATATTCTCTAGTGCAACACTTAATGCTTTTATATACTGTTTTTTAATATCTTTCCTAGAAATAATAATTATTTCATTTATATTCTTTTCTATATCAATTTTTCTTTATCTTCACTTTTATATTTTAGGTAAAGTTAAAAAAGTATCTATTGTTTTTAAAGAAGCGAGATATCAAGGGCTTTTTAGGCTCTCTAAGGAATAGAAACCTTCAACTAAGCTTTCCGGGATTTCGAGCTCTGAGATTTAAGCAGGTTTTCTAATGTTGTGCGCGGAGATCCTAGGACTCAATTTCAATTAAATTCATGATTTTCTGTATTTTTCACATTCTTCTTGATGCCAATAGAGGCAACGATTTTCACAATCTCATGCAATAAGAGACTTTTTACCAGCATAGAGATTGTTATTTTTTAGAGTTTCTTAAATATATTCAATGTTTTCATTTTTCTCTTAACCTTATTATTCAATAATTTTACCTTTTTTCCACATAAATTCAAATTCATTTTTATAAAGGTCAAAAAGATCATCATTTTCTTTCACCTTTTCTATGACAAAAAGTGGAGAATCTACTCCTGATCTGTAACCAGAGTATGGAGAGGCATATATAATTTCTCTTCCATCCTTATATGAAACTATAGCTATATCTGTATATACTATCATATCATTTATTACTTTAACTTCTACTTTATCTTTATAGTCTTTTAATGAATTTAAAACAAGCTCTATATGATAATAGCGCTCCTTTAAAAATGTCTCGAAGTCTCTCTCTTTTATCTTTCCTATGAATCTTCTCCCTTGGTATTCCTGATCCATTATTTGCTTTGTTATTGCCGAATCTGGACTTAACATTATTACACGCCATTTTTCCTCTGGCATCTCCATATTTTCAAGCGCACTTTTAAAAGTATCGTTAAGAAACCAAGTGCGATGAGTATGTCCCAAGAAATCCATCCGCTTAATGTCACCCTTTCTAATATCTTCAGCAATTTTCGGTATTATCTTCCTAAGCGCTTCAGCTCTTTTCTCATAAGCTCCTATTATCCCAATCTTTCTATATTTTTCTCTTTTTCTAGCTTCTTCTAGGGCTTGTCTAATATCTCTTAGGAGAGCTTGCCGGGTAAGTATGTCGCTGGGTATTTCCACCGCAGAGATCACAAGGAATAGGTATCCAATTTCCTCAAAAAGAGAGCTATGAAGCTTAAACCCGATATAAAATAAGAGCCCCCCTAAAAATAAAAGTGATACGATATGAATTATAGTCCATGCACCTATGCTCACTTCAATCTTAACAAGTACTTTCCGTATATATGGTCCTTTTGTGGATTTCTTTCTGTGCATGTAATAAATACTATTAAGGGCTTCTTAATAAATTTTACGTAAGTACTTACTGGGAATCTCCTTCTTTATTACTATGCTTTAAGAAGCTTTCTCCTCGGTTTGATAGGGTAACATGTAGCTTCCTCAAAACTCAATCTCAACAGTTCTTCAGCAATCTTTAAATCCTCTCTTGGCCTGTTCAAACCACCGGAGAATTTTAGCTCTCATATAAATATTTTCCTCGCTTCAGCTAAAAATTTTGATGAAAAAGTTGGCAGAAGCTACAGAGATTCCCGATGGACTGAGCTCTCTTAGATAAGATTCCTCAACTAATTCCTACAGTGGATTCTGTATTTAGCCCTTAGAGGTGACTTTAAGATCTTACTAGATTCTGGGAAGTTTTGGGTAACAATCTCAACAGTAAGCTTAAATAAATTCATTGTGCTGAGGCTTGATAGTGAGAGTTGGAAGAATTAGAGTGAAGAGGTGAGAGTGAGTTGGGTGAGGGAATTTATCATGGCGGTAAGGGTGGAGAGAGAAGAGAAAGCAGAGAGGTTGTGGCCCTTGTCAACAGCGGATATGAGGCAGATACACCACAGTTAATGATCCCTGCTGGACTGGCGAGGGAACTGGGCCTCTGGTTTTCTTCTTTCGGATGCAAAAGAGGATTTCTTCGACGCAGCAGGGGGACCTGTCAGGGTGTGGATCGTGAGATCTGCAGCTAGAATTAGGGCAATAGCTGAAGATGCTGAATCAGATGCAGTTGAAGCTGACATTGTGATATCACAGCTTATCGACGAGCCTCTTATTAGTGATATGCTGGCAGGCAAGCTCAGTATTGCTGTTGAGGATTTTCTGGAGGTTCAGATGAGAGGCCCAAGGAGAGGACAAGGAAAAGCGAGATATCAAGGAAATTTTAGGCCCTTTAGAACAGATAAATTCGCCTTATCTTCTGGAATTTCAAGTTCTGGTATTCAAGAGATGATGTTCTGATCATCTAGACCTCATCATTGCCCTTATCTTCGGCTCAAAAACATGCCAGAGCCAGTCGGCAAATTCAGCCAGGTTCTTTGTCTGGATAAGAACCTCCCCAGGGCCAGTGATCTCCACAACAAGGCCTTCTCCGCTCAGCACAAACTCCTTCAACCCACCTATTCTTCTAACCTTGTAGGAACATGTATCGGAGAAGCCGACTAAATGGAAGTTGTCAACTATGAGGCTCTCCCCTGCCGATAGATGATGCCTATCTATTGCTCCAAATGTGTTTATGAATAAATTCCCCCTTCCTGATGTCTTTATCATGAAAAGGCCCTGTCCAAATATTCCCTTTGTGAAGCCTTGCCACTTTATGTCCAGATCAACAGTTGGATCAGATGCTATATATGAGGACCTCTGGATTATGTAGCCGTTGTGGCCATCTAGAACAAGTCTCTCTATATCCCCAAGAGGAGCTGCGACAAGCCCAATCTCCCCCGGCCCTCCAACTGCAGTGTAATCGTTCACAAACAATGACTGACCTCCTAGAACTCCCACCTTTATTGTGTCGAGTATGCCGGCTCTTGCCCTAGTCTTTATCTGAATGTTGGGGGACATATAAGTCATCGCACCTGCCTCCGCTGTTATCGTCTCACCTAATTCATCTTAACAACCAGCATGCTGTAAGAAGGCCTGTACTTTATCTCATATTCCATATTAATTTTAGAGGAATGCAAACATATAACTCTTTCGTGAGCTGAAGGATGGATTTATGCTACCTAAAAAGGCCTTCCATGCTGGAAATAACTTGCTAAATAATCCTTCTCTATTGTAACAATATCTTCTATCTCCTCAGGTTCAGGAGGAAAGCCGGTATATCCTCTTCGGAAAGAACTGTAACATCTCTGGGATATCTTCTGTGAGGCTTTCCAGCCTTAACCTCAACTTTCAGCTTTCCGGAGATAACATCCACCTCAAGTCCATTCCTCCAGAAGTAAACTTCTCCGAATTCCCTGAGGATATGCTCCTGAACAACCCACTCAAGAAGAGCTGCTCTTGAGAGATCTGCTCCAAGGAGCTTTGAGAGAGATATTGCGAGGAATGGATCCCTGATAAAAATCTTTTTCTCCCTTCTGTAGAGGATTTTCCCATCTTCCTTTAAGTAAGCTACTCCTAGGAGGAACATGTCCTCCATCAGCCTTACATAATCATGGACAGTGTTGTGCGATATTCCAAGATCTCCTG
>NZ_RCOS01000094.1 GCF_003947435.1 Candidatus Methanodesulfokora washburnensis
CGGCTGTGTTCACCACATCAACCCCATAAACTTTTTCTATGTGTGCACTGAACTTTATAACTCTAGTCTGATTTTTTCCTATGTATATACTCCAAGTTAGCTTGTTCCCCTGAACAGCAGGCTCATAAGGGGATCCATCAAGAGTGGCTCCGGGAATGTAGGAAAGACCTTCAGGCAGATAGTCAACAACTGTCAGGCTTCCCTCATAGTTTGTTGAGACAACCGAGATCACATAGGTTATCTCCCTTCCAGAAAGCTCACCTGCCTTCCTTATATCCGCAACTCTGATGGGTTTAACTATCTCAATGTGCGCTGAGCTTCTGGAACCTGCTGCAACTGCTATGTTTTCAACGTAGCCAGAGCTCGGATATGAGGCCACAACTGCCTGATAGGATATTGATGCCTCATGGCCGGGGCTGAGCACAACATGCCAAGAAAGGGTGCCTCCGGATACAGAGGGGCCTGTCACATTTCCTCTTGCTGATGATGCCCCCGCATATCTAAGCTCCCCGGGAAGGCTATCTGTAACATCACCCTCCCACGTGCCGTTTCCGCTGTTCCTCACGGTTATCGTGAACCTCACTATATCCCCCACATATGCTCTATATTTATCAGCTGACTTGAAGATGGATATTACAGGAACCATGACAGGCTTCGCAGTTATGTTTGCAGTCACATTTGCAGCTGGAGCAGCAGGAGTTACGTTGACAGCCGGTGTAGGTGGAGCTGGTGGCACTGGTGGAGGTGGTGCGGGAGCTGGAGGTGCAGGAATGCAGCATATGACCGGCTCAACTAGAACAGCTGCAGCTATGTAGTAAACTGATGTTATGCTCTGCAGCGGGACTGTGACGCCATTTATCGATGGAAGCATCGTGAAGGTCGCATTTGCATAGTACTTTGGAATTCCTGTTATGTTTTCGCTGAACTCCTTAGTTTCATACAGATCCCCAGGCTTAAGCACTTTCGAAGGGCTCTCGCAGAGCAGTATCGGCCCTGATTCCGACCTCATTATGCATATTTTATCCAGCCTGTAGACAAGCGAGCTCGCTGTATTTCTCATGTACGCAGCCACCTTTGTTCTGTTTCCCTGAATCTCCTTCCTTATCTGAATTTCAGCAGGTCCCAGTGCCCTTATCCTATTTATCCTCTTTAACAGGGATGCATTTTTGTAGCTGAACTCAACTGTTGCGTTCTGCTGTATGCAACCTGAGAAGCTGAGGTTTAGAGTTATGTTCCTTGTATCTCCCTTTTTCATATTTCCCACTGTATAAACAAGGCCCATCTTCCTTATCACAACATTTTCGACATCATCCAAGGCCTGAATTGAGATTAAAGCACCGCATGACATGTTTCTCTCGATAAACCTGAGGGGGACAAATGCCTCTTCCTTGGGAGCTGTGTACCTCCATCTTGCATAGCTGCTCGGAAGCAAAAGGGGGAAATGAAGCGGAGGGTAGACTGGAGAGCTGGAGGCATTCGGGTAATCAGGGTAAAATGCATACCCAGTTCCATTTATGTATATTGAAATATCTGATATTATATCGGGGGATGTATTGTTCAGCGTGAGGAAGCCCCAGAGCTCCCTGACAGAGTAGCTTCCATTTGGATAGAATATTACCGAGGAGAACTCCTTAACATCAATTTTCAGGCCTTTATCTGTGCTAGGAGGATCTATTCCAAGCATGAACGATTCTGCTGTCTCATCAGCAGAGTAGCTTGCAGTCCAGCTGCTGAGGCTGGATAACAGGGAGATGTTCCAGTAGTAAATGGTGCCACCATTCCAGCTGTAGCTCCCATTTGGCTGAACTGAGAAAGATGATGCTGGAGTGGGGGAGAAACTGTACGCAGTTATGCCACAGACAAGGGAGTTTGCATTGTTCTTTACAGTTATAATGTTGGATGATCCTCCTGATATTGACTTCCTGATGCTCAAGTTTATGTATGGGATTACCACCGTTGTCGATGTTTTGTCGTGAGCGTTCACAGCACTAGGGTTCACCCATGGATGAGAGGCTGCCACATTCACGGTGTAGTTACCGGGAGAGGCTGTTGATGGGACTGTTATCTGGAAGTATACTGTTCTGCTTCCGTTTGGCCATATCCACCCATTTATAGTGTAGCTTGTGGAGTTCGCAATCCAGTTCGATGGAAGGGAAAGTGTGATGGTTATCCCCTTCAGCCCCACATATCCCGTGTTTTTCACGGTAACCGGGAGGATGAAGCTCCTCCCCTGATGGGAGCAGAGCCAGGAGGTAGATGTTACCGAGAGATTCGGTGTTGGATTTCCGAGCCATATTCCAGAGGAGATGCTAGTGGCAAGTCTGTACATGTTTCCACCAGTTGAGTAGTCGTCATAGTCCCTAATTTGCCTCACAACTATCCTGTAAGCTCCATTGATACCACCTGTGTTAACAGAACCGAGCACATCCCATGCTTCATTACTTAATGGCTGCTGCCAGGAGGCAACTAGATTCCCATATGGATTGTAGACTGATATATTTAAAGCTGGAAGATATTGAACCCAAGGGGGCCAAGGTATGTATTGAAGTATTCTATCTCCGTCATACACCGCTACACTAAAGGAGGTCGTGCCTCTTGGTACTATGACATACCATTCCTGAGTTAGAGAAAGGCCGGTCTCCTCTCCAACTATCATCGCATCGTAGGTGCCCCTATAACCAACTCCACTGATGGTATAGCTCATGTTCTGGGCCATTGTTTTGAGCTCGGGTATACTCAAACCGTAGTAATTTCCGTTACTGGAGGGCCATCCATCCTGCCTCCATGTGAAGCTCCAGTTTCCGGGGACATTAGTATTTATTGTTTGGTAATACCATACTTCATTGCCACTAGCGTGAAAAACACCATAAACACTTCCATCAGGTCTATAGACAGTTATATTGTGATAGTATGAAGTCCCACTATAGGTAAATCCATAGTCACCATCATAAACGCCTAGAGTGAATGAGGAAAGGCCGACTGGCACATGTAGAATATAGGTGTGATAGTTATATGGGACCGCTCCATTATTTCCTCTGTATATTGTAGCCCCCCAATTGCTTGGAAAGCCCACATCCACGATGTAGTAGTAAGATGGGTCATCGTAGAAGGCGATCTCTCCATCCCCAAGGTAAACTACGAAACCTCTGACTCCCTCATCGCCAAAGCTGTATATAATCTTTCCATCGGATCTGACTATCCTTGTCACAACGGAGCCGTTGGGTATTCTTACCCTTATCCTGAGGTTGATCCCTTCTATCTTGGAGCTCAGGCTCACATTTATTCTTAACCTATCTCCTATTTTAATATATTTCTGATGTATTTCTATTTTACTTAATTCATTTATATTTAAGCTTGAGATATTGGGTTTGAGGAAAGCCTCTAGCACCCTACCAGTTATGTTCGCCTGCATCCCTGTAATTCTTTTGCCATTCAGAAATATCTCCTCTGTCAATTCAGATATATTATTTATTATATCTGTAATGTTACTATCGTTAAGATATGCAAATATCAGAGCTTTCTTTTGTATGGGGTCGTATGCCTCCCTGAACCCGAGCTTCTCCCACTTTTTCTCCCCCTCTTTTATGAAAACACCACCATCTATCTCTATTCTACCATTCTTCACCCCATCCTCATCTGTAATCCCATCTTTAAGCTCTAAAATCACTGTTGAGTTCTTCTGAGTTACATTTAGCTCGTTCCAGCTCATGTCTCTGGGGTTGAAGAGGTAGAAGCCGGCCGATCCATTTAAATGCGGATACCCTACCTCAACTCTCACCGAATCTCCGCTTATGTTCCCAATTCTGAGCTTTATCATGTAGAATGGGAAGTCAACAGGCCTGAAAGGCATGTTTCTGGGGTCAACCAGAGCCAGCTTCTCTATCCTCCCTCTGTCAATGTGTACAGTTATGTTGTAGCTTCTTTTCCCAATAACTGTTATAAGGCCATTTTTGCCGGAGAAACTGCTCTCAGCCCTTATCTCAGGTATGTACACCTTGATTGGATCAACTATCACTCCATTTTTCTCATTGTCCTCATCCAGCACTCCATCCTGCAAATAGAACTCTATTCTATTCCCAACAACAGTGCAGTTTACCGGAATCGTCCTGTTTCCCAAGATCTTCCAGTAATATATGTATAGCCCACTGGGGATCTCAAAAGGAAACTCTATCACCACTTTCACTTTATCTCCGGGCTCTATCCTCGATATCTTCATCCATATCCTGTCTTCCTCAGCTTTGAGCTCCTCAATCTCCCCCTTATCAACTGATATCCTGAGGGTTACGTTCTCAACAACTATGGATTTGGCCTTTGTTATTCTCAGCTCAGCATTCCCGCATCTCAACAGAACTGCCGTTATATTTCCTACTTTAAAGCTGAAGCTTCCATTTACCACATTTGCTTTCCCGCTTTTGTTTAAGGGAAGCAGCAGATACTCAACATCAACAGGAGGGATGAACAGATAGCTCACGTTCCCCCTAACTTCATCGCCATCAAGTACTGCCCTTATCTCATAGTTATCAACTATAAGGCTCCTCTCTATTCCATCCACGAAAACAGTGTACACACCAGCTTTCCTTGGGATGAACTCAGCCGTTCCATTCGTGAAGTTCAGCTTATATGAGGAGTTTCCGAGCTTTAAGTAGGATTCCACTGGAATGAAGCTTACATTTACCCTCATTGTCCTGTTCACAAAGCCATTCTCAACTTTCACATCCCTTGTAATGTTAACAGCAGCATTTCCGCATCTCAGCTTATATGTCCCTTCATCGGTCGCATTTATCTCAAAGCTTCCATTTACCACAGCTGCTCTTCCCTCCTTTCCATTTATCTCGTAGCTTATGTAATCAGGCATGACAAAGTAGTAGCTCACATTCCCCTCTATCCTTCTTCCAACTGCCCTTGCCCTTATCGAATAGCTGTCCACAGTAAACTTTCTCTCCTCGCTATCAGCTTTTACGGTGTAGTTTCCGAGCTCGACAGTCTGGTTCAGCCATATCTGAACTATCTCAGGCTTATCAATGCTCCTGTTTATCAGAAGCCTTCCTGAAGGGGATACCACTGTTGTGTTCCCCAGAGCACAGATCTCAACCCTTTCCTTTGGGAAGTGGACATTCCTGTCGATTGATATGCCTGGAATGCGAAGTGTGAAGTTTAGCTCTTCTATTTTTATGAGAGAAGGGGCTGATACGTTGAGCGATATGCTTCCGTTGAATTTTATTCTTGATGTGTTGCTGCAGGTCATCACGGTTAAATTCCCGCCTACAGGGCTCTCTATTCTTAACAAAGACCCGTTGAAGCTCCAGTTGACAGGATAAACGGAGAAGCTGTAGCTCGCATTTCCGCATATCAGGCTGTAGTTTCCAGATTTTTCAGCCACGTAAACTGAGAGAAAGAAAGTCTCATTGTACCTGCTCTTGTTCAATGCCTCCTTTATTCCTGGACCAAGCAGTATTACATCGCCTGTTGAAAATATCCTAACCTTTTCCCCTAATGCATATGTATTTCTTTCGGAGAAGACAAGGTCTAGCTTCACTGTCCTGTTTGCCTCTATCCCCCTTGAGTCAACAAGGTGAATCCTCAGCTCTGTTTTATCAGTTTCATATATCAGAGTCCCATTCATCTTCATCTTTTCTCCGTTTATCTCAACAATGCCGTTAACAGGGGATTTTTTCAGGACATCAAAGGCGGATATGTTCAGGATCCATCTAAGCCCTTTCTGCTCTCCTCTAACCTCTATCTCATCCATTGTGACTGTGAAGTTTTTAGCCAGCTCAATTCCACCTAAACGGACGTGAAGTCTGTATGTTCCAAGGGCTACAGGTTGAGGAAGCCTGAATCTTGCAATCCAAGTTGAATTCGATCTGGATACATTGAGAGTAAATGAGAAATTCAGAGGCGTTATCACCGTTATGTTCGGCCTTTCCACCGATGATATCTTAACTTTTATTTCATCCCATGGTGCATAGTAATTTTTCATCGAGATATTCGGCACTTCAACCTCCTTCTCAGCTGATATGGATGACAAGTTTGCATGTATGTTAAGGATTCCAGGCTTAATGACAAATGTTCCATTGTACCTGCTTCCATTGACATAAACAGTTGCATTTACTGGCTTTCCAAGCAGCTTTGATATCACATCTACTTTCAGCTTGTTGGGCTCCGGAGAGAATGCTTTTATGATGAGCTCATCGAGTGTGAATTCTGTTTCAGCTGTCTCATTCCCGCATTTATTTACCAACCTGTATATTCCAAGAGGAAAGCCCGATGTGTTTATCTTCAGTGTTTTCTCATCGTAGGAGCCGTTTAGCAGCTGCACAGATAGATTTCCGCCTGTAAGGTAGATGTTGCATGCAGGCCTTGCTTTAACCACCACTATATCTCCGGGAGAATGGAAACTGCTGTCAACGGATATCTCAACTTTTTCAGCGTAAACTGGGATTGAGAGCAGGAGAAGGAAGAAGAAGAAAGAAAGGAAAGAAAAAAAGAATATCTCAACGTCTCACCCTCCTTATTACGAATGCCAGCAGTATGACAGCTATTACCACAGTCCAGAACACGGGATACCAGCTGAACGGGAGAAGAGGGAGAGGTATATAAGAGAGCTCCCCTCTCACCTGCGCTATATCTCCGGGCTTCATCGCATTCAGGCTGCTCTTTGAGAGGTAAACAATGCTCTTTCCAGCAGGAGGGATCACAACAACATCCCCTCTTATCACCGGATAGGATATAGGGCCTATGGTTGCCTGAAACTCATCGAAAAGTATGCCTCTGCTCAGAAATCCAGATACTGTCAGATTTACCTCAACCTTTATCGATTTTCCCGGATTTATTACCTCCCAGACGGAATATCTCACTGCATTTCCTTCTATTACAGCTTCTCCCCTCCTTCCCATGACATAGGAGGATGCTGAAACAACCTTTCCGCTGCTCAGGTTTATCAGACCATATCCTGGCACAACAGGAACAGTTCCCGTGTTCTCAAGCTCCATATCATAGCTCAGGAGGGCTGAGCCATCATTTAATATAATAATTTTAACATAATAATTTTTATAAACTAGTGGGCCCATCTGAGCGTTTACTGTAAGAAGGGGGAGCAATAAAAAAATAAAAAAGAAGAGAAGGGGGAGCTGCCTGGACATCCTTCACCTCTTCCTCACTGCTATGATGGATGCAGCTATAGCTACTATCACAAATACTATCTCGAAGTTGCTTGTTCCATAGCTCATCCTTGCCTCGGGAGCTGAAACTGCCAGCGCATCCAAGGTGTTTCTGGGATCAACTCCAACTATGAACAGGTTTGTTGCACTGTAATTTCCTGTACCGCAAACGAAGTACCTCACGAACACTGGGTTGTATACTTTCATGTTCAGGTTTGTATAGTTGCCTTCTGCTGAGACTACTACATAGCCACCTCCTGATGTGAGGTTATTGTCGATCCATATTACCTTGAATTTAGTTTTATCAACAGTAAATTCTTCCCCTTCAACATAGCATGTTGGTGTACCATCCGTCTTATTACATATCTTGAGAGTCCCACCTTCATATACTGGATATACTATCCAGCTCTTCTGCGTGGTATCATTAAGTACAACGGTTACTGTCTTGTTATTTGCGAGTCCAGTTCCCTTGAAGTACTCGGCAAATCCGAGCTGAGGAGCTGGCAACGGATATGACTTCCAGACATATCCTGTGTACTCTGTTGAAGTATGTTTAAGGCTGAAGTCAGGAGGACTGGCTGAATTGGCATCATAAGCAAGCATTTCTAGTGGTTTGAACACCATGTTGCCCTCAGTACTTACAGGAGATGGTTTAAAGCCCGATGGCACTACATCGTACATCTCCACATAGGGGCTCATCCACTCTCCTATGTTCGACAGTGATATCCCTATCAAATAACAACCTACAGTAGCATTTGGATTTGTGTAATTCGCCCTTATCTCCTTCCTTGCCTTCACCAAATATCCTCTTACAGCCCATATCTCCTCTATAACCTGGTATGTCGAGTTTCCGGAGGAATCAGTGGAGTACGTTGCATTCGTGTAGTTCCACCATCCTTTGTTCTGATCATTTGATATTCTGAACTTCGCCAATCCCCATATCTTGGGCACACCTGAGTAGGTGAAGCTAAAGGAGCCGTTGGAAGGCCAAGTATAGATTTCACCGGGGAGAAGCTGTGTTATGTTAAATGTCTGATCTGAATGCTTAGAATCGCTAATTAAGGTGGAATCAGGGGTATCCCCTTCAGTCGCCCAGAGAGTTGCATTGAAGAGATCATACTTGAAGACGCCGCTTGTATCGTAGAACACAAGGGTCTCATTCCATATAGTTGGTGTTGTATGCTGCCTCTTCTTCACCTCAACATCCGCATTTCCAACCGCAAATACCTTGCCTATCTTTAAGCCTGTGTAGGTGTGAGGCATGTAGAAGTAGAGGTAGACAGTACCAAGAGGTATCTTTTTCGTGTTTCCGCCGACCTCGCTCAGATCAGGTGTCCCTGATATATTGAAGCTGGTCTTTCCAGTTTGATCCTTGGGAAGGGTGAACCAGTCATCAGGCCAGTTTCCATTTTTAGTCCAGTAAAGCCTCTTTCTATCGAGGCTAAAGCCAACAGCAGACCCAGAAGGAGATGTAGTGCCGGAAGAACCAGTGAAGCTTGGATTTCCTGCCTCGTTCTTCCATCCTTCTTTGCCTCCATCAGACGGAAGAATCTTCACTACTTTCACATGAACATCGGAGCCTATGTTGTTCTTCACTGTCAGTGTCACATTCACAGTTGTGTTAACTCCATTCACTATCTTGCTTGGGTTCATTGACTCATTCAGGAGGAGAGGCGGACAGCCAGTAGTGTAGTACTTCACATACTTTACTGTGACGCTATCCCCGCTTCTCAGTTGGGTTATGTGCATGAATGTGTTCATATCTGGATTCTGGTCAAGTACATAGTCAGGAGGCTTATAGCTTGAGGAGTTGAATTTAACAACAGCGTAACCTGGTGCTGTCACATTACTCTCGGAAAGAGTGAATTTGGCAGCTGTAGTGTCTATCGGAACCCATATGTCCGATATGGTCTCACCAGTTTTGTTGTTCATCACAATGATGTATCCTGTAACGTTCCATGGGCCGCAGTAATAGTGTCCAGACCCATCCGTCACTATAGTTGCATTGAGATACTCCTTCACTATTATCGGCATCGGGGTTGATGCAGCTCTTGTGTTTATGAGTCCAGGCAGAAGCAACAACACTAGGAGCAATGTAGCAATCTTTTTCATAGCACCACCTCAGTGCATCATGCGCAGATCTTATAATTTATAAACCTTATAGGTGGAAGTCCAAACAAAGCTTGATGAGCAGGAGAGCAGTTTCAAGTTTAAAACTTAAATCCTAGAGCAGTAGGGCTGAGCAATGGAAAGCTTAAGAAGAGTTTCCAGCAGGGAATATGAGGAAATTTCCACAGAAGAAGTGCTCAGACTTCTTGAGAGCAGAAAAGAAGGACTAAGCGACGATGAAGCTGTAAGAAGGCTCCAGATCTTTGGGCCAAATGCAATAGAAGAGAGAAAGGAGAGCTCACTGAAGGAGTTCTTGAGGAGGTTCTGGGGGCCGATGCCATGGCTTCTGGAGATAGCAATACTTCTTTCCTTTCTAATAGGGCATACAGTGGAGGCGTTGATCATAGCTTTTCTTTTGTTCGTCAATGCTATTATCGGCTTTGCGCACTCTCAATCCAGCAAGAAAGTTCTAGAGCTTCTCAGATCCAAGCTTGCAATCATGGCCAAGGTCATCAGATCAGGTCAGCTCAAGCTGATAGATGCAAAGAACTTAGTTCCTGGGGATGTGCTCATAGTTGAGCTGGGGGATATAATCCCTGCTGACTGCAAAATTTTAGAGGGAAGCATTTCGGTTGACCAGTCTGCGCTTACTGGAGAAAGCCTTCCGGTGGATTTATCCAGGGGGAATGTGGCATTCTCCGGCTCGATAGTAAAAAGGGGGAAAGCTAAGTGCATAGTGGTCAACACGGGTGCTGACACATACTTCGGAAAGACTGCAGAGCTAGTAAGAATAGCAAGGCCGAAGTCCCATCAGCAGGAGGTAATGCTTCAGATCACGAGATACTCCATGTACTTGGGTATTGCTGTGATGATAGCTG